>JASJGQ010000331.1:0-34051 GCA_033791425.1 Acidobacteriota bacterium
GAGCAGGGGAGACTCGCCCCTGATCAGGTATCAATACAAGAGACTGTCATTTCGACCGAGCGTAGCGAGTGGAGAAATCTCTTGGGCGTTCGTGTGAACCTGCCTTTCAGTGCGCGCTCCCCGAGAGGAGCCACCCATCGCATTGTTTGCCCGAGCGGTGTGGGCGGATTGACGAGGTGAGCCCAAACAAAGCGATAAATGGCACCTCCGCCGCACGCGAACATCTGCGTTCATCTGCGTGATCTGCGGTTTCTCCGAGTAGCCGGCTCCTCTGACGCTCAGCCCCTCTGCCCAACTACGATCGCCCGAAGCGTGCCCTTTCCCAGATCTTCCCGGCCAGCCACCCGACCAGCATGAGGCCGAAAATGACGCCGGTGTGCCACACCAGCACGTGGCGCAGGTCGGACATCGGGCACACGATGTGGTTGATGGCATCCGCGGTCACAGCCGCGCCGCAACCCCCGAGGAGGCCGGCGATAGAGGGGCGCAGAGGCAGGGCGCGAAAAACCAGCCACAGCGTCACCGCCAGGGCCGGCAGACCGAGGGCGATGTCGTGGGTTGCGCATCCGATGCCTGTGGCCAACCCATGGCCTGTCACGTACGGCATTCCCGGGCTGTGCATCCAGGTTGCGATGCCAACCAGGATCTGCATCACGAATCCCGTTCCGACAGCCAACTTCACCGCGCCCCAGGGCACCCCGTTCCCCGGCACTGCTTCGCGGAGGGCCATTCCGATCAGGACGATTCCGACTGTCAGTTGCGCCGCGGTGCAACCCCAGCTCAACCACATCGGAATCTGGCCCATATCAGGTCGGAGCGTCAGTTTGAAGAAGACGATAACGATGGCCAATCCTGTCGCCGTGACAGCGATCGCCGTTAGCAGCCGCATCCAGACCGGTGGGAGAGGGCGGACCGGCTGGAGATCCTCGCCGATCGCGCGTCGCAGACTTTCCGGCAGAGAAGGTGTCGTCACTTGGTGCCTCCCTGCTGGTCTGCCAGCCGTTGACGGAGGCTCTTCAACGCACGATGCGACCGTACCTTGGCTGTGCCTGCGGCAATCCCGAGCACCTGGCCGACCTCCTGGAAACTCAGGCCGATCAGGTGGTGCAGCATCAACACCTCCTGCGCCTCGCGGGGGAGCTCGGCGAGATACCGGTGCAGTGTGGCGTGGTCGGCCAGTTTCTCCATTTCAGCCGGCACCGGCACCTCGGGGAGTTCATCGTTGGCAAGAAACTCCTTGCGCCGCCGACCCGATCGCAGATGCATCAGCGCCACGTGACGGGTGATGGCGTAGATCCACGGTCTGACGGGCCGCGGTGGCGTATAGGTTTGACGGGCGCGGTGAATCTGCAAGAACGTCTCCTGGAGGAGATCTTCGGCGATTGTCTGATTCCGGACAAAGGTCCAGAGGTAGCGAAGGAGAGGTTGTTTGAGGGCGGCGTACAAACCTTCAAAGTCATCCAGACTCCCATTCTGGTAGCCGATCATGAGAGCGGTCAGGCGCTCATCTTCGACCTGACGATCCACCACCATCATGGACTTTGCCCTTCCTCCTCACTTCGTTACGACCTTGAAGTGCCGCGGTCAGTATAGCGAAGCTGCAATGGAGATAGGATAGGCGACATGACTGCTCAATCTCTCGTTGAATGGTATCGACTGCACGCCCGGACACTCCCGTGGCGCAAGGATGTCCGCGATCCCTACCACATCGTCGTCAGCGAGTTCATGCTTCAACAGACCCAGGTGGATCGAGTGGTGTCGCGGTTCGAGTCCTTTGTTCGGAGGTTCCCTGATTTCGCCGCTCTGGCTGCGGCGGGCGAAGACGACGTCGTGGAGGAGTGGTCCGGGCTCGGCTATTACCGACGCGCCCGGATGCTCCATCAGCTGGCCAGAGCGGTGGCCGACAGCGGTGGAGCTCTCCCGGCCTCGGCAACTGAGCTTGAACAACTGCCCGGAATCGGGCCCTACACAGCGGCAGCCGTGGCGTCGCTCGCCTGGGATGAAGCGGTGCCGGTCCTCGACGGCAACACCATGCGGGTCGGTGCCCGCGTCCTGGCGCTCGATGTGGATCCGAGGTCGGCGGAAGGCCGCCGTCGTCTCGGAACCTGGATCCTCTCTCTGATGGAGCACGAAAACCCTGGCGAGGTCAATGAGGCCTTGATGGAGCTCGGTGCGACTGTCTGCACGCCTGCGGATCCCGGCTGTTCGGAGTGCCCAATGACAACAAACTGTTTGGCGCGCCGGACATCTCGGCAGTTGGATTACCCGCCCCCGCGTCGGCGACGGGCGACCGTGGATCTCCTGTGGACCGCTGCCTGTTGTGTTGATGACGACGGTCGGTGGTTGGTGCGGCTGGTTGACGATGGACCTATTCTCAGAGGGCTGTGGCTCCCACCCTTGATCGAGATCGAAAACCCGGCCGATGCGGTGCCTGCGGCGACTGATCTGCTGCCGGCCAACGTGATCTCGTCGCCGCGAGTCGGGGCAGTTGTTCGCCACCACATCACCCACCGGCGGATCGATGTCATTTCAGTTTTTTTTGATGCCGAACGGCGAGATCCGACGTCGGCGCTTTGGCGCTGGGTCGATCCCCTGAACCCCGGTGTCCCGACCTCGTCGTTGCTCGAAAAGCTGGCCCGGGTCAGCACGGACTGACCTCAGCCGCGTTCGATCGCGCACCTTTCAATCCTCGTCAGCCGCCCGGATTCGGCAGATGTCTCCGGTGCACTCAACTTTGGTCAGAGAACCACCCAGCGCCCTGATCACCATCAGCCCCGCTGCTGTGCCCACCAGAAGCGCCGCATAGGCCGGCAGAGCATGCGGCGACCCACCGGGAATGGTGTGGAGGATCAGCACGTCGTTGCCCCCGGGGATCAGGGTGACACCCACGCCCATGAGGATTCCTCCGAACAGATTGCGCAACCAATCGACCTTGAGACGCCAGTCAAGAACGAATCCTCTCCTGGTCAGGCTCGAAATCAGCACCCCACCGAGAACTGCGAAAAAGAGCAGCCAGTAGAAGGTCTCAGCTCCGGGTCTGCCCATGACGACCTGGTTGACCGTTGTTCTCGCGGTCCGGGTGTAACTCCATGGTCCGAACAGGGAGTAGATGACTCCGTTGGACAGGCCCAACAGCAGCGCTGCCGACGAGAGACGGTAACGAGGGCCCAGCATTCGTTTGTGCCAGGGAAGTTCCCGATCGCGATGACGCCACAGCCGCAATAGTTCCAAAAGCGCCCACAGTGCGAGAAACGCGAACCCGACTGAATTGAGAACCGCCAGGATGTGCGTGCCGTGTTCGGGTTTTTCGGGGGATGGAAGCCAATGCCTGATCTGACTGTAACCGCCAGCCGCCAGTCCGAGACCCAGACCGACCAGGGTCAGGAGCATTCGGAGCTCGCCGTTGCCGAGTCGACCGAGGGTTCCGAGCGCGCACCCGCCGTTGATAGCCGCGCCGACGCCAAAAACAAACCCCCCGATGAGGGCGAGAGTCGAGATGTCCCAGGACTGGAGGGGCTGCGTCGAATCAACGCGGAACACGTATTGCAGAATGAACGTCGCCAGGATGACCCAGAGTACGGTCTTTAAAAAACTCAGCAGCATGTGCGCCCGATGTGTCGACAGCAGCTCAGTCACGGCCCTCACATTGCACAGGCTCGCCCTGTGAACGGCGAATCCAACGACGGCGGCAAGAAAGATCGCAATAACGGCGAGAAACAGGTCCACCCTTTCCATTGTGCCCGAGACGCGTTTTTGGTAACCCGAGGGGAAGGGGGGCAGAGGAGAAAGGGAGAAAGGGAGCCCATCCCATCGTCCCAACCGGAGAAACCGCAGATCACGCAGATGAACGCAGATGTTCGCGTGCGACGGAGGTGCCATTTATCGCATTGTTTGGGCTCACCTCATCAATCCGCCCACGCCGCTCGGGCAAACAATGCGATGGGTGGCTCCTCCAGGGAACCGCGCAATGAAAGGCAGGTTCACTCGAACGCCCGAAAACGGCTTACCAATGTCACGGAGCGCTTCCCTTCAAGAGATTTCTCTACTCGCTTCTGGCTTCGTCCTACGGACTTCGCCGTAACTTGCGCTCGGTCGAAACTCATTCATTGTTATTCGAACGTGATAAGGAGAAAGTCTCCCCCGCTCCCTTTCCCCCTTGCCCCCTTTCCCGGACTCCCGGCTATACTCGGCACCACAGATTGCCGCACCGCGTCAGTTCACCGGCAATCGGCGAAGGAGACATCATGCATCACGCCACGGCAGGGTCGTTTCTCGGGATCTCCGGGGTCGTCTGGTTCTGGGTTCTCACAATCGTCGGAGTCGGTGCGGTTGTCCTGTCGCTGAGCCGGCGCTTTCAGTTGCTGAGGTCCGGACGGCCCGACAACCGGTTTGACCGCCTCGGCGAACGCTTCAAACACATGATGGTCTACGCTTTCGGCCAGAAGAAGATGTTTGACGATAAGATCGCGGGTTTCTATCACCTGCTGATCTTCTACGGCTTCCTCGCGGTCAGTCTGCGCACCGCGACCATGGTTATCGAAGGTCTATTCGCCGGTTGGGAGCTGCCGCTTCTCGACTCGCCGATGGGCCACGCCTATCTGTTTTCGAAGGATATTTTCGAACTGCTGGTCCTGCTGGGACTTTGTTTTGCCATCTGGCGGCGCGGCATTCACAAAAAGGAGCGGGTGATTCAGAGCTGGGGCGCCTGGCTTGTGATCGGTTTCATCGCGATCCTCATGATCACCGATCTGACGTCGGAGGGTGCGCGTATTGCGGCCGGGGAGATCGATGGCTCGTACCTCCCGATCTCGGGGATGGTGGCGAAGGCATTTGCCAGCCTCGGCCCGGCGATGCTCCAATTCATCTACGGATTCAGCTGGTGGGTCCATCTCATCACTCTGTTTGCCTTTGCCAACGAGCTGCCGTATTCGAAACACTTCCACGTCTACACGTCGATCTTCAACGTGTTCTTCGCCAACCTCGACCCCCCCGGCAAGCTGCCGAGCATGGATCTCGAGAACATCGACGAAGACTCGACGTTCGGCGTCTCGACGATCACCGATTTCACCTGGAAACAGATGCTCGACATGTACACCTGCACCGAGTGCGGGCGCTGCCGCGAGTTCTGTCCCACTACGCTGACCCACAAACCGCTGCAGCCGGTGCTCTTCCTTAAATCCGTCCGCAACGAGCTCTACAGCGAACAAAGAGAGATTCTCGGCTCACCCGGCGACGGCAGCCACTCATCGACGACCGAATTGGTGCCGTCAATCGTGGATCCCGATGTGATCTGGGCGTGTACGACCTGCCGCTGGTGCGAACAGGCATGTCCTCTCGACATCAGCTATGTCGATAAGCTCGTAGAGATGCGGCGCAACCTGGTGCTCGAAAAGGCCGACTTCCCCGAGGAGGCGCAGTCGGCCTTCCGCGGCTATGAGGTCAACGGCAACCCCTGGCAGCTGCCGGCAGAGGAGCGTGGGAACTGGGCCTCCGACCTCGGAGTTCCGTTGGCGTCGGAAGCGGGTGGCGACTTCGAGTATTTGTTCTTTGTCGGTTCCCCGGGGAGCTATGACGATCACGGCAAAAAGGTTTCCCGGGCACTGGTCAAGATCCTCCAGGCGGCCGGTGTCAAGATCGCCATCCTTGGCCCCGAAGAGGCATCAACCGGTGATGCCGCCCGACGGTTGGGGAACGAGTACCTGTTCCAGATGCTGGCGCAGCAGAACATCGAGACCATGAATGGATATGGGGTCAAAAAGATCGTCACCAACTGCCCGCACGCCTTCAACACCCTGGCCCACGAGTATCCCGAGTTCGGAGGTCACTACGAAGTCGTGCACGGGACGCAGTTAGTGGCCCAGTTGGTGCGCAAGGGGAAGGTCAAGCTGACCGGCAGCGTAGATCTGGATCTCGCCTATCACGACCCCTGCTATCTCGGCCGCACCAACGGCGAGTACGACGCGCCGCGTTTCCTCCTCAAGGCCATCCCGGGAATGAAGGTCCGCGAGGCCGAACTGCACCGCGAGACCTCGATGTGTTGCGGAGCGGGCGGCGGCCGGATGTGGCTCGAGGAAAACCTCGGCGAGCGCATCAACCAGACGCGCTTTGGCCAGCTCGAAGCCAGCGGCACGGCCGACGTGGCGGTGGCCTGCCCCTACTGTTTCTCGATGCTGTCAGACGCCCAGAATGAGCTCGGAAAGGAAGAGGCTGAGACCTACGATGTTATCGAGTTGGTGGCCCAGTCGTTGGGAGGCTGAATCGTTTCAGGCAGAGGAGCCCCGCTCCTTATCATGTTCCTATCCAGGGAATGTCATTTCGACCGAGCGTAGCGAGTGGAGAAATCTCTTGAAGGGAAGGCCTCCGTTACGAAGGTGAACCGTTTTCAGGCGTTCGAGTGAACCTGCCGTTACGAACGCGCTTCCCGAGAGGAGCCACCTTCATCATTGTTTGCCCAAATCACCTTGCCGACGTGGTTTCGTGATTCAAACAATATTGAAGATCGCACCTCCGCCGCACGAGGTTGGTCTCCCATCGTTCACCCGGAGTCGGCATCCCGATTCTCTCTGCGTTGTTGCCCGTGAGTGCCCCCTCCGAAGATATTTGCGCCCGAAATACCCACTCATGTCGAGGACGGGCGATCGCAAAATCATCGGAGACGGCACGTCCGGTGGACGCGGACGGGCTCCCTTTCTCCCTTTCACCACGAGCCGCGCGTCAGCGGTCGAGGTTCAGATCAACCCGATTATCCGGTCCTTCCCACACGCTGATCGAGAGCAGGGTTCCACCAAGGGCCGCCCATTGAGGTGTCATCCGTTCGGCCAACACTTCGGCCACTCGCTCCGCGGTGGGTGACGGAGAGCCAATCTCTGGATGGTCGTTCAACGGCGTACCGTCGAGGGCGTCGAGCTCGACGGTCAGTATTTGGTGGACGGCGTGAAAGTCGAGGGCGAAGTGTTCTGCGTTGAGGCGCTCTGTGCCCACTCTGATCGCCACCTCCCAGCGGTGATGGTGGGGAGATTCCTCTTTCCCCTGGTAGCTGGTGAGAGCGTGGCGGGCTTCGAACATCCCCCGGGAGTGGATGACCCAACGGCTCATCCGGAGACCACCTCGGAGACGGCGGGGACCTTGGCCGTGGGTTTTTGTCGTGGTTTGAGCACGAGACTTTCACGGGTCGCCCGAGCTCGGGCCGCCTCCTCTTCGCTCATGCCGAGACCGATCAGCAGCTTCTTCACTGATGCCGTAGGTCCGGTCTCCTGGCGGGCGTTGATCTCGACGTAGAGTGTGCCGTCGTTGAGCAGCTCCCACTTTCGAACGGCATCGCGAAGCCCATCCTCGAGATTGTCTGGAGCATCGGGCCATGGCGACCCATTGACCCGCGGTGCGATCCGGTAGGTGATCGCATCGAGCAAGCGCCCAAGCGAGGGCGCGCCGGGGAGGAGGGCGCGGGCGTCGAGAATCTTCACTCCCACAGGCAAAAGTTCGTTTGCACGGTCGCGGTGGACGGTGGTGATGGGCGCCGTGCAGTCGACGTCGAAGATCTCGGCCGTGCCTTCGTGGCCAAGGGCCAGCGCCGGTCCCATCGACAGCCGGATATGGGGGTTGAAGCCCTCCGTGTAGTGCACCGGCAGACCGGCCGCTCGCAGGACCCGTTCAAAAGCATCCATGACCTGCCGATGGGAGAGGAACCGGGCATCGCCAGTCTTCGAAAATGTGAAACGGTAGCGGCGATGGACCGGCGGTTGCGGCCGGTCACGGCGGGCCTCAGGCAGACGAGGCTCGGGCCGCAGACGGTAGGCCGCTACCTTCGGACGTTCGTCATCAGGCAGTGGTTCTCCGAGAACCGGCAGAGAGGCGGGGGCTAGCTGGGTGTCGGCGCCGTCGCCGGGGATGCCGCAGCGGTAACAGTGCCCCCACTTGCAGTCCTCGGTTTCAGCCTCGCGCAGCGCGCGACGCCACTCGGCCTTGAGGAAGCCCTTCCGCAAGCCTGCGTCGATCAGGTCCCAGGGGAGCGATTGGCTCAGTTCGCGACCGCCCAGCTCTTTCTCGAGGTCGATCGAACAGTCGTCGAGCGCCTGTCGCCAGGCTTTGAGATCGAGGTGATCGGACCACCCGTCGAACACCGATCCCAGGTCGTGCGCTCGTTCGATCGCCGCGGCCAGATTGCGGCCGCCGCGGGAGAGGATGGACTCCAGCGCTGATTCCTCGGGGTCCGACCAGGTGAGCTTGGTGCCGCGGATGCGCTTGAATCGCTGCTTGAGAAAGCCGATACGCCGGTGGAGCTCGGCGACGCCCGCAAAGGGTTGCCACTGAAACGGTGTCCAGGCCTTCGGGATGAAACACCCTACCGAAACTTTGATCTGGACCTTTCGACCGCCGGTCACCCGCCGCCCTGCGGCGACGATGTCCTCGGCCAGGCGGGCCAGCTCCTCGAGATCATCATCGGTCTCGGTGGGAAGCCCGATCATCGCGTAGACCTTGATCAGCTGCCATCCCTTGGAGAATGCGGACTCGGCGGCGCGAACCATGTCGGCGTTTGTGAACGTCTTGTTGATGACGCGTCGGAGACGATCCGAACCGGTCTCCGGGGCAAAGGTGAATCCTGATTTGCGGACCCGAGACACGGCGTCGGCCAACCCAACCGAAAACGAGTCGGCGCGCAAAGACGGCAAGCTGACAGAGACCCTCTGGTTTTGGAGCCTTTCGGACAGGTTGTAGACCAGGGGCTCGACCTGCGAATAGTCGGCCGTCGAGAGGCTCAGGAGCCCGACTTCTCCGAATCCAGTGTCGCTCACCTGGCGCTCGATACGGTCGGCGACGACCTCGGGGTCGTGTTCGCGGACTGGTCGGTACCAGTATCCAGCCTGACAGAATCGACAACCCTGGGTACACCCGCGCATGATCTCCATGCCGAGCCGATCCTGAATGACATCGGCAAAGGGAACGATCACCGATTCCGGTTGATCCGCGGGATCGAGTCGGTCGACCCAGACCCTTTTGACGGGGAATGGCGCGTTTTCGTCCGTGGTCTCCCAGCGCGCAGGCTCGCCTTCTGCCGGGGTCTGCCAGGTGTAGAAAATCGGCACATAGACCCCTGGGATCGCGGTCAGCCGTTGCAGCGTGAGGGCCCGGCCAGCGCTCTCGGATCGGCTGTCGCGGATGACATCGAGGATCTGGTCGAGTGCGGCCTCGCCGTCGCCGATCAGGATAGCGTCAAAGAAGTCGGCCACAGGTTCGGGGTTCGCCGTACAAGGCCCTCCGCCAAGCACGATTGGATCGGTGTCGGTCCGGTCCGCCGCGCGGCGCGGGATCCCGGCCAGATCGAGCATATACGGAATGTTGATGTAGTTGAGTTCGGACTGCAGTGAAATGCCAACGACGTCGAACTCAGCCACCGACCGGTAGCTCTCCAGAGTGAACAGGGGCAGGCCGGATCCTCGCAACGCCTCCGCCATATCGGGCATCGGCGCAAAGGTGCGTTCAGCGAGGGCGTCGGGACGGCGGTTGATGAGGTGGTAGAGAATTCGCGTGCCCTGGTGCGACATGCCGATTTCGTAGGCGTCTGGAAACGCGAGGGCGACCCGCACAGCTGTCGTGTCCCACGGTTTCCGAATGAGGTTTCGTTCGATCCCCAGATACCGGGTGGGTTTCTGGACTCGAGGCAGGATGTCGTCAAGCGCCGCGCGAATCGCTTCCGGCGTGAGATGGGTCATGAATACACTCCAGCAGCACCACTCAAAAGAGGAAATGTATACGAGTTCTCAGTTATTTCCAAGCGGCCAGTCGAACGGGGCTTGAGGCCTGGGGCTTGGGGCCTGAGGTCCTCATAATCGGGAGGCAGCTTTTCAAGCCCCAAGCCCCAAGCCCCAAGCCGGGCCCTGAAATGATTGAGACAGAGACTTCATGTACACTTCTCGGCCATGAAAGTCGTTTTCTTTGGAACTCCGGAATTTGCCTTGCCCACCCTCGAAAGCCTGCACTCCAGCAGTCATGAGGTCGTTCTGGTGGTCTCTCGGCCCGATAAGGCGGTCGGGCGCCGGCAGATTGTGACGCCACCCCCGGTCGTAAAGGTCGCCCTCGAGCGAGGCATCGAGGTGTTTCAGCCCGCCAACCTCAAGGGAGAGGATGTCGCGACAAAATTGGGTGAGTTTGGTGCCGAGGTTGCGGTCGTCGTGGCGTACGGCAAACTGATCCCAGCGCGTCTCCTCGAGGTCCCGCGGTACGGATTCGTCAACCTCCACCCGAGTCTATTGCCGCGTCACCGTGGGCCGTCGCCCATCCAGTGGGCACTGGTGTGCGGCGACCGTGCGACGGGTGTGACCACGATGCAGCTCGATGAGGGCATGGACACCGGCCCGATCCTCCTCCAGGAGCGGGTCGACATCGACGAACGAGAGACGGCTGAGATTCTTGCACCGCGGCTTGCCGAGCTCGGGTCCGGGCTTGTGGTGCGCACCCTCAACGAGCTCGAGACCGGTTCGGTTTCGCCGCGGCCGCAGCCTACCGACGGCGTGAACACCTCACCCATGCTGCGGCGGAACTTTGCCAAGGTGGACTGGTCGATGCCGGCGAGGCAACTGGTCAACCGCCTGCGCGGTTTCACGCCCTGGCCGGGTCTCTACACCAAGTTCCGTGGAGGCCGTCTGAAAATGTTCGGTCTCGAAGAGGTCAAGCCATCACCACCGGGCAGTGAAAAGCACGGAACGGTGATCGAGGCGACCCCTGAGGGCATTCTCGTGCGAACGGGCAGATCGACTGCGGTGAGAATCACCGAGGTGCAGAGGGAAGGGCGCCGCCGCATGCCGGTGGATGCCTTTCTGATCGGTGAGCGGGTGTCCCGGGGTGAGACTCTCGGCTGACCGCCTCACGGCGGCCCACCTCCTTCTTCGCGTTGAGCGAGGCGCATTTTCGTCTCGTGTCGTGACGGGGGAAACCCCGCCTGCGGCGCGGGTGCGGGTGCTCGAGGTGCTGCGGTGGCTGCGCGCGCTCGATGCAGTCCTGCAGCCCTTGTGCAGACGCCCTCTGGCAAAACTCGATCCCGAAGTCCGGGTGGCGCTCAGACTGGGGCTGGTCGAGACCATGCGGCTCGGGGTGGCGCCGGCCCTGGCCACCGACGGTTCGGTGCGGCTTGTCAGGCGCCTCGGATGTTCCTCGGCCTCGGGCATGGTCAACGCGGTCCTTCGCAAGGCGGTCAAGGCCTGGCCGTACACCCTCGAGCGTTCGCCTGTCAATGTCGCCCTATCCCACCCGGGGTGGATTTACGAACGGTGGCAGCGAAATTTCGGAGACGAAGAAACGGTGAAGAGCATGGCGTCGGCCCAGGAGCGCGCTGTGACGTGGGTGTGGTTCCGGAACGAGGCGGCCCGGGAACGAATCGAAAACGAGGGCATCAAACTCGAGACCCATCCGTGGTGTCCCGAAGCTTTGTCCGCCCCTCAGGCCCCCGGGCGATTGGTTCAAGAGGTCATCGCCGGCGCGGCCTACGCGCAGGACCCGAGTTCTCAGATTGTGGCCCGCACGGCTCTCGAGTTGACGGGAGGCGAAGGTTCGTTTGTCGATCTGTGCGCGGCCCCTGGAGGGAAGACTGCTTTATTGATGCAGCTGGGGTCGTGGCGCCGCGCGGCTGCCGCCGATCTGCGGCCGACCCGGGCAAGATTGGTGTTCAAGCTTCTGCAGATAGGCGGCTCTGCACCGGTCGTGGTCGCAGACGCAACCTGCCCACCCTTCGAACCGGGTGGTTGGGATCTCGTGCTGCTGGATGCGCCCTGCACCGGAACCGGCACTTTCCGGCGCCACCCGGAGATCAAGTGGCGGTTGAATCGGGAGTCGATCACCGAGATGGCGGCGCTGCAACGGGAAATGATTCTCGCAGCTCGCGACCTGGTGGCCCCGGGCGGGGTGTTGATGTACGCGACCTGTTCGATTGAACCGGAGGAAAACGAAGGTGTTGTCGAGGCACTGGCCGGCGGTCTCGAGGCCGTGGATCTGGGGTTGGTGATTCCCGATGGTACGCCGTGGCGGGAGACCGACGCTGGAGGAGCGAGGATCCTGCCAAATGCGGATGGCGATGGGTTCACGATGCACGCGATGCGGCGGGTGAGGTAGGTCAGGGGCGTTCTTGCCGGGCACGGCCTTTTTGAACGGCATTCCCGAGAGGAGCCACTTTCATCATTGTTGGCCCGAATCATCCACGCACTTGCAGGTTCGTGTATCCAACAATATTGAAGATGGCACCTCCACCGCACGGCACGTTTCAGCAGGTGCTTCCCGGGAGGATGCCAGGCTGAAGCCAGGCGCCTCCGCCACACGCGACTCGTATCAAGCACGCGTTGACCGGACGTGCCGTCTGCGAACGATTTTGCGACCCGCTGGACTCGACATGATCGGATGCTACGGGCGCAAATATCTTCGGAGGGGGCACTCACGGGCAATACGGCCGAGAGAATCGGGATATTGACTTCGGAAGGAGGTCACCCGAAGCGAATGCACGCGGAGGGTGGTCCTCTATCTGCGTGATCTGCGGTTTCTCCGGTTGGCTGGCGCCTCCGCCGCGTGCTAGGCGCCCTCGAGGGTTGCTTCGAGGCCCTCCCACTCGCTCATGAGGCCTTCGAGTTCGCTGCTGAGCTTCTCGCGCTCATTCTGAAGCGACCGAATTCTGCGCGATTCGGTGTTTTCATAGAATCCTGGCTCGCAGAACGCAGCGTCGATCTCGGCAACGCGGCTTTCAGATTTTTCGATGGCGGCCGTCACGATGTCGCGTCGAAGCTTGAGGTCCTTGAGCTTTCGGGCATCGCTCGGAGCTTTTGTGGTGGAGGATGGCCGTGAAGATCTGGCAGCGCCCTTCTTTTTCTGCTTTTTCGCACGGAGCAGGGCAGCGTCGGCGTCGAGGTGGTCGTCGCCGCAACTCTCCAGGTACTCATCATAGGTGCCGGGATAGTCAGTGATCCCCTTCTCTGTGATCTCGAAGACACGGGTCGCCAGCTGCGAGACAAACCAGCGGTCATGAGAAACGAAGATCAGAGTTCCGTCGTAGGCGTTGAGTCCGGCCACCAGTGCCTCGATGGCCTCGAGATCGAGGTGGTTTGTCGGCTCGTCGAGGATCAGTACATTGGGCTGTTCGACCGAGAGACGGGCAAAGACCAAACGTGCCGCTTCGCCGCCCGACAGGCTGGCCAGCTTTTTTTCGACCTCATCGCCGGAAAACAGGACCTGGGCAAGCCGGTTTCGAACGGCGCCGGTCCCTTCTCCAACACAGGCCGCAGAAAGCCAGCTCTCCACCGTGGCATCGCGACTGGTGAGAGATTGTCGGTGGTCCTGGGCGAAGTAACCGGTGCGGACCTCGTGCCCCCAACGGAGCTTGCCGGCGTCTGCCTCGATTTCTCCGACCGCAATCTTGAGCAGAGTCGACTTTCCGATCCCGTTGGGCCCGATGATGGCGATCCGGTCCCCACGCCGGACGTTGAGGTCGACATCATCGAGAACGACGTTGTCACCGTAGGCCTTGCTCAAGCCCTCGATCTTGAGCACTTCTTTGCCGCTCGGTCGGACCTGGCTGAACCGGAACATCGGATACCGCCGGGAGGATCTGGGCAGCGGCTCGATGACAATCCTGTCGATCTGCTTGAGCTTGCTCTGGGCCTGGCGTGCCTTGGTAGCCTTCGCTCGAAAGCGGTCGGCAAAGGCACGGTGGTCGGCGATTTTCTTTTCCTGACGCTCGATCTCGGTCTCTTTGCGGTCGCGCTCGCTTCTTTTTGCTTCAGTAAATGCAACGTAATTGCCGGTGTAGAGCGTCGCCGTTTCGTAGTCGATATCGATGATGTTGGTGCAGACGTTATCGAGAAAGCGGTGGTCGTGCGAGATCACCACCGCACAGCCGGAGTAGGAGGTCAGGAATCTCTCCATCCACCGAATCGACAGGATATCGAGGTGGTTTGTCGGCTCGTCGAGGAGCAGACAACCGGGATCCGCGGCAAGGACCTGGGCCAGCAGAACTCTGAGCTTGAACCCGCCGGACAGAGACGACAGCGGCTGCCGGTGGACGGCGGTCGGGATGCCGAGGCCTTCTAGGATCTCTGCGGCACGGGCTTCGAAGCCGTAGCCATCGAGACTGACGACGATGTCCTCGACTTCGGCGTAGCGATCGCCGTCGAAATGGTCGGCGGAGGCCTCGAGAATCTGATCTTTCTCAGCCAGTGCAGACCACAGTTCCTGGTGGCCCATCATGGTGACGTCCAGAATCGGGTTATTTTCGTACTGGAAGTGATCCTGGGAGAGGGTTCCCATCCGGAGACGTTTTGGAACCGAAACCGAGCCGGTGCTCGGTTCCTCCTTCCCGGTGAGAATCCTCAGGAGGGTGCTCTTGCCGCAACCGTTGGCGCCCACCAGGCCGTACCTCCGGCCGGAATTGAGCTGGAAGTTGGCCTGGCCGAAGAGGGTCTGGCTGCCGTAGGACTTGCCGAGATCGGTCACCGTTATCATGGCGACGTAGGATAGCAAGAAAGAACTCGGAATGAGGAATCAGGAATGAAGAATGTCGTGCGTCCTGCCGGGAAGATCGTGCGGAAGGTCAGCGCGATACCGATGCGTCTGGCGTCTCGATTTACAGTCTCAAACAGCCAGTTCGGCTGCTCTCGGTTATGATCACAATAACGATTCCTGTGGGAGGTGGCCGCGCCATGAAACAGACGCTCATTGTTTTCACCTTGTTTGGCGCCCTGAGCGGTTCACCGGTGTTGGCAATGGACGGCAACGCTATCGCCGGTGTGTGGGCGACCGATCCGGAGGGTGGTGGCGGGCCCGCCCACGTCGAGATCTACGCCGATGGTGACCAGTACGAAGGCAAGATCATCTGGCTCGAAGAACCGATGTACACCGTCGAGGATGCGGGTGAGATCCCAGGGACACCGAAGGAGGACCACAACAATCCGGATCCCACCCTCCGCTCGCGGCCGATTATCGGCCTGGTCATCATGAAGGGTTTTATTTTTGACGGGAAAAAGATCTGGCACAAGGGCACCATTTACGATCCGGACAACGGAAAGACCTACAAATGTAAGGTTCGTTTCGGCGACGACGGAGTGCTCAAGGTACGCGGATTCATAGGGTTGTCGATGCTTGGACGGACTGAACAGTGGACCAGGGTCGAAAAGAACGGCTGACCTCGTCGGGATTCCGGCCTCGTCGCGCGGGACGACGGGTTGTCGCGACGAGAGGGAGGGTACGATCATGGGATTGATCATGTTGCAGCGAATCCTGCTCGCAGACGATGAGCCGGACATCCTGGAGATCTCCCGGATCGCTCTCGAAACCGTGGGCGGGTATGAGGTCACCGTGTGTGAGTCGGGTTCCGAGTTTCTGCGACTGCTGGCAGGCTTCGACCCCGATCTCGTGATCATCGACGCCCTGATGCCGGACATGAATGGCCTCGAGGTCCTCGCCGCGATGCGTGCGACGGCAGGGTTCGAAGATACTCCGGCGGTGTTTCTCACCGGACTCGTGCTCGAACGCGATCTGCGCGACCTGCGGGCTTCGGGCGCCGTGGACATCGTCACCAAGCCATTTGACCCTATGAAATTGCCGCAACGAATTCAGGATATCTGGCGGGCGATCGATGATGAGTGACGGTGACTCCCGCTCGGCGGCCGATCGCCTCGAGATGGGTCTGGCAAAGCTCCGAGAGAGCTTTGTTGTTCGACTGCCAGAACGCGCCGCGACCATCACCTCGCAGTGGAAGGGATCCCGGGACGGTGGTTGGGCACGCGAAGACCTGGCAGGCCTCCATCGTACGGCCCACGGACTCATGGGTACCGCAGGCAGCCTGGGTTTCTCGGAGGTCGCAGAGATAGCCCATCACATCGCGCACCGGTTGGTAGATTTTCTCGATCGTGACGAACAGCCGACGCCCCAGGACATCACTGAAGTCACCCTGCTGGTCGAACAACTGTCCGAGGCGGCGGTCGGAGACCAGGCACGCGGTCTCCACCCGTTGCTGCGAGGTCTCGATCAAGCGGGTCTGCCGTCACCCTTCGAACCGCGCAACCTCATTGTCGTTGTCGAGATCGAAGGGGAGTTTGCCCGTGAGCTCGCCGTTCAGCTGGGCCATTTCGGTTTCGAGCTCAAGATGTACGAGAGGATGGAAGAACTGGCCTCGACCGCTGGAGATCGGTGGCCGGCGGCCGTCATCCTCGACCTTTCGGCCCCGGTCGGCGAAAAGGTGGGAACGGATGCCGCCGCCAAAGTCAGGGAGACCTTCAGACCAGAGGTCCCGGTCGTTTTCGTTTCCAACCGTTCGGACGTTGCAGCTCGGCTCGAGGCTGTACGCGCCGGTTGCAGCGGCTATTTCGTCAAGCCGGTGGATTATTCCGAGATCGTGACCACTCTTGATCGGATCACCCGGATTGAACCTGAGGCTTACAGAATCCTGATTGTCGACGACGAGAGCGATGCCGCGGCTTTTCACGCGGCCAGTCTCGAAGCAGCCGGGATGGACACCGTCACGGTGATCGACCCGCTCCAGGTCATGGCGCAGCTGGTCGAGTTTCAGCCGGATGTCATTCTGATGGACGTCTACATGCCGGGTTGCAGCGGGATGGAGTTGGCGGCGGTGATTCGGCAGGAAGAGGCATTTGTCGGGATACCCATCGTGTTCCTGTCCTGCGAGACGGATCGTATGAAGCAGATTGCCGCTCTCGGTGAAGGGGGCGATGATTTTTTCCCCAAACCGGTGCCTCCTGATCAACTGGTGGCCGCGGTCACGGCGCGGGCGCAACGGGGCCGTACGCTTCGCCACTTCATGGAGCGCGACGGCCTCACGGGCCTGTCCACCCACAGTCGTATCGTCGAGCAGCTGGAAGCGTCGATCCGGAGGGCGGCGCGGAGGGCCGACCGGCTTGCCGTGGCGATGCTGGATATCGACGGTTTCAAGTTGATCAATGACACCCACGGGCACCTTGTCGGCGATCAGGTTCTCAAAGCACTCGCCTACCTGTTGCGGCAACGTCTGCGGTTGAGCGACTATGTCGGCCGGTTCGGGGGTGATGAGTACCTGGTGGTCCTTCCCGATACCGACGCTGACTCCGCACAACGCAAGATGGATGATATCCGGCGCAACTTTGGTGCGATCGAGCACGATACCGGCGACGCGAGTTTTACCGTTACCCTGAGCGGCGGCGTCGCTGAATACCCGGACACCGAAACCAGTCATCAGCTGATCGCCGCCGCTGACGGGGCGTTGTACAGTGCCAAGCGCGCCGGGCGGGACCGCGTATTGCGAGCCGAAAGTGAGGATCAATGATGATTCGGGCTCGGACAGCCAACCTGGTGGTGCTCGTCGTTATTGTGACGCTGGGAGTGAGTTGTGGTCGCGATCAGACTCCGCCGATAGCAGGGCCCAACCCGGATTTGAATCCGCCGGGAATTCTCACGATCGGGTCCGTTTCCCTCAAACCGGCCGAGGAGCATGAGGTGTTCCAGCCTCTCGCCGACTACCTCGCGGCGCGTTTGGAGTCGGTAGGCGTCGGTCGCGGGCGGGTCGTGGTCGCGGATTCCCTGCGCACGATGGTCAACGAGCTCGAAGCAGCGAGGGTGGATGTCTACATCGACAGTCCATTCCCGGTTGGGTTTGTCGTTCAGCATTCCGACGCCAAGGTGCTGCTGCAACGTTTCAAATGGGGCGCGGAGGAGTATCGAAGTGTGTTGTTCGCTCGAGCGGACGGAGAAATTGAGAAGCTGTCTGATCTCCGCGGCCGTATGATCGCTTTTGGTGAGCCATTTTCGACCTCGGGATACCTCCTCCCCAAGGCTGCACTGTTGTCGGCCGGACTCAGCTTGATGAACTTCGCGGACCCGGCGGCAAGCGTCCCCGCGGACGAGATCGGATATGTCTTCTCAAACGACGCCGAAAACACCATGGTGTGGGTTCTCAAATCAAAGGTGATGGCTGGAGCGGTCAACGAAGACTATTTCGAGGCCCTCGCAGGCACCCGCATCGGCGAACTTGCCGTGCTCTATCGCTCGAAAGCGGTTCCTCGCAACATCGTCTGCGTCCGGGGAGACCTCGACGTCGATGTCATGCGGGCTGTTGTCGGCGTTCTTCTCGGGATGGACGAGGATGCCGCAGGCAAGTCGGTGCTCCATTCATTCGAACAGACGTCTCGTTTCGAGCCGTTTCCGGAAGGGGGAGAGCGGGCCCTCGATGGGGTTACCGAGCTGCTACCGTTTGTTGTCGAGGATCTGGGTCGATGATGGGTAGGAATCGTACCCGGTCGCAGTCGGCGGGGGGGGTGCGGTGCGTCTCGGTCTGAGAGGTCGATTCATCGCAGCCATGTCGGCCATTGTGATCACCTTTGGGTTGGCATTGACCGGTCTGGCGGTCCGGGTCCAGAATGACAGATTGCGCCACGAACTGGAGGAGCGGGGCAAGCTTCTGGGCACGGTGGTAGCTGCCAACTCGACGGATGCGCTCGCTCACCTCGAGGTCAGCGAACTGCGGCAGTTGATGGCGGAAGTTCGAAACCAGGAGAACGTGATTGATGCCGTGGTCTACGACGACGAGGGCAGAGTTCTCACGGACGGTACGATCGAGAATTCCCGCCGCCACACATTTGGCGTCGAGTCGGCCCGCAGCCACATGGGTTCTTCAGAGGCACTCCTGGTGGACTTTTCGGGCGACATCATGGTGATTGCGAAACCGGTTCTCCTCGGCGGAAAAAGGATCGGTGGGATCACGCTGTCCTACTCGTTGACGGGGCTTGCGGAAGACCAGGCTGTCTTGGCGCGGAGAACCGTTCTGGTCGGTTCTGTCTTTGCTCTGGCGGGTGTGCTCCTGGCAATGGTCCTTGCAGGCGCCGTGACGCGTCCGTTGAAGGAGGTCATCGCGGCCACCCGCGCGCTGTCGGCGGGGGAACACGTGCCACATCTGCAGGTGCGAACGACGGACGAGGTTGGCGAGCTGGCTGAAGCATTCAACATCATGGCCCAAGAGTTGCGCGAGACCACTGTTTCGCGGGACGAACTGGATCTGGTTCTCGAAAACATGGGTGAGAGCCTCGTCGTGACCGCCATCGACGGCAGCATCGTCCGGGTCAACAGGGCGACGTGCCAGATGTCGGGGGCAGCCGAGGCTGACCTGATTGGAAAGAACATCCGTCGGTTGTTCCGTGCCCCTAGCGGTTTCCCGTCGCTGTTGCAAGTCGCAAACCGTGGCGAGTCCGTTCAGAGTATCGAAACCGATCTCATGACCGTTTCGGGAGAGTCCGTGCCTGTTCTTGCGTCGGTGGCGCCGTTCGCGAGATTGTCCGCCAAATCGAAGGGCTATGTGGTGCTCGCCGCCGACCTCAGAGAGCGCTTGCGGATCGAGGAACAAAAGGACGAGTTCGTCACAATGGTCCACCACGAGGTCAGGGCGCCTCTGACGGCAGTGCGAGGCGCCATCGGACTGCTCAGCGGCGGCGTCGCCGGTGAGCTTGGCGAAAGCGCCCGCGAGCTTGTTGATATCGCGCTGCGCAACAGCGAAAGGATGGAACGCCTGGTAGGTGACATCCTTGTTTCACGGAAGTTGGATTCCGGACACATGGATTTCCAACTCGAAGAGATGGCCCCGACGGACCTGGTGGCGCAGGCGATCGAAGCGACCTCCGCGTATGCCGAAAAATTCGAGGTGGGTTTCGTCTTCGAAGGCGATCTCGGCGACATCAGAATTCGGGTGGATCCGGATCGGTTCATCCAGGTTCTCACGAATGTCCTTTCGAATGCCGTCCGGTACTCCGCGCAGGGCGATATCGTGCGGGTGGTTGCTCGACGAATCGACGCTCTGGTTCGGATTGCCATCGAGGACCACGGGCCGGGTATCACGGACGACTTCAAGGATCGTGTGTTCGAGAAGTTCGCCCGGGCCGACGACGGTTCGTGGCGGCATCGAAGCGGTTCCGGGCTGGGTATGAGTATTTCAAAGGCCATCATCGAGGAACTGGGCGGGGTGATCCATTTCGAAACGACCGCTGGGGTGGGAACGACCTTTTTTGTGGACATCCCGGTGGTTCAGTGAAGATCTGGTTGGAGCAGCCGTTCTGGAGCGATGGTCATAGACAGGGCTCCGGCGGTGGGCTATTTTCTGAAAGGGATGCAATGAAACATTGTGCGAACGAGACGGCGCTTTGGAGAACAACCTTGTGGTCTGAGGGTGCGGAAGGTCGGGTTCAGCCGCCGCCGAATTGCAGTCATGATCACTTCAGTTTGCTGATTCAAGTCGGATTGGAATAACGGCCCACATGTCAATTGCCGGCAATCTCGAGACGATGAACCTTGCTGAGCTGTTGCAGTGGCTCGCCAACAACCAGCAGACCGGGACTCTGATCGTCTCGAACGGGACTATCGACAAGAGAATCTATCTTCAATCCGGGACCATCTTGTCGTCGTCGAGTTCGGACCCCCGGCGTCTCCTAGGGCATTTTCTGGTCAGCAGGGGTGTCATTACCGAAGAGGTCCTGTCACAGGCGATGTCCGTCCAGGAACAGCAGGGAAAGCTCCTCGGAGAGATTCTGCTCGAAGGTGGGGCCGTCGACCAGGCCACTCTTGATAGGATGCTCAGGCTCAATGCGGAAGAAAATATCTGCGATCTTTTTGCATGGGAGGAGGGCAGCTTCGAGTTTCACGATGGCGAACTTCCCGAGCACGATCTGGTGTCGGTGTCGATCAATATCACTGGTCTGATCATGGAGGGCATGCGCCGGATTGACCACACTGCAGCCATGAAGGACGTGATCCCGTCGCCAGAATGTGTGCCCGTGGCGGTGGCGGAGCCCCTGGATGATGAGGAGCTCGATCCCGGGTGGCGGGGGGTGCTCGAGGCCGTCGATGACGACCGCAGCATCGATGATATCTGCATGCACACCCACTCGAGTGAGTTCTTTGTATGCCAGGTCCTGCACCGGAAGATCGTCGAGGGGAAACTGAAGATCGTCCGTCCCAGAGTGATCGAGCGGGAACAGGAAATCGTGGTTGAGACCGTCTCCGGCACGAGTTCGGCGCCACAGACCGAGGCCCTGATCGGCGAAGCGATGGAACGGTTGAGAGCGGAAGATTACGACGCGGCCGTGCGCAATCTCCGAGCGGCCGCGAGCCTCGAGCCCGACAACCGGGATCTGCGTCTTGTCATTGAGCAGAAGGAGTCGGCGATTCGCGTGGCGATAGCCGAAGCCGGCGTGCGGCCCGAAAGTGTGCCGGTGTTGGAGAGCTCGTGTGACGATATGAAGGCATTGAGATTCACACCGGGTGAAGGATTTATTCTGTCGCGAATCAACGGGACGTCCGACATCCGGTCGATGGCCAAGATCTCGCCGTTGTCGGAGCTTGATGCGCTTCTGGTGTTTTGGAAGCTGGCAAAGGCGAACCACATCAGTTTTGCGGGCGCCGAGTGACCGCGTCGGTATTTGCCCGCCTGAAAAGGCGACAACGCGCCGCGTGGGCGACGTGACCTCGGTCGGATCAGCCGTGTCGAGGCGAGCCCAGCACCTTCGGAGAATGACGTGGGAAGTCTGATTAACCGCGACAAGCTCGCCCGCGCCAAGGAACAGCGCGGGTTGCGCAAGCAGCGGATCCTCGAGGAGGCCGGCTCGGTGTTTGCGCGCATGGCCTATTCCGCGGTGACACTGGACACCATAGGGCAACGGGCTGAAGTCGAACGTGGCGTGGCGTCCATGTACTTCCGTTCCAAGGAAGAGCTCTTCCTGATCGTCTTCAGGGAATGCCTGACCGAGTGGTACGGCGCCCTCGAGCACCATTTTCGAAATGCAGACAGCGGTTGGGACTGCGACAACCTGGCCTCTTTCCTTGCCCGGAGCGTGGCTGAGCGCCCTGTTCTGACGAGGTTTTTGAGCCTACTGCCGGTGGTCCTCGAACAGGATATCGAGGCCATGGAGGTCTTCCGTTTCCAGAGGTGGCGCTGCGACCGCATGGCGGCGGTCGGAGAGCTGATGGAGCGGAATACGGACGTGCTCGACGAAGGTGACGGTGCTGCGCTCCTGTACCGTCTCCAGCTCGTCGCGGGTGGAATGGAGATCGCCGCCAACCCACGGGGATCTGCGGCCTTTGACCGTGATGACCCGGATTTTGCATTGTTGTGGGTCGACTTGGAGGGCGATCTGACCAGGGTGATATCCGGTTATCTCGACACTCTGAATGGTAGTATCTCAGGTTCTAACGTTTGAACGTTCAAACGTTTAAGATTCGAATCCTTGACATGATGTCACTCCATGAGTATCATCCCCCAGCCCGAGTCAGTGGAGGATTTATGGCCAAAGGACATCGAGTGACGATCAAGCTCAAGAGCACCGAAAGTGCTTATATGTACAGCGTCAAAAAGAATAAGCAGAACACGACCGAGCGACTCGAACTCAAAAAGTACGACCCGGTCGTGCGCAAGCACGTCCTTTTCAAAGAAAGCCGTTAGCGAACGCGGAGGGCGCGACAGCGCCCATATCGGTGCGCTGACACAACCCGGCCGGCCTTCAATGGTCGCCGGGTTTTCTTTTTTTGGTGCGGCCCTCCGGTATGATCTCGGTCCGTTCCGGACACCCCGTGTATCATGGGACCTGTTTTATCGAAACTGGTCAAGGGGACCACACATGGATGTCCTCAGGGAGTTCCTCGAATTTATCGAGTACTCGAAACCGCAGCCGGTAGCGGATCTTCTGCGCCGGGTCCTCCTCAAAAGCCGCCGCTTGACCGATGCGGAGGCGGGGAGCGTCTTTATCGCCCGTGGCCGCGGGAAGACGCTACGCCTCGAAGCTGCTGACTCTCAAAACGACCGCATCGCGCTCGAACCAACCAGTTTAGTCGTCCCACTCAACAAAGAGTCTATCGCGGGCTATACGGCGGCAACCGCCGAAACCGTCTTCGTGGCCGATCTCTACAACATTCCGGACAGCCTCCCGTTCAGATTCGACGCGAGCTTCGACCGTGAGCACGGCTACACAAGCCGCTCGATGCTCAGCTTTCCCCTGGTCAACCACGATCGCAGCGTGATCGGGGTGGTGCAGCTGATCAACCGCCTCGACCCGGTGGGAAACGGCCCGGTGCCTTTCGAGAGAAAGCAGGCGGATCTGATCGTGCCGTTCAACCACATTGTTGGCGGTGCTATCGAGCGCGCCGACATGTTGGATCGGATCTCTGCCCAGAACGTCCGGTTGCGCGACCGCAACCGACAGCTCCGTGAACAAAGAGCTCGGATCGCCGCCCTCCAGGACGAGACCGAAGAGGCCTTCCAGCTCTCCATCAATCTTCTGTCGAGGGCGGCGGAGTTGCACGACGAAAACACCGCGAGGCACGTGACGAGAGTCAACGAGTACTCCTACTTTCTCGCTAAAGAGCTCGACATGCCGCGGCCTTTTTGCGATGAGATCAGGTACTCAGCGCAGCTCCACGATGTCGGCAAGATGAGTGTCAACGTCGCCATCCTTCGCAAGGAGGGACCGCTGGACGAAGCAGAACGTGCCGAAATGATGCGTCATCCCGAGTATGGGTTCCAGATTCTTTCGGCCTCCGACCGCCTCAACATGGCGGCAGAGATCGCCCTCAATCACCACGAGCAGTGGAACGGCGGCGGCTATCCGGTGGGCCGAAAGGGCGAAGAGATCCCCGTGTCCGCGCGCATTGTTGCTGTTGCCGACATCTATGACGCGATTCGATCTCGGAGGCCTTACAAACCGGGCTTCAGCCACGAACAGACTGCCAAGGTGCTGCTCGAGGGTGACGATCGGTTTTCGCCCGGCGACCACCTCGACCCACAGCTGCTTCGGATATTTTCTGAAAAGCATGAGGGCATGGCGGCCATTTGGGATCGCTTTCGGGCTCAATAACCGCCACATCTCGATGGTCGCGAGTGGGGTGTGGAAGTTGACCTGAGCCCGCGGTACCAGATTCGGTTGTCGGAGGCGTTTACCCGGTCCGTCTCAGGATGATCAAGGTGCGATCGTCATGGTAGGGATGGCCTTCTACGAAGGCGTCAACCGCCGCGTGGATCGAAGCGGCGAGTACCTCGGGTGGCTCGCTGCGGTGTTCGCGACACGTCTCGACCAGGCGTTCACGTTCGAACATCTCCTCGGTCGATTTTGCGGCTTCGGTGATGCCGTCGGTATATAGGACCAATGTGTCTCCGGCCTCGAGCCGGGTTTCGGTGGCCGAGTAGGATGCCTCGGGCATCAAACCGAGGGGCATGCCGGTGGGCATCAGAAGCTCGACCTCGCCGTTGGCTCGGACCAGAATGCTCGGGTCGTGTCCGGCGCTCGCGAAACGCAGGGCGCCGGTCTCTGACGAGAGTATGCCAAGAAAAGCAGTGGCGAATGACTCCACGGGAGTCTTGGCGTTCATCTGCGGTGAAACGCGGTTGAAGATGTCGGCGGGCTCCATGTCCTCGCCGAGAAAGGCATTGACCAGAGCATCAACGTATCCGGTGAGAAGGGACGCCGCGATGCCTTTGCCCGAGACATCGGCGATAACGACCGCAATTTCATCTTGATCGGCGCGCTCCACGATCTGATAGTAGTCGCCCGACACGCCTCGCGAAGGCGTGTTGCCACCGTGGATTTCGAACCCGCGCACCTTCGGCATCGCGGCGGGCAATAGGGCCACCTGAATGCGGCGGGCCAGAGCAACCTCCTGTTCGAACCGCCGTCTCTCGGCCGCCTCTTCCGCGAGCGCGAGGTTGCGCAGGCGAAGGCCGGTCGCCGACGAAACCACTGCCAGGAGTTCCATATCGGCTTCGGTGAACTGGCGGCTTGCGAGGGTGGAACTCAAGACGATCATGCCGATGGGGCCGGCGGGCGTCAGCAACGGCGCCGCGACCAGGGTGCGAACACCGGCGTCGAGAAGACTCTCAGAGCCCGCAAATCGCTGATCGGTGGCGGTGTCATGGACCACAGCTACGAGCCCGTTGCCGATGACCTCACGGGCGAGGCTCTGCGATTCCGGGAAGGCGTCGGTGTCCGCGTCCCGCGACCGGCTGGCTGCACGAATCAGGGTCTCGCCATCCTTGAGAAAGATGGCGCCGTGGCGAGGCGTCATGTGGACGAAGAGCCGTTCGAGCACGCCGTCAAGCAGGTCATCGGCGGTCGACGACTCGTTAAGAGCGTGATGGATGTCGTACAGAACGCGCAGCTGATCGGCGGCGTGCTGGAGCTCGGCCTGAGCGACGTCCATCGGTCGCGAGAACTCCCGCTCCGATTCGGCGATGAGGTCGCTGGCAGCGCGCAGGATAGTTCCTTCGGTGCTGAGCATCGGTGCGTTGTGGTTAATGGTCTGGGCGCTGCCGATGGTGATCACCGAGGCCGATAGGGTGATGACATCGCCAGGACGGACGTGGGTTGACTCTGCGACCGGGATGCCGTTGACGCGAGTTCCGTTCCGCGATCCGAAGTCCTCCACCATCCAGGTGTCATCGGTATTGAACAGCCGGGCATGCTTTCGCGAAAGGCTCCTGTCGGAGATCGTCAGATCACATTTGGTGGAGCGGCCGATCACGACCGAATCGCTGTCGATCTCGTATTCAAATGGTTGACCATCGGCAGGTGCGATGTGAATTGTCTTCATGGTTTGATGATCATACTCATTTCTTTCCGATCATGTGGTACTGCCAAAGATCGCGATCAGAAAAGTGAAAAAGCGGCGAAAGAGCCAACAATCCGGTCCTGCCGATCGTGTCCTCGAGAAAGCGAAGCTCGTCGAAACGGCCTTCCATGTCGGGGTCGGCCGGGACCTCGAAGCCGGTCCCGAGCCACTCCCTGGTCCGGCGCTCGCTGATGTGAAAAACAGCGACGAAAAAGCCGGGCAGCGCTATCAGAAGCAGGGCGGTGGACACCGTAGGGGCGACAAAAAAGTGGTTGAAGATCGAGTGCAGGACCACAGCCAGCGCGATACCCGGGAGGAACAACACGAGGTGGAAGCCATCGCGGGTGTCCAGAAGCTGTCTCGAGATGATGGCCATGATCGCCGTGACGCTGCCGTGCATCAAGGCGGTCCCAAAGCCGCGCACGATCCACAGCGCGATGTTCGGGTCGTCGAGGATGAGGAAGTAGTGGAGGTTTTCGACCGCCGCGAAACCGGCCCCGACTGCGAAACCGAGAATCGCCGCATCGACCAGGAACGCGACCCGGTGCCTTGCGAACAAAACAATGATCACGACGCCCTTCAGAAGCTCCTCCACCAACGGTGCGACGTAACGCGCGAGCGCGATCGGGTCGACCCCGGTCCAGCTTTCGACGAACTGGTTGACGAACAGGCTTGCGACAGCGGTAACGCCTCCTGCCACGATCACCGAGGCGACCGTTCGCAATCGAACCAACTTGAAGCTGTCGAGCAGCATCAGGGCGACCAGGAACCAAAAGACCGGCAGCAGGCCGAGAGCGATGCGGAGACCGGCGTTCACAATCGACATCGGCTCCAACCTACAGGATCTTGAGGGACAACATGAATTCGTTGGAGGAAGCGCCTTTAGCGAGAAACGCGCGCGCCAGCCCCAGCGAGATCGTCATGTTGAGCTTCGACAACGCCGTGAATCGCACATCGATCTGGGCACCGACGTTGGCGTATTCTGAGCGCAGATCGCTGTCGTCCGGACTGGTCAGGAGGCCGGTCGTGAACAGCGATGCCCGCACCCAGGTGATGTAAAAGCTCGGCCATCCCACGTTTTCGAAACGAAGGGGCGGCAGGTTCCACTCGAGCAGCCCCTTGGCGAAGGTCTGGCCGCCGATCGAGTTCAAGTCAACTCCGGGGAAGCTGTACCACTCGCGATACCGCTTGATTTCACCGTCGTCGACCCAGTTGTTGCCGAAGCCGCCGAAATAAAAGTTTGCAAATGGATCGTCGGCGTCGCCCCAAGCGTAGCCGACGTCGGTGCGCAGCCAGATAGAGGAGTGGCCCATGGGGAGAGCGAAGCCAATGTCGAGGCCGCTCCTGGCCAGAGGAATCAGGTCGTCGTTGACGTAATTGCCCGCCGCCACCACATCCCGGGTGATGCCCTTCTCGTCGTCGACGTGCCCCAGCGACGACCGGACGTTTTCGTAGTGCAATCTGGCCCGGGTCTGGAACAGCGTCGAATAGGGCGATGCCACGTTCTGGTACCCGGGGACCTGGTCGAGCCCGCCGTAGGCCGCAGCATCCATTTCGAGGCCCATCTTTCTGGGTTTGTCGAACAGAAGGGTCTTGTCCCACCCGACTTCCGCCGAATAGCCCTTGAGGCCGCGCTTGGTGGGGCCGAAGAGGTCGTCGAAGTCGGCATTGTTGAGGCGGAGGGTCACTTTTTAGCCGTAGCGCTCGAGCCCCAGTTCGAGGTGCAGCCTCTCGTCCGCAGGCAGAGACGAGTTCGGCGTATAGCTGGCACTGAGGTGGATGCGGTTGAGGAGCATCGGGTCCGAGAGGTTGAGGCGAAAACCAACGGTGGCATCGTCCAGGTAACCCTCGACGATCGGGTAGACGGACTCGATGCCGATCGATCGGAAGCCGCGGTAGGGCCCCGTTTCGACGGCTTTTTCCTCGAGCTTCACGTCCGCCGGCGAGCCCACCATCCAGTCCTTCAGAACCGGGTATTTCTCGACCACCTTCTGACCGAGAAACGTGATTGCGGCCACGTCCTCGAGGGGCTCGGGGTCGATGCGGCCGGGGACGAAGCCCTCACCCGTGTAACGAAAGACGATCGACAAGTCGCTTCTGGGTCGCAAACAAAAGGCCGAGCCCGGCACTGGAGATATAGCTCAGATCCTGAAAATCCAACGTGCAGGAGGCGGTTATGCCCTCGAAAGCCGCTTTTGCCGTCTCGATCTGGGAAGCGTCGAAACGCCCGTGCAACTGGATCACCCCATCATCGTTGTGCTTGACCTCGAACATCTCACTGCTCCAGTACTTTTCGGACTGAGATTCGCATGCGCCGGTCCTCGATTTGATATTCGTACTCCAGGTCGTCGACCATCGAGCGTACGAGATGGACACCGAGCCCACCTGGACGCCGGCCATCGATCCCCGCCTCGACAGGAACGGCGTCTACCGTGGACTCGTCAAACGGTTCGACATCGATATCGATGAGCTCGAGAAAGACCTGTTCGTCATCGTGGTCGAGACCGAGCGTCACGGTGTCGCTCCCGCCGAGATTGTGGCGCACCATATTTGTGAACAATTCTTCAACCACGAGGTTGATGCAAAAAACCGTGCGTGCGTCAAACTCGTGTTGGTCCGCGAACGCCTGCAGGAATGCAAAGATCTCGTCGAGTGACTCGATCCTTCGCGGAAATTTCCTGCGTGCCCCCGCCGTGATTCATCCTCCGGCGCTCAGGCTTGACTCTCGTAACCCGTTCGCTACGGCCTGATCTGCCCGTTTGTACGATGCTTTGAACTGGGGGTCACTTTAACACAGGAGATCTATTCTCAGAACGCCGGTGGTAGACTCTCTCCAGGTATTCGTGCGACATCAGACTGGCGCGACCGACACGGCTCTTGCTGGGGAGGAACGGGATGCAGGTGATATTTGAGCCTGATCGTGAGATTGAAAACGCCCTGGTGGTGCGTCTACAGGGCGCCGTCGACGTCGTTACGGCCGAGCGCTTGTGGGAGCTGTCGTCGGAGCGGGTCGCAAACGGTGCACGGTTCTTCCTGTTCGATTTCACCGGCGTCACCATTCTCACGAGCGCAGGAATCGGCACGTTGGTTCGCCTCCTGATCCGTCTCAGGAGTCAGGGCGGCACCCTGGCTGTGTTCGGCTGCAACGATCACATTTGCGACGTCTTCGATATCGTTTTGTTGAAAGAGATTCTGCAGGTCTGTGAGACGGAGGACGAAGCGCGGGAAAAACTGTAGGCGGGGTGCCTCGAGACCGGCTTGCCGTCGAGCGGGTTTCGACTGACCGGCGATTATTTCTTCTTTGCCGCTTTTTTCCTGGCCGGTTTCCTGGTTTTCTTCGCCCTGGGGTCTTTGCCCTGTGACCGCAATTTTTCTTCGCGGCGGGCGAGCAACTCCACCGCCTGTTCGAGATCGACTTTTTCGGGGTCGCTGCCCTTGGGAACGGTGGCGTTCACCGTGCCGTCGGTGACGTAGGGGCCGAAACGTCCGTTTTTGACCTGGATCTTCTCACCGTTTTCAGGATGGGTGCCGAGATCGGCGATGACTGAGGCGGCGCCCGATCCGCGGCCCCGTTTCGGTTCCTTGAGCTTGGCCACCGCCTCGTCGAGCGTGATGGTGGCGAGTTGTTCCTGCGACTCGAGGCTGCGGGTCTCGGCCCCCATCTTGACGTAGGGGCCGTAGCGGCCGTCCTGAACGGTGATGATCTCGCCGGTCTCGGGGTGGGGCCCCACCTCGCGTGGAAATGACAACAGCATGACGGCCTGCTCGAGGGTCACGGTCTCGGGCTCCATGCTCTTCCACAGGCTGGCCATCTTGGGTTTGTCGCCGCCGTCTTCGCGCTCTCCGAGCTGAATATAGGGGCCGAAGCGGCCGCTCTTGACATACACGGGCTTCCCCGTCGCGGGGTCTTTACCGAGAACCTTGTCGCCCTCGGCGGCCTTGGCGACCATTTCGAGGGCGCGCTCCAGGGTCAATTCGTCCGGCGGCATGTCGTCGGGGATCGACGCCCTCACTTCGGATTCGCCGATCTGGATGTAGGGGCCGTAGCGACCGACCCGGACCACGACCCTCTCACCATCGGGAGTCTGCCCGATCGTGATGCGAGAGGCTTCGCGGGGCTCGATGTTCTCTCCGCTCGCCACCAGCGCGCGCAGACCCATCCGCATGATCTGGCGCCGGCCGTTGTCGGCGTCGGCGACGCCGAAATAGAAATCGTTCAACCAGGGAGCGGCCTCGCTCTCTCCGAGGGCGATGGCATCGAGCTCGTCCTCCATTCTCGCGGTGAAGTCGTAATCCACCAGATCCGGGAGGTTGCGTTCGAGCAGCCGGGTGACCGCAAATGCCGTAAAGGTGGGCACCAGTGCCTGAGATTTGTTCCACACGTAGCCGCGGTCCTGGATCGTCTGAATGATCGACGCATAGGTCGATGGACGGCCGATACCGCGCGCCTCGAGCTCTTTGACGAGGCTGGCCTCGGTGTACCTTGCGGGCGGTTGGGTGGTGTGGCTGGAGGGTTCCAGCCCCTCGACATCGAGGGCCTCACCCTGTGACAGCTGCGGGAGGATCTTCTCCTGATCCGCGAGCTCGGCCTCGGGATCGTCGGAACCGGCGACATACGCGCGGAGAAAACCGGCAAAGGTAATGACCTTGCCGGATGTCGCAAAGGTCGCCATCCCCCGTTCCGCTGTGGGGGCCTCGATTCGAACCTGCGTCCGCACGCCGAGGGCGTCCTTCATCTGCGACGCCATGGTGCGTTTCCAGATCAGATCGTAGAGCTTGAACTGGTCGGCTTCGAGGACCGAACGCAAGCTGGCCGGAGTGCGGAAGCGGTCGCCGGCCGGTCGAATAGCCTCGTGGGCCTCTTGCGCGCTCTTCGATTTCGAACGGTATACCCGCGGCTGATCGGGCAGATACTCGTTGCCGTAAAGCTCGCGCACTTGGTGCCGGGCAGCGCTGAGGGCTTCCCGGGAAAGAGTCAAAGAGTCGGTTCGCATATAGGTGATGTAACCGTTCTCGTAGAGGCTCTGGGCTATACGCATGGTGCGCCGGGCGTTGAAACGAAGCTTGCGTCCCGCTTCCTGCTGCAGAGTCGACGTCATGAACGGAGGGTAGGGGCGGTTGGTGAAGGGTTTTTCGTTGACCTCGGAAACGGTAAATTCCGCGTCTCCCAGTTCGCCTGCAAGGGCATGGGCCTGTTCATGATCGAGGACCAACGCCTTGGTCTTGAGTTCACCGGTCTCGGGATCGAAGTCCTTGCCGATCGCCACCTTGGAACCGTCGAGTTCGGCGAGCTTGGCGGTGAATGCAGTTGCCTCGTCGATCTTCTTCAACGTCGCCTCGAGCCCGCAGAACGCCGATTCGACAAACCGCATTCGGGCTTTCTCGCGAGCGACGATCAGCCGCGTGGCAACCGACTGGACGCGACCGGCGGAGAGCTTTGGACGCAGCTTTTTCCAGAGAACCGGTGAAACCTCGTACCCGACAAGCCGATCGAGGATGCGGCGGGTTTCCTGTGCCGCCACCAGCCGTTTGTCGATATCACGCGGCGCCTGGAGAGCGTGGGCGATCGCCGAATCGGTGATTTCGTGAAACACCATTCGCTTGACGGGGACCTTGGGTTTCAAGACCTCAACAAGGTGCCAGGCGATGGCCTCGCCTTCGCGGTCTTCGTCAGTGGCCAGGTAGAGCTCCGAGGCGCCTGCAAGCTTCTTCTTGAGCGTCGCAACCTGTTTTTTCTTTTCTTGCGGAACGATGTAGAGAGGTTCGAAATCGTTGTCGACGTTGATACCGAGTCGGGCCCACGGCTTGCCCTTGTATTGTTTCGGGATTTCGGCGGCGGACGGAGGCAGGTCGCGGATGTGGCCGATGGAAGATTCCACGACATAGTCCGGCCCGAGGAACTTCGCGATGGTCCGGGCCTTGGCTGGTGATTCGACGATAATGAGTGGCTTGGTATCGGCCATAGGGCCCATAGGAGAACGGAGTGAGCTGCGCTTGTCAAGCAAAAGGTCGGAAAGATATGCCCGCTTCGGGTGGTATGATCTGCCGACGCTGCACGCTTGGTGGAGTGAAATCTGCGATGAGGAGTAGGCGTGGGACCGTGGCTGGTTGAGGTCAAAACTCCGGAAGAACTCGAACCGTGGCTTGACGGTGGACCGCCCGATCGGCCGGACTCGACGGTGATGGTGGTGCGTGGCGATGGGCCCGCGGTTCGGGCATTCTTGCCCAACGCCCTCGATGCCGCAAAAGTCGACTCGGGCCGGGTGGTGGTGTGGCTGAGGCACCCAGGCGTGCTGGATGCCATGAGCACCGACAGAATATTTGGTGACAGCGGCTGGTGCATGGCCGTCGCGCTGGGTGCCGACGGGAATGCCGCCGCATGGGTGAGCAGCGACAGGGTCGAAGTGGAGGACGCTGCCTTCGCCTTCGCCGAGGCCGAAAAAGTCAAGAAAGTTGAAATCTTCAATGTCTGAGATCCCCGGAAAATTCAATCACCTCGAAATCGAAGACAAGTGGCGGCAGCAATGGGACGAGTGGGGTATCTACCGTTGGGATCCCGCAGTGCCGCGTGACCAGACCTTTGTCGTCGATACACCACCGCCCACTGTGTCCGGGTCGCTGCACGTGGGTCATGTCTTCAGCTACACCCACCAGGATCTCCTCGTGCGCTATCAGCGCATGACCGGCAAGAACATCGCCTTTCCAATGGGATGGGACGACAACGGCCTGCCCACCGAACGCAGAGTCCAGAACCTGCTCGGCATTCGCTGCAACCCGCATCTCGCCTACGACCCGGATTGGAAGCCCGACCCCGCCGGCGGCAAACGTAAGGAGATCGAGGAGGTCTCACGGCGCAACTTCATCGAGGCCTGTGGCGTCGTCACGGCGGAGGACGAAAAGGCGTTCGAGCACCTGTGGCGCCACCTCGGGCTATCCATCGATTGGTCAGAGCAATACGCCACCATCGACGATCACTGCCGCCGGATCTCACAGGCCAGTTTTCTCGATCTGGTGGCCAAGGGCCAGGTCTACAACGGTGAGTCGCCGACGATGTGGGACATCGACTTCAAGACTGCAGTCGCCCAGGCCGAGGTCGAGGACCGTCCGCGCCAGGGCCTGTTTTTCGATCTTCGCTTCGGTGTCGAGGGCGGTGGAGAGCTCACGATCGCCACCACCCGACCGGAGCTCCTCGGCGCCTGCATTGCCGTGGTTGCTCACCCCGATGATGAGCGATACCAGGACCTCTTCGGCAAATATGCCATCACGCCTCTTTATGGAGCACGGGTCCCGATCCTGGCCGCCGAACACGCCGACCCGGAAAAGGGCACCGGCATTCTCATGGTCTGTACTTTCGGGGACGCCATGGATGTGGAGTGGTGGAAGAGCTCGGGTCTCGCTTTGAAACAGCTGATCGGTCGCGACGGCCGCATCCTGTCGGCGACATTCGGTAAGGCGCCGTTTGAAAGCGTCGATTCCGTCTTGGCACAAAAGGCCCACGACGAAGTGGCCGGCCTCTACATCTCAAAAGCGAAGAAGCGGGTGGCCGAACTGCTCGAGGAGGAGGGTAGCCTCCCGGGATGGCAGGGGGCGGCCCTGGTCGGTGAGCCGAGGCCTACAGATCAGACCGTCAAGTTCTACGAAAAGGGTGACCGCCCGTTGGAGTTCGTTCCGACCAGACAGTGGTTTGTCCGCGTGCTCGAGCACCGGGAGGCGCTCCTGGCGCAGGGAGACAAGATCCAGTGGCACCCAGCCCACATGAAGACCCGCTACACCCACTGGGTTGAAGGGTTGAACCAGGACTGGTGCATTTCCAGGCAACGGTACTTCGGTGTTCCGTTCCCCGTGTGGTACCCGGTTGCAGTGAATGGTGAGCCAGAGTTCGACCGTCCGATCTACGCCAGCCCTGACGCGCTACCCGTTGACCCACTGACCGATACCGCCCCGGGATACTCTGAAGAACAGCGAAACCAACCCGGCGGGTTCTCTGCCGAGCCGGACGTCATGGACACCTGGGCGACCTCGTCGCTGACTCCACAGATCCAGTCCCATTGGGACATCGACACAAAGCGTCACGCCAACCTGTTCCCGATGGATATCCGGCCGCAAGCGCACGACATCATCCGAACCTGGGCCTTTTACACCATCGTCAAGGCATGGATGCACGAGGGTGAGATTCCCTGGTACCACGTCGTTCTCTCCGGTTGGATTCTCGACCCGGACCGCAAGAAGATGTCGAAATCCAAGGGCAACGTCGTGACGCCGGATGATCTCCTCGTGGAGTGGTCCTCGGACGCGGTGCGCTACTGGGCGGCCCGCGCTCGCCTCGGCACCGACACGGCCTTTGACCCGGGGGTCTTCAAGGTCGGCAAACGGCTTGCCATGAAGGTCTTCAACGCCAGCCGGTTCGTGCTCATGCAGCTCGATCGCGAGGACGCCGCGGAGCCGGTGACGG
>JASJGQ010000332.1:0-7581 GCA_033791425.1 Acidobacteriota bacterium
GTTTTGAATTCCGGCCCTCCCGCTCGGCAGTGCTGAAAGGCGCAGGCGGGTCGTGTTTGGCCCGCGCTTAATGTCGCAGTTTGACTTTTGATTTCGGCACGCGGGACGCGTGCCCCACAATCATCGCTATCGCTATTGAACGGTTTGTGGGGCGGCCGTCCCGGCTGCCGGCGGGATTCTGGAATCCTGGGTCAGATCAGGTGGGTTTTTGAGGATAAAGCCGTGGTAAACCCGCCTCGACGGCGAAATTGAGGACGGCGGTCGCCGCCTCAAGACTGATCCACCGCGACGACTCGCCGATCAGAGGCCGGCTCCCGATCGGGAGAGACTCCGGGACATCGACACCCCGCGGCCAACGGCCTCCTTCGAGCTGCAGTCCCTGCAACCGAACCAACGCGGGGAACATCTCCGGATCCCAACCAGAACCCGCCCGCGCGAGGACTGCGAACGACTCGGCGGCATCCGTACGGTCAAAATGCGGGAGCCCGAGCAGGAACATCTCCTCCCCCATCGATGAAATCGCGGTTCGCAGAGATCTGACGGCCCGGTCGCACAGGGCGCTGCGGTTGGAACCGCCGCACGCGGTCAGGGCATCGAGCAACGCCACGGGCGTCACACCGCACGCGATGGACTCACCATCCTCTCCGGAACGCAACCACCCTCCGTCGTCAGATTGCGGGGCCGATTCGTCGAGCCACGCCACAGCTTCCTGGAACCTCGAATGCCGGCACCAACCCAGAACGGCCAGGGCCTGGAGCACTCGGGCTGTCAGCCAGGGCGACGGATCGTCGCCCTCACGGACCGCAAAAGCTCCCACTCCAGGGCCCTCCTCCAGCAGCCGTTGCGATGCGGCATGGAGGCGGGGATCGGTCGTATCGGCGCCCCACTGGACGGCCGCCAGCAGCCGCCAGCCGGGCCCCGAAAACAACTCCCAGAGGGCCGACTGACAGAGCCAGGTACCATCCGGCGCGAGGTCTTCAAGCAGGGTCGCAATCGGGTCCACCGCGTTGGCACCCCCGCGTGCGCGCACGACAGCGGGGCTTCCCGGGGGTCTGCGGATGAGGTCGGTCAAGGCACGCCAGTGAAGGTTGGGACGGGTGGGGTCGAGCAACCACGGCAGGGGATCACCCGAAAGAGCCTCCCACCCGTGCTCGATGTTGCGGTCTTTCAGAGCCTGCCTATCCGGCGCTGCTGCATCGTGTGACGCAACACCCGCAGGGCCCCTTCGATGCGGGAAAGCCTTCGGTTGCGCGCCTGGAGGGCGGGTTGATCCTCGAGATTGACCACATCGCCGCGAGTCTCGCGAAGCCGTTTGTCGAGTTCGAACTCCAGCTTGACCATCTGATCAATGCTCAGACGTTTCAGGCTGACCTGGTTGACCAGCGAATAACCGTCGCATATCTGCTTGGACATCGCCGGCGCCGAACCACCCTGAAATGTACCCATCGATCCCTCCTGAACACGCCCGAACAGTGTAACCCAGCGAGAGCATGAGGAATTAGGAATGAGGAATGAGGAATTTCCACGCACCTTTCCTCACATCATGGGGACGAATGGTGGATGAGCGGCATTCCTAATTCCTCATTCCTAACTCTCCGGGCGGTCCGCCCGGCGCAACGCGCCTTGTCGGTATTCCATCACCAGAGCGGCACGGTTTGCGAGGTCGCGATCGGGCGTGATCCAGATGCTGGTGCGCCCCACCGAAGCCCGCACCACTGCGGTCCGCCACAGTTCGCCGCGCACCGCATTGACCCACGGCATCGGGTCCACCACGACCAGCAGCCGATACGGCGACGGGATCACCCGCGCCACCAGCACCAGGATCCGGTGATACGCCGTCAACGGCTCACCATCGACCGCGATCGGGCGGTCGCCAAGCTCCTCAGCGACCTCGGTCAGGGAACACGCCTCGCGCACGGCAGCCACTGCGGCACGGTCCAGGGGCCGGTCGCTGAGCGCCGCGAGGTTGACGTTCAAACCACCTGGAACAAAGGGCTCGCCGGGGGCCACCATCGCCACCAGTCGATCGCCTGCTCGCAGCGGCGACCCGTCCACCGTCAGGACCCCAGATGCGGGCGAACGCCGGCCCGCCAGAACCTCGGCCAGCAACGCCGCTTCATCGGGCGCATCACAGAGAATGGCGAGGGAATCACCTGCCCGCAGTTCCAGCTCCAGTGGAATCGACCGCGGCAGATTGTCGGGCCCGGCCACCACCACCGAGTTGAGGCCGAGAGTGCCCCGAACCTCGCGGTCCGGCGCACCCGGCGCCACCGCTCCGACCACCGATACGCCGGACCGGGCCAGACGCTGCGCGGCATACAAGAGCACCGCCGGCGCCAGCCACCCACCGTGGTCGAACGCCACCAACCGCGGCGAGAGCGCAAACACGACCCCCCAGCAGCCGACCGCGAGGTAGTCCGCCGCGTCGGGACGGCTGCCGTCCCGACGCGGTCGAACCCTGGCCACCGCCGCCACCAACACTGCGAGGAGGAACCACCCGAGACCGATCTCCCAGCTACCGCGAATACCGATAAAGAGCAGCGCCGACAGGGCCACAACCACTCCCGCCCACGGTTCGGACGCCCGGTCGCGGCTCACCGGCAGGTGAACGACGATTGCGCCGGCCGCGACCACCGGCGCCCACCAGGGGCGTTGCCACGCAACCCAGGGCAGGACCGTCAACAACACCGCGTGGTACCATCCGGCGACCATCGGCCAGGGGATCTTCATGGCGTGATGGTACCCCGTTGCGGCGACACAACCAAGGCATTGAAGGGTTTCGATATGCGTGAATTGGACGGTCTTGATCTCTATCACTTCGATGACATGCTCACCGAAGAGGAACGCATGGTGCGCGACACCGTCCGCGAATGGGTCGCGGACCGCATCCTGCCGCACATCGAACAATGGGCCTGGGACTGTCACTTTCCCCGCGAACTGGTTGCCGAAATGGGCGCTTTGGATCTTCTCGGCGCCCCCTACTCCGAATACGGCCTGCCCGGGGTCAACGCAGTCACCTATGGGCTGATCAACCGCGAGCTCGAGCGCGGCGACTCCGGTCTGCGCTCATTCGTGTCGGTCCAGACCTCGCTCGTGATGTTCCCGATCCTGCAGTGGGCCAGCCACGAGCAACAGAAACGTTGGATCCCCGCCCTCGGCAAAGGCGAGGCGATCGGCTGCTTTGGTCTCACCGAGCCCGACTTCGGCTCCAACCCCGGCGGCATGCGGACGCGGGCGGTGCGCGATGGTTCGGACTGGGTCCTCAACGGCGCCAAGGCGTGGATCACCAACGGCTCGATTGCCGATGTCGCGGTGGTGTGGGCGCAAACGGAAGACGGCGTCCGGGGCTTCCTCGTCGAGGGCGGCACGCCGGGTTTTTCGACCATCGAACACAAGGGCAAATACTCGCTGCGGGCCTCTGTGACCTCACAGCTCGCCTTCGAAGACTGCCGCCTGCCGGGAGAGGCCATGCTGATCGGCACGACCGGCCTCAAAAACGCTTTCATGTGCCTGAACCAGGCCCGATACGGCATCGCCTGGGGGGCTCTCGGTTCGGCGCTGGCCACCTTTCACGCCGCCCTCGACTACGCCAAGACCCGTATCCAGTTCAAGGGCCAACCCATCGCCGCCCACCAGATCCAGCAACAGAAGCTGGCCTGGATGTACTCGGAGATCGTCAAGGGCCAGTTGCTCGCCCTCCAGCTCGGCCGGCTCAAGGATGACGGCAAGCTCACCCACGAGGCGGTCTCGCTGGCCAAACGCAACAACGTCTGGGTCGCCCGCGAGTGCGCCAAGCTGGCGCGCGAGATCCACGGCGCCAACGGCATCGTCAACGAGTACCCCATCATGCGCCACCTCATGAACATCGAGACGGTCTATACCTATGAAGGTACCCACGACATTCATACCCTGGTCCTGGGCAACTACCTGACTGGGATCCCGGCGTTTGATCCGGCGGAGTGACCGGTCAATTCTCCCTTGCCCAAGAGGTCGATGGGCCGTGACGTTCTGAACGGCCTTCCCGGAAGGAGCCACCCTGAACATTGTTAGCCCGCATCGGCATGCCGATGGGGATGTCGAGGTGTCCAAAAATGTTCAAAATGGCACCTCCGCCGCACACAGACTTTTCGCGCGTTCTCTCCGATAAGGAAAACCGCATGTGGCTCGTTCCCGCTCGAAAACTCCGTCGAACACCCGGATATGAGTTGTCGGTGGGTGTGGCGGACATTCCTAATTCCTAATTCCTAATTCCTAACTGCCCCAGGCAACCTTTTGGTTGTTCGACCGTATAGACATTGAAGGTCGCGCTGTCCGATCCACCCAAGGACGCGACAGGAAAGAACGACCTCTATCAGACTCCTCCTTCATGGCTCCTCCCCCGGGAGCCATCTTTTTTTGGAGAGGTCTCAGGCTGAGCGCCACCGATCACCTGAGGTCCGGCATCTCACATCCGTAGACGTAGCGTTCGAACCACTGCTGCCATTCCTCACCGGTGAGCTGGTTGAGGATGCCGACGAGGTGCCGGGTGCTGCCCCATTTGAAGCTGAAGTTGGCCAGCACGGTTCGCAGAAAATCCACGAACATCTTGTCGCCTTCTGCGGTGCCGTACATGCGCTGCAGTTGCCGGCGGATCCCGTGGATGACAAGCGGCCCCTTGTCGTAGAGGAGGTAGTGGCGATCGAGAACATCCGTTCGATCTTCGCCCGCGAGGTAGTTTGCCAGGTAAACACTGGAGCCGCGTCCGACCTCTTTCGCCCTGGCGCGCCAGCCGCTGAGAATCTCGTCGAACTCTTTCTGCCCTTTCTTGCCGCCACCCGCCAGGGCCTTCATGCACAGAACCGCGGAATACTCGGCAAAGCTCTCCGACAGCCACTGCTCCTCGAGCGAGTCCATCTTGACGACGTGACCCCACCAGGCGTGCGCCACCTCGTGCACAAAGCGTTCGTTGACGCCTTTTGAGAAATACTGGTTCAAGGAGTCTGTCTTCGGTTCGAAGGCCTCCCGGGTGATGAAGATGATCCCCGGTGGGGCCTGGCCAAAACCCCAGTCGTTGACCTCGACGATACTGACCTCGCGGAACGGGTAGGGCGAGTCAAAGAGATTCGAATAGAAATCCTCCGCCGCAAAGAAGATGTCGATCAACCGCTCGGCGGCCTTTTCCTTGCCGAAAACATAGGAACCGACGTTGCAGGTCAGACCGTCCCGCGTGTCGCTGTAAAGGTGGTACGCACCCGCCGCCACCACCACGAACTGCATCGGTCGGTCGAGCTTCGTCTTCAAGACCGTGTTGTCGCCCTCGGTCGTCATCGACACCATCGACCCCGAAGCAAAAGGCACCATGTCGTTTGGCACCGTGACCGTCACGATCGACGTCGCCATCTCTCCGTTCCAACCGGGGTTCGGGTGCCACGCCCACGTCCCGAGCGACCACGAGCTCCCGTTGCCCGGCATCAGAGCGATGTTGCCCTCGTTGACGACCTCGATTCGGGTGGTGGCGCCGGCCTCAGGAGGCGGGCTGATGGCGACCAGCAGCTGGTCGCCGCGGTGCAGGAAGTCAGCGGGCTCGGAATTGACCCGCACCGACGTCACCGTGTTCGGGAGGAACGTGTCGGTTCGAGAAAGGACGCGATCCGCGAGGTTCGATCGCCAGATGCCGATCCCGGTCTGCGTAGCGACAAGATCGAATTTGGTCGCAACCCGCACGTGGCTTGCCGCGGCATTCTCCACCTCGATCTCGGTGTGGGTCGCCACCAGCGGCCGCGACGCCCGGTCCCACCACACGCGCCCGAGCGGTTGGGACACCAGACGCTCCAAAAAGCGGCGCCCCCGGTGGACCGACTCCGAGGTCTTCACCTTTTCAACGTGGAAGAGCTCCTCGAGACGGGTGTCGATCGGATCGGTGGCGTACAGAAACGTGCCCTTGTCGCAGTCCACCAGGGCGAACATGGCGCCTTCGACGCCCAGACCGCGAGCCGAAATCAGCTCCACCGAGGGTGGAGCAAAGAAGGCGTCCTCGAGGGCCTCCGCCGCCCATTCGGGCAGCGCTAAGGGTTCCGAAACCTCGGCGTCGCCCTCCGATGGACCGGGGCCTTCCCACCACCACACAACGGCCGACCTGGCGGCGAACGTGACCTCGAGGTTCCTTCCGGCCTTCTTCGCCTTGAGCTTTGAGGCGCGGTCGAGGTTGCGGACCGCAATCGGGGCGCTGAAACGATCATCGATCAACAGCGTGAAGGTCGCGGGCCCTTCGATGGCGACCCCGCAGCGCTCGTCCCCCGCCATCAGCACTCGAACGGTGGAGCCCTCCCCCGGCGCAATCAAGGCTCGCCCTATCTCAAGCGGTGCCTCGAGGCTGATCGGCGCCCCGAGGGTCGGCCGATCGATCCGATCGGCAAGCTCGCCAAGCGCCCCGCCGTGCACGACCAACGGCCACAACAGGACCGCCGCAACCACCAACCTCAGCAACATCGACGCCTCCGGAAGCAATCGTATCAATATCGAGGAGACTTGAGTGGCGTCCTTCCCAAGCGCGCTCCTTTCATCCGTCTTTTCTCATGGTCCGTGCTTCGGGAATAGAGCATTGCTATGCTCTGATTCATGGACTGGATTGTTTCACTCACACCCGAGGTTTCTGAGGATCCTCTCGAGGCTCTGGCTCGGCCGCCCGATGGGGCATCGATCGTCGAGCTTCGGGCGGATCTGTTTCCGGCCGTCGATCTTCGTGCGGCAATCGGCGCTTGCCCGCTGCCCGTTCTGGTGACGCTGCGGTCAAACGCCGAAGGCGGCCGCGGACCGACCGACCCCGACGAGCGACGCGCGGTCATCGAGGGGGCTCGGGACGCGGGCGCGGCGCTGATCGATCTCGAGTGCGAGCGGGACGGCCACCTGATGCGGGCTCTGGGACTTGCCTCCGAACAGGTCGTCATGTCGTGGCACGACCCTGGAGGAACGCCGGAGGCACTCGGCGAGATCGCGGAGCGGATGCTCGAAAGCGCGGCGCGGTGGGTCAAAGTTGTTCCAACCGCAAACTCGGTTGCGGATCTGGTATCGGTTCTCGCGCTGCACGGGGATTTCAACCAGAGATCTCGTCAACGGCGCCGGTTGCTCACCTTTGCGATGGGCGGTCCTGGAACGGCAAGTCGCTATCTTGCGCCTCTGCTCGGTCCATCGTTGTCGTTTGCGGCGTGGAACGAAGGGGCGGAAGCAGCACCCGGGCAACTGACGATCGCTCGGACGATGGCGGTGATCTCGCACCTCAACGGCCCCCCGCAGAGGCTCTACGGGGTGGTGGGGTCGAATGTCACCCGCAGCCTGAGCCCGGCCTTGCACGCGGCCGCCTATCGAGCCCTGGACCTCCCCTATTTGATGCTCCCGATCAGCACGCCCGATGTTGCCGAACTCGCGGAGCTCTTCGTTCCGCGGGGCGACACGTGTTTTGACCGTATCGGTCTCCCCACCTACGGATGGGCGGTGACCACTCCCTACAAGGATGAGGCGGCGGCCGCCGCCGACCTCGCGGCGCCCAGAGTCCAGCGGGCCGGCGCCGCCAATACGCTGGTCCTCGGCGACGGCAAGGTGGTC
>JASJGQ010000333.1:0-4241 GCA_033791425.1 Acidobacteriota bacterium
ACACCCAGGCCTAAATGTATAACCCTAAGACCCCCCCCCAATGCCGCCCTATTTAACCCCCAACGGCCCCCCGCGGGGGGGGGCGCCGCCCCGCCCCCACGTCCCCTCTTCGATCCGGAGGGCGGTTGCCCCTACCCGATACACGATTTAATATGATAAAAAGTATGCTAATTTCAGCATACAGGAGTCCATCCCATGGCCAAGAAACGCATCACTGTGACACTCGACGACGACCTGGCCACCTTTCTCTATGAGCAGCCGAACACCAGCGCGGTGGTCAGCGAGGCAATTCGCGATTACCGTACGCGCCAGCTCGAACGCGAACTCGAGTCCGCCTACCGCGAGGACGCGGCCGCAAGCGCCGACCTGGCAGCCGAGTGGGAAGCGGCCGACGCCGAGGTCGACGAGTGACCTCGCCACTTTCCCGGGGCGATGTGGTCAGGGTGCGGCTCGATCCGACCGAGGGTCGGAAAATCCGTAAGACACGACCGGCAGTGGTGGTTTCGAATCGCGCGGCGTGCCGGTACGACTCCGTCATTCAGGTGGTGCCGATCACCGCACTCCCGGAACGAGAGCTGCGCCCCTACGAAACATCCATAGGGATGGAACCGAGCGGTCTCTCCAAGCCTTCTCGCGCGGTGGCCAACCAGATTCGAACCGTCGCCAGGCACCGCATCACAGAACGGCTCGGGCACGTCGCGTCTTTCGAACTCGACGCTATCGACCGCGCCATCTCGATCCAGCTCGGTCTTCGCACGACGAAGTGAAGCAAGGAGGGAATCCGGCTTCACAAACGACTTGTGGTGCGGGCGTCTCGCCCGCACGTGCAGCCGGGACGGCCGCAACACAAGATACCGTTCCGCCGCCTCCACGCCGTGGATTCGCAGCAGAATGGCACGGAGGTGCTCGGATTGCGGGACGCTTGATGTGCGGCCCTGATCGATGGTGGCGAGGCGCCGGCTATTTAAAAAATCGCATCGCAGCGAAGACCCTGCCCATGACCTGAAATCCCTCGTACGGTTGGTCCGGGTAGTGGCGGTTTCCCGCCACCAACTTTTCCTCACCCTGCTGCCGGACGTACTGGCGGATCTGCGGGTCGCCTTCAGAACTGAATCCGGCCACCAGCTGACGCGGTCGCGGTTTGGTGGATGCACTGTCGATGAAGACCAGGTCGCCGGGGTAGAAGTCGGGAATCATCTCGTCCTCGAGTACGCGCGACCAGACGAATCGATCCGAGACCTCGGGAAGGTGGAGAATCGTCGACCAGAAGCTTCCCTTGACCAGGGGCAGGCGGAGGGTTGGGGAGGGCATGGCCGCTGGGTCCTGGGGAGCGACATCGTAGAAATCGACGCTAAAGGTTTCTTGTGGCGCGGGGGGCGCGTCCTCCTCTTCGACGATGTGTGAAAACTCGTGGAACGACAACCCGAGGGCATCCAGGAGCACTTCGATGGTCGTCCAACTCGGCGAGTGTTCCCCCCGTTCCCAGGAACTGATCGTGGACACCGAGTTTCCAGTGACCTCGGCGAGGCCCCCCTGCGTGAAACCCGCGTCCTCTCGCGCTACCTTGAGTGCCTGGCCGAAAGTCATCCTTTTCACTGAACCCTCTCCGTCAATGATATTGCCTGGGTACGTTTGTATCAGGGCGCTTTTTTCGGCCATATTTTACCATGAGTGCTTAGTGCTAATTTCTCCTTAGTAGTAATAATTGCCAACTACCGAAATTTCGGTGATATAGTCCAAACGTGGGATGGCGGGCTCCGCTCCAACACCCTGCAGATGGCGCCCGGCGTCCGAATACACATTCAGAGGGGGGCCCGGGAGTCCGCCAACGGTGGGCACCGGGACTGACGGGGTCCGATGTGGTTGGGCTCCGGGCGTTTCTTTATTGAAAGGACTCACATGTCACATCGTCGCGACAGAATCGACCGCGTTGATCCAGCCCTGACAGGAGAGGCGAAAGACCCTCTCCTCAAGTTGTACGTTGACCATGAAGAGGTGAGCCGGGTCCTCCATCTGTGGAAGCAGTCGACTCTCCCCAAGGCTGCAGATCGAATCCAGGAGTTCGAGCGCGAGCTGCGAACGATCGACGAACAGATCCTCGAGTTCAAGAGGTGCAAAGTACAGTGGTGAGGTGGTCCATTTCCACCTCGGTGCCACGCATCACTCGGTGACCTCGTTTGGCGGGGCAGATCTCCCGGCACGGTATCAATCCACCGGAAGTCGTTGTTTTCATCGAGCAGGGTGGCACCCATCCCCATCCAACAATGAGTAAATGCAAAAGGTGGCACCCATCCACCCATCCCCATCGTTAAGGGGCTGATAGACTCGATCGGCAAATGCGCTGTTCAAGCCCGGTCTCAGCCATCCTGCGATGGGCATCGCTCATCGCCGTCTCGAGCGCCACCACCGTGGCATTCGCTGGTCAGGACCGCATCGATTTCGACCGCCTTTCGCTCGAGCAGGGATTGTCGCAGAGCATCATCGAGCAGATGGTTCAGGACCGAAAAGGGTTCATGTGGTTCGCCACCGAGGATGGCCTCAATCGCTTCGACGGGTACCAGTTCACCGTCTACAAGAACGTGCCCGGCAATCCCAACACCCTCAGCTACAACGAGCTCAAGGCGCTGTACGAGGGCCGCGACGGGATCCTCTGGGTGGGGATATTCGAGAGCGGCCTCAACAGCTTTGACCCTTCGACGGAAGAGGTCGTGAGGTACCGCCACGACGACGATGATCCTACCAGCCTGAGCGCCGACACCGTCCGCTACATCCTCGAGGACCGGTCCGGCCGGCTGTGGGTCGGTACCCAGGGCGGCGGGCTCGACCGTCTCGACCGCGAGACGGGCACGTTCCACCACTACCTGGTGGACCGGGCCGCACCGGCCGCCGCCGGATACGACGACGTGCGGGCGATCTTCGAAGACCGGGAAGGCATCCTGTGGATCGGCACCAACGGCGGCGGGCTCGACCGTTTTGATCCGGAGTTCGGAGACCTCACCCACTTCACGCACGACCCGCAAGACCCCCACAGTTTGAGCGACGACCACGTGTTCACAATCCTCGAGGACAACACCGGCACCCTGTGGGTCGGCACCTACGGCGGTGGCCTCGCCACCTTTGACCGAGCCACGGGTCGGTTCACGCATTACCGTGCCGACGCCGACGACCCAACCGCCCTCAGCAAAGACCTGGTCAAGGCGCTGTTCGAGGATCACGAAGGGACCCTGTGGGTTGGGACCGACGGTGGCGGGCTCAACCAATTCGACCGCGACAGCGGCACCTTCACCAGCCACCGCCACGACCCGACCGATCCCTACAGCCTCAGCTCCGATCGGGTTTACTCGGTGTACCAGGACCGGTCGCGCGTGCTGTGGGTTGGCACCTACGGCGGCGGCCTCTCCAAGTTCGATGTCTCGAGGAAGAAGTTCCGCCGCTACCACAACGACCCCGCCGACCCGAACTCGCTCAGCCACAATATCGTGTGGTCGTTTTACGAGGACGAGGACGGCGTCCTGTGGATCGGGACCGACAGCGGCGGTTTGAACCGGTTCGATCGCCAAACCGGGCGATGGCGCCACTACCTGCACCAGCCCGGTGATCCCTCGAGTCTCAGCCACAACACGGTACGCGCAGTTTTCGGCGACCGCGACGGCGCGCTCTGGATCGGCACGAACGGCGGGGGCGTCAACCGGCTCGACCAAAAGACCGGACGGATCACCCACTACCGGCACGATCCCGACGACCCGAACTCACTGAGCCACGACGAGCTACGGTCGATCTTTCAGGACCGGTCCGGCGCGCTCTGGTTTGGCACCTTCGGTGGTGGCCTCGATCGCCTGGACCCTTCGACCGATATCTTCACCCACTACCGGCATGATCCCGAGGATCCCTCCAGCATCAGCCACGATTTCATCCGCCTCGCCTACGAGGATCGCGAGGGGGTGCTGTGGGTCGGGACGCAGGGCGGCGGCCTCAACCGCCTCGATCCCGAAACCGGTGCGTTCACTCGTTACCGGCACGATCCGGAGGATCCTTCCAGCATCAGCTCCGACCACGTGTTCGCCATCCACGAGGACAGGGACGGCACGCTGTGGTTCGGCAACTTCGGCGGAGGCATCAACCGGTACGACCGGGATACCGGCAGCTTCCGTCGCTACCGGGTGGAAGACGGACTCGCCGCGGATTCCGTCTACGCAATGCTCGAGGACGACGAGGGCAGGCTGTGGGTCAGCACCTCCAAC
>JASJGQ010000334.1:0-16204 GCA_033791425.1 Acidobacteriota bacterium
CCGAGCTCGGCCGGCGCGCCGGTATGCCCAAGGAGGCAGTGCAGCAGTTCCTGGCGGAGACCACGGAACCGGGGCGCTTTGCCGATCTGGTGGCCGGCCACCTCGACCTCAAACCCGGTGAGGCCCAAAAGCTGCTCGAAGCGCTCTCGGTGGAGGATCGGTTGCGTGCTGTGCTCATCCACATCCAACGCCAGGTTGCGGTCCTCGACGCCCAGGAGGACATCAAGTCCCAGGTTCAGGAAGAGCTCGGCGACCGCCAGCGCGAGATGTTCCTGCGCCAACAGCTCAAGGCCATCCAGAAGGAGCTCGGCGAGGACGGCGGTCGTGAGGATCTCGAAGAGCTGCGCGAAAAGCTCGAGGCTCTCGAACTACCGGAGGCGGCCCGCAAAGAAGTCGACCGCGAGCTCGGCCGTCTCGAGCGCATGGGGCCGGAAGGCATGGAGGCCCAGGTCATCCGCACCTACCTCGAGACCATCTGCGAACTGCCGTGGTCTGAGCGGACGGAGGAACGGCTGGACGTCACACGTGCTGCTGAGATCCTTGAAGAGGACCACTACGCCCTCGGCGACGTCAAGGACCGGATCCTCGAGTTCCTGGCGGTTCAGATCTTGAGAAAGAAGACCGAAGCAGCCGAAGCGGCGGAAACAGCTGCAGCCGAAGACGTCGCTCCGGCCGAAGAGGTGGAAGCCGACGCACCCGTAGATGTCGAGCCCGAAGTGTCGATCCACGACACCACCGGACGCAACCCGATCCTGCTCTTCGCAGGCCCCCCGGGAGTCGGAAAGACTTCGGTTGCCAAATCCATCGCCCGCGCCATGGGCCGCGAGTACGTCCGCATATCGCTCGGCGGCGTGCGCGACGAGGCCGATATCCGCGGCCATCGGAGAACCTATGTCGGCGCCATGCCGGGTCGGATCATCCAGGGCATGAAACAGGCCGGTTCGAAGAACCCTGTCTTTCTCCTCGATGAGGTCGACAAGCTCGGCGCGTCCTACCAGGGCGACCCCGGGGCGGCGCTGCTCGAAGTGCTCGACCCGGCGCAGAACGACAGCTTCACCGACCACTACCTCGGCGTGCCCTTCGATCTTCGCGACGTCCAGTTCATCTGTACGGCCAATTACCTCCAAAACATCCCCGGCCCTCTCCAGGACCGGATGGAGGTGGTCGAGTTTGCAGGCTATACCGAGGCCGAAAAACTCGAGATCGCAAAACGCTACCTGACGCCGCGCCAAATCAAACAGACCGGACTCACCGATGAACAGATCGTCATCTCGGACGATGCAGTGCGTGAGGTGATCACCGGCTACACCCGCGAGTCCGGCGTCCGCCAGCTGGAACGGGAGATCGGCCGGCTGGCCCGCAAGGTGGCCCGCAAGATCGCCGCCGAAGAACTGGAGGCGATCGAAATCGGTTCTTCGGAGGTCAACGACCTCCTGGGACGGCCCAAAGTCCACCCGGAGGTGGCCAACGAGGCCGACCAGGTGGGTGTCGCGACCGGGATGTACTACACACCGGTCGGCGGCGACATCATGTTTGTCGAGGTCTCTCCCATGCCCGGCAAAGGCGAACTGGTTCTCACCGGGCAACTCGGCGATGTCATGAAGGAGTCGGCGCGCGCGGCCTGGACCTACGCCAAGGCCCACGCAGACGAGCTCTTCATCCCGCAGGACGCGTTCAAACAGGATGTCCACATCCACGTGCCCGCCGGAGCGATTCCCAAGGACGGACCTTCGGCCGGCGTCACCATGGCCACCGCCCTGGTGTCAGCCCTCTCAGGCCGGCCCGCCCGCAACGACGTCGCCATGACCGGAGAGATCACGCTGTCGGGACGAGTCCTGCCGATCGGTGGGGTCAAGGAGAAGATCCTCGGAGCGGTCCGCGCCGGCATCACCTCGGTGGTGTTGCCAAAGGTCAACGAGGCGGATCTTGACGATCTGCCGCAGGAGGTTCGCGAGGGGCTCAAGTTCCACCTGGTGGAAGAACTCGGCGAGGCGCTCGCCCACACCCTGCGCGGCGGCGAGTTCCGCGAAGGCCGGCTGCAGTTCTCAGGCTCGACGCCGAAGGCAGGTTCGGCAAAAAACCTGCAGCACTGATCAGATCATCATGGGTGCCAGGCTGAGGCCTGGCACTCATTCTTCACCCGATTCGATTCGTCGTACCTGCTGGAATGCCGGCCACCTGCTGCGATACTGCGGAGACCTTGTTCGAAGAAGAATGCCCGCCTGCCGAATGCAGGGGCAAGCTGGTCGAGAAATGTCGCGCGAGGATCGAAGCGGGCAAAGAATACCCGGTTCGCCCATTTAGGATCTCGGCCTTGGATCATTTTCAGGACGAATACTTTTTGACCACCAATTGTGGCAATCCCGTCCACCAACACTTTCCCGGGAGTGGCCGACATGATTGGGCCACGAACGGTACGGCCGAGACCGGAAACCATCGCGATCGCTTCTGAGAATATCTTCAAGCCCTCCGCCAAGGGGACCTCGAAGTACTCGCGCGGGCCGGTATTACGGGCAACAAACAGATAGTACGGCACCAATCCGAGTCGAACCTCCTCACGCCACAAGTCGGCCCACACCTCGGAGCTGTCGTTGACATGACGTACCAGAGGCGCCTGGCACCGCACAACAGTTCCGGTGTCCCGCACCCTGCGAATGGCTTCCTGTACGGCTGCGGTCTGGAGTTCCCGAGGATGGGAGACGTGGGCCATCAGAGCAAGGTGCCGACCGCTGCGCCGAACATCCTCGAACAGGCGCAAAAGGTCGTCAGAATCACGATCGCTGGAGAAACGGTAGGGCCAATACGACAGCGCCCTGGTACCGATGCGAATCGAGGTAATGTGGTCGAGCCCCTCGCCAAGGAGGGGCTCGATGTTCCGCCGCAACAAATTGCTGCTCATGACCAGCGGATCACCACCGGTCACCAGGACATCGCTGACCTCCGGATGCCCACGAAGATAACGGACCAACCGGTCGGTTTCGTGCAGTGCAAACTTGAGCCGGTCGATGCCGACAAACTGGGGCCAGCGGAAACAGTAAGTGCAGTAGGCGTGACATGTCTGCCCGCTCGGTGGAAAGAACAACACGGTCTCACGATACTTGTGCTGGCACCCCGACAGCTCCTTTCCGTTCAGGGTCGGCACATTGAGTTCCATCTGGCCGTCCGGGTGCGGATTCATCCGCATCTGGATCTCCCGGGCATGCTGCTGGATGACCTCCGGACCCGCACCGCTGACCAGCAGTTTCCGCAGCCGGGCGAAATCGGTACGTTCCAACATCTCGGCCTGAGGAAAAGTCAATTGATAGATGGGATCAGATGGGATGTCGCTCCAGTCAATCAAATCTTCGAGTACGTAGTCGTTGACCCGGAACGGGAGGACGGCAGATGCGACCCGGAGAGCGATCAACTGATCGTGTGAGAGACTCTGCAACTGCCGAATTTTGCCGATGTGCCTGCGACCGTAGGCTCTGAATCGAGGTTGAGGTCCGCAGGGTTTCGAATCGCTCACCAGCCTCCTGTCACCACGGAGGGAACCCGCGCGGCGGACAGCAGATCGACGGTCGCAATCGAGGGGTGGCGAGAAAGCCAAGCTAGGCTCCTTGACCTTGCACGACGGGGGTCCGATTCTTGCGAGGCTTCTTCCCTGGCCTTCGCTTGGGCACAAGGGACCTCCCGTCAAAGGCCACTCCCTGCTCCAGCACAAAGAGGTGGTAGGGGCTCCCTTCCCGCACCATGACCGCACCGCACTCCGGGCAATTCCTCTCGAGGCAGGTGATCCAGCTCAGGTAGGGTATCCGGGTGTGGCAATTGAGGCAGATGCAAGGTCTTCCCTCACCCGTGGTCTCTCGTTCGTTGCGGTCCATGGCGACCTCCTTTCGATCGGCTGGCCCGGCAATCTGGAATCGTGCCTGCTCACCAAGCGCCGCTGCCGGAAGTAGCCGGTCTCCTCAATCAAGGGAGCTGCAATCCTCATGCCACCATGACCGCCAGGCGGAAATCCCTCGATCTCTGGAATCTGGGCCGAGGGGTAACTCCGGGGAGGGAAAAGGTGAACGATCAACACTGCCTTTACGCTTCGTCAACCGTCATCACCGATCGCTTCCACGGGGCATGACTCCATGGCATCCTGACACTGGGCCTTCTCTTCGTCGCTCTCGGGCTGTTTGAAGACGTAGGAGTAGCCCTCATCCTCGTTGGCCATGAAGTTGTTGGGGGCCGTTTCACGGCAAACGTCGCAGTCAATGCAGTTCGAGTCGACGTAATATTTGCCAGCCACGTTGCTTTCAACCTTGTCCGTCCTATCAGCCATCGCCTTGATCCTCCATCAGAGTTGTAGGCCGACGGATGGTGACACGCCCCCCCGGCCTCGTTGTAGTCACAGCAAAATCACTGCCAGGCTCAAACTGCCAATCCTGTGGGTCGATCGAACCACGAAGAAGGTTCTCCAGGGATTCCATTCCGGAAGTTCACCTTTCATTTTGAAAGTGTTCTCAAGCAGAAAAGACGCGGTTGGCATGAGTGGCGCGCCGGTCTCGCTGAGACCTACCCTCCGGTTTCTGATTGGGAAACTAGGTCCCCGGCGCACACCAGAAACGTACCCCGTGTCGCTCAACAGCCCTGATCTCGCCACCATCGGCGAGAGAGGTGAGAGTCTCGACCACCCTTCCCGGCATCCAACGCGCCAGGTTTCGAACCAGCTCATCCTCCTGCATCGGGTGCCGGCGAACGATTGTCAGGACCGCATGAACGAGCCCCTCATCAATCCCAGACTCCACATCTAAGTCCATCAGCCGCGGGACCCTGGCGACGCTCCCGAGGATTGCCGAAGCGCGTTCAAGACTCCCCGGCGTCGGAGGTTCCACCCAGGGTTCCGCAGGGGGCCGTGTTGGCGTCGAAATATGGATCTCGTCCGGCTCCACACGATCCAAGACCGCAGAGATATCGCTCAGATCCGACGGGGAATCATTGACCCCGCCCAGGAGCATGACTTCTACCCAGAGATTTCCTGTGAACGTTTTTCGAAACTCGATCAGCCCTGAAACCTGCCTATCAAACGAGAGGTCACGGTGGGGCCGGTTGATTTTTCTGTACAGCGTTTCCGTTCCGGCATCGAAGCTTGGAAGCACCGCGTCTGCAACCGAGAGTTCGTCCCTGACTTCCGGAAGATAGAGCAGTGATCCGTTCGTGATTACCGCCACCGGCACATCGGTGAACGACTTGACGTATCGAATCAGCGTCCCGAGACGAGAAAACAAGGTTGTTTCGCCGGACCCCACGAAGGTGATCCAGTCGATGGAATCCGGCCCGAAGTGATCCAACTTGGACGCGATCTCCGCCACCATATCGCTGACGCTGAAAAAAGCTTTCCTCTTCCTTTCCAGGTGCCTCGTTTGACCCAACTGGCAGTAAATGCAGTCGAAATCACAAGTGTTGAGCGGTACCGGATCTACACCGAGAGACCGCCCAAGGCGACGAGACAGCACGGGTCCAAACACATGCTTCATCTCTCCTCCTTGGTTTCGAGTTTGAGGTCGAGGATCGGCGTACCCGGCCAGGCGTCAAGGCCCCGAACCCACACGGCGTTCCCGGCGATCTTGAGAACCTCAACCACAGTCACCCCGATCGGGTTGGGCCGGCGCGGACTGCGGAGCGCAAACACGCCGCGAAGCGTTCGGAGTGGATCGCCCTTCGGATGCTGGCGAAGCTCGCACTCCTCCGCTCGATCGAACACGAAGACCACCAAGAGCCGATCCCCGGGCACAACGCCGTCGAGACCACCCGTCACGTCAGGTTCGAGCACAAGGAGAGATTCGTCCAGAACGTCATCGGTTGAGGCCTCGTTCGCGGGGGAGGATTCCACATATCCGATGGCACGGAAGTTGAACGACGGCGCTGGACTGCTGCGCCGAACCGAGGCGAATGGATGCAGGAACATCAGTGCACCTTCTCTGGCGGGGTACCGACCACCCCTTGCGCTATCGCGGCCGTGCCGTACGCCGCCTCGACGAGGTTGGGAATGCTCACAGACTCGTCACAGGCGTGCGCCTGAGCTTCTTCGCCCGGCCCGAAACCGATGGTGGGAATGCCGATCTCACTAGTGACAAAGCTTCCGGCCGTGCCCATTCCCAGGCGATTGAGTTCCCACAACTCTGGCGCCCACGTGAAACCGGCAGAGACCAGTGCCTCACGTGCGTTTTCGACGAGGGGGTGCCGGAGATCGGTTGACCAGGGCTGGGTCATCACCTTCACGTGGACGTTTCCACCCGTGTACGGCCGTTGCAGCTCCTCGTGCAGGCAGGCATTGACGGTGACGCCGTCGGCCAGATCGACAGCGTTGACGATGTCATTCTTCAGCCAGCCGAGAACTCCGATCGCAGTCTCGTTCGGGAAGAGCCGCCGCGTCACAGCGATCCGTGCGGTGAAGCATTCCCGGCCAACTATGAGCCGGGGTGGTTCGACTGACACGATGCATCGCAACGGCGACGGGCCGGAGAACTCGCTGTACAGCGAGAGAATGTCAAAGATCTCTTTTGCGGCGGATCTGACCTCCGGCTCGCCCACCCCCCTGACATCGACGTCGAATCTGGCCCATCCGTCGTGCCCATAACCGACGCGCAGGCTCGTAGGTTCTCCGAGCACGACGAAGCGGGGTGTTACGCCGATGCGGGGGAGCGTGTGACGAAACAGGTGACGAGCACCCACGCTGCAGCCGTTTTCCTCCGCGACGGTAGCGGCCACGACGATGTTTCCCCTGAGCGGCAACAGACTACGCGCTAGGGCGTGCGCGGCAAAGATCTGTGTTGCGACTCCACTCTTGCAGTCTGAGGCGCCGACCCCGATGATTCGGTTGCCGACCACTTCTCCCGCGAACGGTGGGAACGACCATGCGTCCACCGGATCCGGGGAAACGGTGTCCATGTGGGAGTTGAGAACGATAGTGAAATCGGGGTCACCGCCGCGAATGACCCCCACGATGTTGCCGATCTCGTCGGTAAAAACCAGGTCGTACTTGAGGTCGCGCATCGTTTTTTTGATTTTTCCGGCGACATCGGTCTCACAGAGACTGAGGCTTGGCGTTTTGACCAGATCCTGCGTGAACCGGATGATCCCGTCCTGGAGCCCTTCGACGTGCTTTCTGAGTGTCGGGTACATGGCTCACCTCCTGCTGCCCTATGCTGCCCTATGAAATTGCAATTCCCGTGCCATCCCCACCGGACGGTCAACGTCTTGTGTGGAAGTGCTTTCACCGATGAAAGGAATCGTGCATACTGGCCGCGAATTTCATATTGAAACGGTTGAGATTTCGCATCGAAAGGGTCTGACTCATGAAAGCAGAGGATCTCCGACTCGAAGAGCTCGTCAGCTTCGACAACGGACGGCTCAACTTTCAAGGTCGCCGGTTGGTCCTCCACGACATGCACGCGATGGCCCAGTTCCGCCGAGACCTTGTCAACAGTCTTGGCGACGACGAGGCGCGAAGAATCCTCACGCGCTTCGGCTATTGTTGGGGGCAAAACGACGCTGCCGCCATGAAACGGGTCTTCGAGTGGACGAGCGTTGAAGAGCTGGTGCTCGCGGGGCCGCGTCTTCACGCCCTGCAGGGGGTGGCCAGGGTCGTCGTGGAGTCGCTAGAAATCAATGATGAAGGTAGATTCGTAATGGAGGTGGAGTGGCACGACTCGGGCGAGGCGGCGGAACATCTTGAGGAAATAGGCCCGGCGGATTTTCCAGTCTGCTGGATGCTGTGCGGCTATGCAAGTGGGTACGTTTCGATGTGCCTTGACCGTGAAATCTACTTCGTCGAGCAAACCTGCACGGCCTCGGGTGACTCCCTGTGTTTGGCGACCGGCAAGGACCTGGAATCCTGGGGCGGTGAGATCGAACCCTTTCTGAAATATTTTCAGATCGAAGACATCCACCACACGATCCTGGCGCTGACCGAACAGTTGAAGCAGACGACGGCTACGCTCGAACGCCGGGACAGGCGGCTTCGCGAGCTCGAAGACCCCGCTTCAGTCGGTCTGGCGGAGGTCAAAAGCAAGGCGTACAAAGAAATTCTGAGCGTGGCCAGGAAGGTCGCCCGCTTCGACTCGTCGGTGCTTCTGGCCGGAGAGACTGGAGTCGGCAAGGAAGTCCTCGCCCGCTATATTCACGAGCACTCGGAACGCGCACGGAAGCGGTTCGTGGCGGTGGACTGCGGGGCAATGCCCGAAACGCTGCTCGAAAGTGAGCTCTTCGGGCACAAGGCCGGTTCGTTTACCGGGGCTGTCCGAGATCGCAAGGGCCTGTTCGAGGAGGCCGAGGGCGGAACCATCCTCCTCGACGAGATTGGAGAGGTGGCACCCGCTGTGCAGGTCAAGCTCCTGCGCGTCCTCCAGGAACGGGAGATCCGCCGGGTCGGAGAAAACAAGGAGCGGCAAATCGATGTCCGGGTGCTGGCGGCTTCCAACAAAGACCTCGCCGCAGCGGTCAAGAACGGAACCTTCAGGGATGACCTCTACTACCGGCTCCGGGTCATCGAGCTTGTGATACCACCGCTCCGCGAACGCCCGGACGACATCCTTCCTCTGGCCCGGTTCTTTGTCGGCCGGTTGGCCAAAAAATTGGGCCTCCCTGAGCTCCAGCTCGACGCGAGCTGCCTGGATCTCCTCCAACAGTACCCGTGGCCAGGGAACGTCCGCGAACTGGAAAACGCATTGGAACGGGCTGCCGTCCTGTCGGAAGAGGGTCGGGTCAGACCGGAGGGGCTCCCACCTTCGGTGCGGGGCCTCGAGTCTTCCCTGGACGACGGTGTCTACCGAGTGCTTCGCTCGCTCGAGGACGTCGAACTGGATCACATCCGTGCGGTGCTCCGCCACACTGATGACAACCGCGCTGAGGCGGCAAAGATCCTGGGTATCGGTGCCACCACCCTATGGCGTCGGCTGAAGAACACTGAGGGCTCCCGCGAGGGGGATGCCCCTCAACACACCGAATCAGGAGAGTGAATATCAGTTGTCGGCTGAAAGCCGGCGAACCAACTCGGACTCTCGGTTGAGGTAGGTGGAGAGGTCCTCGCACGACTCCACCATGGCTCGCTTGACACCGACGAGAGCGGCCCGCGGCATGGAGGCGAACTTCTGAGCGACCTCGAGAGCCTTCTGCTCGAGCTCGTCCGGTAGGGCCAGGTAGTTCACCAGGCCGAGTCCACGAGCCTGGGGTGCCGACAGCTCTGTCAACTCGAGGAGGATGTTCGAGGTTCGCGCCGGTCCTACGAGCCGGGTCATGAACCACGGCACGCCACCAGTTGGGGCCACCGGCATCTGCTGAAGAGTGTTGACGATCCTGGTGTCGTCAGCGGCAATGCGGTAGTCGCAGGCGAGGAAAGGGGCTAATCGCCGCAGCGCCACCTCGCCCCGGATAACACCAATGACATACGTGGGAAGCTCTCGGACGGCCTCGACCCAACGGCGCAGCACATTTTCCTCCCGCACCATCCGCCGTTGCTGCAGCGACCCGGTAGCCCAGCGACCCTCCGCGCCGCTCGGCCCGTCGCCGCTCGTGAGTATCTCGAGGCTGTCGGGGCCCACCAGCTCGGAAGCAGCAAAGACAAGCAAAACCTTGCTTGGCTGCATTCTCTCCAGATCGAAAAAGCTCCACAGAGATTCAGTCATTTCCGGATCCATCCCGGCTGGAACCCCTTGCCAATCGAGCCGTAGCACCGTCAGGTCGCCGAGCCGCTCGATTGTCATCGGATCAGTTTTTGTCGAATCCATGACAGAATCTCCTTTCTCGCTCACCTATATGGAGAGCAAGCTCCGTGCCACGATCCTCATTTCGTCTAAATCCATTTCCTGGAATGATTTAGAATAAAAATTCGCTCGAACGAATCCAGGTCTCCGATTCAACCTGAAAGGTGTATATTTCAATCTGCATGCGGATCGATCCGGCGGCTGGAAGGGAAGCGCCCGGCGCCGGCCCCGGCCCATCAATGGGTGCCGAGGCGGCGCAGGGCGGTCTGTGCCGTGGCCGAGCGTTGTTTTTCAGGCCGATGCCTCTTGGCGGTCAGTAGAGCCCGGTCTTCTCTTCACTGAGACTGATGAAGATGTTCTTCTTCTGCGAGTAGTGCTCAAGCATCATCTTGTGGGTCTCGCGACCGATGCCGGAGTTCTTGTAGCCGCCGAACGGCGCGTGGGCCGGCAGGCTGTTGTAGTTGTTCACCCACATCCGTCCGGTCTCCACCGCCCTGGCGACCCGAAGTGCCCGGTTGATGTCCTTGGTCCAGACCGCGCCTCCGAGACCGTACTCACTGTCGTTCGCCATCCGGACGACCTCCTCTTCGGTCTTGAACTTGATGATGCACACCACCGGACCGAAGATTTCCTCCTGGGCCACCCGCATGTCGTTGGTGACGTTGGCCAGGATCGTCGGCTTCATGAAGGCGCCGTTCGCGAGGCGATCATCCTCGAGACGGCAGCCGCCCGTGATGACCTCCGCACCCTCCTTCGTGCCGATCTCGACATAGGAGAGGATCTTGTCGAGCTGGCCCTGGTTGATCTGGCTGCCCATCATGGTGTCTTGCTCCCACGGCAGTCCGACCTTCACGTTCTCGAAGACCTTGACGACCTCTTCAACAAAGTCGTCGTAAATGTCTTCATGCACGAAGAGTCGAGAACCGGCGCAACAGACCTGACCTTGATTGAGCAGGATCCCCAGCGCAACTCCCTCGACTGCCTTCTCCCACGGGCAATCCGGGAAGATGATGTTGGCGGACTTCCCGCCCAACTCCAAGGTCGCCGGAATCAGTTTCTTCGCCGCCGCCTCTGCGACGGTGTAACCTACCTCTGTGGACCCGGTGAAGGCTAATTTGCGGACATCGGGGTGCTGCAAAAGGTAGTTACCGGTCGTTGAACCACGCCCGGTGATCACATTGACCACTCCGGCGGGCAGGACCTGCTCGACGAGCTTCGCAAACTCGAGGAGGCTCAAGGAGGTGGCGCTGGACGGTTTGATGACCACCGTGTTGCCGGCGGCAATGGCAGGCGCGATCTTCCAGGCGGCCATCAGCAGCGGAAAGTTCCACGGGATGATCTGACCGACGACACCGATGGGCTCCCTGAGGATGAGGCTCATGGTGTCCTTGTCGATCATCACCGCTTCGCCTTCTTCGGCCCGAAGGACACCCGCAAAGTAGCGGAAATGATCGATTGCGAGCGGTATATCCACCAGCGTGTTCTCGCGAATCGGCTTGCCGTTGTCGATCGTTTCGATCATTGCGAGCTTCTCGGCGTTTTCCTCCATCAGATCAGCGATCTTCAGGAGGAGGTTCGAACGGTCTTGCGGGCTGACGTCCTTCCAGCTTTCGAATGCCTTCCATGCAAACTGGACGGCCATGTCGACGTCCTCTTTCTCGGCCTCGGCACATCTGGCGATCAACTCGCCGGTCGCCGGGCAGTACGCGTCGAAAGTCTTACCCTCCGCGCCGGCGATCCACTCTCCCCCGATGAAGAGCTTGTAGTCCGGTTCCGTCCAGCGATCCGGAGCAAGAACATTGGTCTTCTCTGCGACACGTGCGTCAACTACTGATGCTTCCATTTCCTTTGTCCTTTCTGCGGATTCCGAGAGAAACCCGTTCATAGGGTCTCGAAGATCAGGCCATCGCAGCAATCGCCGGTTCGGCCTTTTGAGTTCTCGGTTTCCTCTGTTCCTCCGGGTACCATTTGGTAATTGCGTTGACAGTTGCGCCAATGATCGGATAGACGACCGGGGACGAGGTCAGCAGCGGGTGAGTCCCGATCTGCAGGGTGTCGATCTCCATGTCGGTCATTTCGTTCTGAATCATGACTGCGAGAATATTTGCCATCTCTCCAACCGAATCGCCGCCCTTGATCTGGCCGCCCAGCAACGAGTGGCAGAAGCGCGAGAACACGAGTTTGATCACGATGGTTGACGCGTCGGCGAGCTTGCCCGGGTGGCGATCCGGAACCTCCGCAGTGCCCACCACATAGTCAACGCCCATACGTTGAGCCTGCGCCTCGGTCAGGCCGGAAACGCCAATCGCGGTCTCCCCAACCTTGGTTGCAAACGTGCCCAGCACACCGCGGAATGTCTTCACCACCTTGATGGAGTACAGATTCGAGCCGGCGAGCCGGCCCTGAGCCATCGCAGTTGACGCCAGCAGGATGGGCCAGTTCTCCCCGGTGTAACAGTTGTGCTGCTCTGCGCAATCGCCAATGGCGAAGATGTCCGGCTCCGAGGTGCGCATGTACTCGTCAACGACGATCCCTGACTCGGGGCTAATGTCCAGGCCCAGCCGCCTACCGAGGGAGTGGTTCGGCTTGAAGCCAACTGCCACGATGACCAGGTCACAGGGGATGCGGCGCCCATCGTCCAAGAGCACTGCATCGATCCGATCTTTACCTTCGATGCTGGCGACCGAGGACCCCAGCTCGAGCTCGCCACCCTGGTCCAGAATCGCTGTCTCGACGAATTCGCTGAACTCGGGATCGAGGGAGAGCGGCAGGAGGTGGGTCAGCTGGTCAACGATGGTGACCCGCTTCCCCTCTTTGAGAATCTCGTCAGCGAACTCGACGCCGACGTAGCCGCCACCGATGATAACGACCTCAGATGATCCCTCCACCGCCTCCTTGAGATCGCGAAGGGAGTCCATCTCCTTCTTCACCACGTAAACGCCCCGTTTCTCAGACCCGGGGATCGGTGGGAGGACCGGTCGCGAGCCGGTGGCGATGACCAACCGGTCAAAGGTAATTCCCTCGCCGCTCGAACAACACAAGGTTTTTTCGATTCGATCGGTGACGGAATCGATGATAATTTCGATGCCGGCGTTCAGGAGCGGCGTGTCCGGAAGGGTGTCGTCCTCGACCGTGTCGAGACGGTGCATGGTGTAGGGAATCCCACAGGGAATGAGTGCGATCTCCTCCTTTCTGATCAGAGCGATCGATTTGTCCGGGTAGGTGTTGCGGGCCGACATGGCGGCGGCAAAGCCGGCAGGTCCGCCTCCAATAACGACGATGTCAACGTTCTTCACTAGAAACTCCTTTCGTCTGATTCGTTGCTTTGATTCTCATGTCACTCCACGTATTCATAGGATCGGCGGTGTGGCGTCTGGCCGGACCACACACCGTGGTCGATCGGCAATCGACGCAGATGTTGAGCTGGCTCCGAGGTATCCCGGTGCTTGCCGCCCATGCGTCCAGCTGGGCTACCGGTGCGATGGGACGGCCACAGACCGTGCAGTTCTGGATTCGCGCATCGCGGTGCCACGGCGACAAGCTTCGGATTCCTTTGACCTGTTCAATCTCGATTGCGCCGGTCGGGCAGACCAAGGCGCAGGCCCCGCAGTGGGCGAACTGATCGGGGCGCCATTCCGGTTGAGCTGACCGCCAGCTGCCGGTGTGGTAGTTGCGGGCGCAACCGGGATCGAGGATAGCGACGCCGACTGGAAGGTCGCGCCTTGTGGGATTGGCACTCATCACCGCCTCCTCACACCGGGACTGCGCACACCTGTTCGAACTCGGGTATCTTCAATTGAGAGGGTTGGACGGCCGCAGATTCAAATGCCCGGCGAAACGCGGCACAGTTCTGATCCGACGATCGGTAGAAGCGGCGGCGGATCTCCTCTTCGATGCTCTCCGGGAAAACGATGGGTGACGCTGCCAGAAGAGCCCCGAGCATCGTCGTATTGGTGATGACGCTTCCGATCTCCTCACGCGCGATGCGGTTGGCATCGACGACTGCCAGCCTCAAGCCGGTGCCGAACTGGGACTGCAGGGCATCGAGGTCGCGGGTCGAGTTCACCACCAGCGTGCCACCGGGAACGAGGCCATCCGTTACCTTCACGAGATCAAGGAGCGACTGGTCGAGCACCACGACTGCGGTTGGCGAGATGATGGCGGTCTTATTGCGGATGACGTAATCCGAGACGCGCGCAAAGGCCTGCGCCGGGGCACCACGACGTTCCGGCCCGAAGCTGGGAAACGCCTGCGCGAACCTGTTTTCGTTGATCGCAGCTCGGGCCAGCAGCTCGGCGGAGGTCACAGCACCTTGTCCCCCACGGCCGTGAAATCTGATCTCGTTCATGGCGTCCTCCTCGTCGTTCGATCCATTCGAGGCAAACAGTTGTCGTTCGCCGCTATCGCAACCATGAGCAACTCGTGTGCCATCGTCGCCAGATGACGAGAATCAACGCCGCGACGGGGTTTTGAGTGCGTGCGTGCCATGGAGGGAGGACTGCTGCCAGTTTCAAATTGAAAATCTGTGTTTCAGATCAGAATGGAGTCGACTCCAATTTCTGAAGCAATCGCCGGAGAGATTGTGCGGGAAGATCACTCGCCAAAGCCATCCGCCCACTTCCAGGCACTCGTGTCCGATCGATACCTGAGTTGGCGCAAAGGTTGCAGCGAACAGAGGTGGCGCCCCGTCGCCCCTAAAGGAACAGACGATGGCAACAAGATTTCTCAGACTATTCGCGGCCAGGACGAAACCGAATCACCTCGATCTCCCCGGCGTCGACCGACCGTTCGTGCATGACGCCGCGGATGTGCTCTCAGGCGACGTCGATGTCGGTGACCGGATCGTCGTGGTCGGCGGTGGTCTGGTCGGCGCCGAGGTGGCGATCGAGCTGGCAGAGACGGGCAAACACGTCACCATCGTCGAGATGCTTTCCCAGATCATGAGCGACTGCACGACAAACGACCGCGTCGCTTTTGGAGAATGGCTGGAAGAACTCGGCGTTGTAATCCATGTTGACCATATCGTGACGGAGATTCCCGAAGAATCCATTGTGGCTGTTGGAGCCACCGGGAGTCTTCTCAAACTCGCCGTTGATTCGGTGGTGATGGCGGTTGGCAACGCGCCCGACAGAGAGCTGGTGGAGGAGCTACTGCAGGCACCCGGCCACAACGTCTATGAAATCGGCGACAGCATTCGCCCCGGAAAGATCTTCGACGCCAATTACTCCCGGAACCGGACCGCACTAGGAGTTAAAGCGGGTGTTTCAGCAGATCCCAAGGAGGTGTGACCAATGAAAACCTACCTCATCTTTTCATCGCGGGAACCGATGTTGGTCGTGACTCGAGAATCAATCCAAAACACGGATACCATGGCCCGCCTGAACGATTTGGGGCTCACGAAATTCATTGCGCGAGAGATCTCGGTCGAGGAGGTTGGTCAGCGCTACGGCTATCGATTCGAGGTGATCGGAAGATCTCTTCATCGCGGAAAGAGCTGTCGTGTCCTCGACTACAGCGGCGAACAGGTAATGAAGTTCATCGCCTTTTCGAACCTTGGTCCGGCCATCTACTCGGATCCCGGTTCAACTCCCCTGAAAGACGCGTCATTGGATTCCTGCATTGCCAGCGCCAAACGAGTCCAGGCGCACGAAAGGAAAAACGGAGGAGAATTTGGGAGAGTGCACTCGTGAGCAGGAACGCCAATTTGCCCGGCGCAGCCTTCAGCAAGGTGGTTTCTTGTGAGCCTTCGGTCCAGGAACACGCTGATGTGTGAGCTGTTCGCGATGTCGAGTTCGCACCCGGCGACAGTCACCTACTCCATGCGTGAGTTCGCACTTCACGGCGGGCTCACCGCCGATCATGTGGACGGTTGGGGGATTGCTTACGTCGAAGATCGAGCCGCTCGGGTCTTCCGAGACACCGACGCGGCTGCGGAGAGCCCCTATCTGCAGATCGTTTCGGCCACGGGGATTCGATCTTCCTCCACGGTCATCAGAGGAAGACGCCCGGTGACGGCATCTTCAGGCCGCCCGGATTGCATCTATTGTGCCGTTCCTGCGAGGTCACTCCGGGGCCGATTGAGATCCCGGGCCTCGCAATTGCGTCAGAAACCCAGCGCGTCGTGCTTGCCGCCAGCGTTCCGCTTACTGGTGAGGGATGGACACCCCTCGCCGAGGGCGAAGTCGCGACGGTTCGCAAAGGGGAGGTGATTCGATGAGATATATCGTTGCAACCGATGGCTCCGAACCCAGCCTAAGAGCCGCTCGCTTCCTCGTCCGGCAATCTTGCCCAGGGCCCGAGGACGAACTCTTTGTCATCTACGTCTTCCCGCTCCCGTCCGATCCGGAGTGCTACAAGGGAGTGGTACCCCTGCCCACTCACGCCGACGACGAACGAGTCGCCGAGGTGGCGAGGCCCATCCTGGCAGAGACTCTGGAGGTTTTGGCCGAGGTGAAGGGACACGTCAATGAGGT
>JASJGQ010000335.1:0-15491 GCA_033791425.1 Acidobacteriota bacterium
CGCGCCTTCTCTTCCGGCGCCTTGTCGATCGCGTCAAACGGCATGAAGTCGGCCAGCCCCTTCGCTGCCAATGTCTTCGTGATCGCCGCCGTCAACGTCGTCTTCCCATGGTCCACGTGACCGATGGTGCCGATGTTTACGTGCGGCTTCGTCCGCTCGAATTTCTGCTTGGCCATTCTGCCTCCTTACGCCGTCATGCCCGTGGCGCGCGCAACGATCTGATCAGCAACTTGCTGTGGCACTTGGTTGTAGTGATCGAACTGCATACTGTAGGTGGCCCGCCCCTGGCTCTGAGAACGCAGATCCGTGGCGTAACCAAACATCTCGGCCAACGGTACATACACCGTCGCGACCTGATATCCCGCGCGGCTTTCCATGCCCAGGACCCGGCCGCGTCGGCGGTTGAGATCTCCGATCACGTCACCGAGATACTCCTCGGGCGTCACCGCCTCGACTTCCATCACCGGCTCCATGATCGCCGGGCCAGCACGCCGCGCGGCGTCCTGCAGGGCCATGGAACCGGCCACTTTGAACGCGATCTCGGATGAGTCCACGTCGTGAAACGAACCATCGTAAAGGGCAGCGCCAACACCCATCAAGGGGTAGCCGGCGAGCACTCCGCGTTCCATCGCCTCTCGAATACCGATTTCGACCGGATGGATGAACTCGCGCGGGATGGTGCCCTTTTTGATTTCGTTGACAAAAACGAAGTCCTCGCCGTCGGTGAGAGGCCAGATGCGGATCTTGGCGTGACCGTACTGTCCTCGTCCGCCACTCTGGCGGACAAAGAGCCCTTCGCCTTCCGCTTCCCGCGTGACGGTCTCGCGATAGGCCACCTGGGGCCGGCCGACCTTGGCGCCGATCTTGAACTCGCGAGTCAGGCGGTCGACGATGATCTCCAGGTGGAGTTCACCCATACCGGAAATGATGGTCTGACCTGTTTCTTCGTCGACCGCGACCCAGAATGTCGGGTCTTCCTGGGTCAACTTCTCGAGCGCGGGGCCAAGATTGTCCTGATCGACTTTGGTCCGCGGCTCGATGGCGACCGCGATGACCGGCTCCGGGAAATGCATCGCCTCGAGCACGATCGGGTGCTTGAGGTCGCACAGGGTCTCGCCCGTACTGGCGTTTCGCAGGCCGACCACCGCACAGATGTCGCCCGCAAAAACTTCGTCGATCTCCTCGCGCTTGTTGGCGTGCATTTTGAGAAGCCGGCCAACGCGTTCGGACTTGCCGGACACCGAGTTGAACACCGAGTTCCCGGTTGCCAGGTGGCCGGAGTAGATCCGGATAAACGCCAGGCGACCAACAAAAGGATCGGTCATGATTTTGAAAACCAATGCCGCGAAGGTCTCGTCGTCATCGGCGCCGCGGATGGTGCTGCCCTTGGCTCCCTCGGGCAGGAACCCTTCAATCGGTGGCACATCGAGGGGCGACGGCAGGAAATCTACGACCGCATCGAGCAACGGCTGCACGCCCTTGTTCTTGAACGCAGAGCCGCAGAGGACCGGGACGATCGAACCGCCGATGGTGCCCGCTCTCAGGCCACTCAAGATCTGCTCTTCGTTGAGCGTACCGTTGGCGAGATACAACTCGAGGTACTCTTCCGAACTCTCGGCCGCCGCTTCCACCAAACGCTCACGATACTCTTCGACCTCTGCAAGGTAGCCCTCGGGGATGTCTTCCTCGTGGTACTCCGCGCCCAGCGTCTCGTCGTGGTAGTGATATGTCTTGAGGCGCACCAGATCGATCACCCCGGCAAAGCCGTCTTCGCATCCGAGCGGCAGCTGGACCGGGACCGCATTGGCTTTCAACTTGTTGTGGATCTGTTCGACCACACCCGCGAAATTGGCACCGACTCGATCCATCTTGTTGATGAACGCGACCCGCGGCACACGATAGCGATCGGCCTGGCGCCAGACTGTCTCCGATTGCGGTTCGACCCCGCCCACCGCACAGAAAACAGCGACCGCGCCGTCGAGCACCCGCAGACTGCGCTCGACTTCGGCCGTGAAATCCACGTGGCCGGGGGTGTCGATGATATTGACGCGGTGATCGCGCCAGAAGCAGGTGGTCGCAGCGGACGTGATGGTGATGCCGCGCTCCTGCTCCTGCGGCATCCAGTCCATGGTGGCGGTCCCGTCGTGGACCTCACCAATCTTATAATTTATGCCCGTGTAATAAAGCACACGCTCAGTGGTCGTCGTCTTACCGGCATCAATGTGGGCCATGATGCCGATATTCCGGACCTGAGCGAGAGGATTGACACGGGACATATTTTCAAAGATCTCCTACGAACAGCTGTCGTTAAACCTGGGACTCTCCGCTACCAGCGATAGTGGGCAAAGGCCTTGTTGGCATCTGCCATGCGATGGGTATCATCGCGTTTCTTGACCGTACCGCCACGATTCGATGCGGCGTCGAGGAACTCTCCCGCCAGCTTTTGCATCATCGTCTTTTCATGGCGGGACTTGGCGTATCCAATCAGCCACCGGATGGCCAGCGCCTGTTGGCGATCCGACTGCACTTCGATGGGCACCTGGTAGGTGGATCCACCGACGCGCCGGGACTTCACTTCGACCTGGGGCTTGGCGTTTTCGACCGCACGCTTGAAGATCTTGACAGGATCGTCGCCAGTCCGCTCTTCGATCAGACTGAGGGCGCCGTAGAACAGCTTCTCAGCGGTCGATTTCTTGCCCTGAATTGTCACGTTGTTGATGAACTTCGTGACCAGTCGCGAGTTGTAGACGGGATCCGGCAGGATCTCACGTTTGTCAATTGTTGCTCGGCGAGGCATGCCAGTCTCCCTACTAGTTCTTGGGGCGCTTGGCGCCGTACTTCGATCGTCGTTGGCGCCGGCCTTCGACACCCTGGCTGTCCATGGTGCCGCGGATGATGTGATAGCGAACACCCGGAAGGTCCTTGACACGACCACCGCGAATCATCACCTGGGAGTGCTCCTGGAGGTTATGGCCTTCCCCGGGGATATAGGCCGTGACCTCGATGCCGTTGGTCAACCGCACGCGGGCCACCTTACGGAGCGCCGAGTTCGGCTTTTTGGGCGTGGTCGTGAAGACGCGGGTACACACCCCCCGCCGCTGCGGGCAAGCCTGCAACGCCGGACTGTTCGTCTTCTCGGTTGCGATTTTGCGGCCCTGACGGACCAGCTGCGAAATCGTCGGCATAGTCGCTCCCTATAAGAGGTTCAGTACCCAAGCGGAGAACCCACTTGACTGCTTCCCGGTTGATCGAGCTCTGAACATGAGTCAGAGCCGCGGAAGAATACCGAAGATGCCGCGTGCTGTCAAGCGACAAAAGGCCTTTCACTGTCTCGAGCCCGGGGGTTTTGGTCGGTATTTCGGATTTCGTCTCGGGAATTCCTTGCGGAAGCGAGTCGACCACGGCGGAGGCGCCTACCGCCGCACGAAAACGAACGCGGAAAGGCCTTATCCACCGGACGTGCCGTCTCCGAACGATGTTGCGATCCGATGTCCTCCACATGAGCGGATGCCGCGGGCGCAATCATCTTCGGAGGGGGCACTCACGGGCAATGCCCTCTCGGAGAATCGGGATGATCACGCCGGGATGCCGCATATCGGGGCGAGCTTCGCGGACGGGTGCCGGCAGCATCTGTCGACAGGGCCAAAAAAACGGCCGCCCAGATCGGGCGGCCGTCGTCAAAGTAATGAAAGTTTCTACTTCTTAGCCACCGGGGAATCGGCCTTGGCTTCAATCAGGGCAGTGGCCGCCTCGGTCATTTCCCGATAGAGATTATCGGGTTCTTCACGCGGTTCCATTTCGTCCTCAGGCACACCGTCAATGATGGTGCGGCGATACCTCGGAGCACCCGTTCCGGCCGGGATCAGTCGACCCACGATGACGTTTTCCTTGAGCCCGTGGAGGTTGTCCACCTTGCCGGAGACCGCGGCTTCGGTCAGGACGCGCGTGGTCTCCTGGAAGGACGCAGCGGAGATGAAACTCTCAGTCGCCAGGGAGGCCTTGGTGATTCCGAGCAGCAGCGAACTTGCCGTCGCGGGCTCGCCACCTGCCTCGATGACCCTCACGTTCTCGGCCTCGAAGAGGTAGCGCGGGATCTGTTGTTCGAGAAGGAAATCGGTGTCACCAGGATCCACGACCTTCACGAAGCGCATCATCTGTCGAACGATGACTTCGATGTGCTTGTCGTTGATGGCGACGCCCTGCGAGCGATACACCTCCTGGATCTTGTCGACAAGATGGTTCTGCATTTCCTTTTCGCCGAGAATCGACAAAATGTCGTGTGGGTTGACCGCACCTTCGGTGATGGGATCGCCCGCCTGAATGAACTCGTCCTCCTGGACCGATACGTGAGCGTACCTCGGGATCGAGTACTCGCGGGACTCTTCGCCCTCACCCTCGACCACGATTCGCCGCTGTCCGCGGACCGGCTCGGTGATGCGGATCCGACCGTCGATTTCTGAAACGACAGCCGGGTCTTTGGGTTTGCGTGCTTCGAAGAGCTCGACCACGCGAGGCAGACCGCCGGTGATGTCCTTGGTTTTGGACATTTCACGCGGAATCTTGGCGAGCACATCGCCCGGCGCCAGCTGATCGCCTTCGCCAACCGCGAGGTGGGATCCAATCGGCAACTGATAGCGGCGGGTTTCCTTGTTCCGTCCCTTGCCGACCAACTCGAGGGTCGGGATCCGTTTGCTCGAGCCGAGAGGCTCGATGACGATCTTGTGGGCGTGGCCTGTGAGTTTGTCGATCTCCTCGCGGACGTTTTCGCCTTCGACGAGGTCGTGGAATTTCACCTTGCCCGCGATGGCGGTCAGAATCGACGATGTGAAGGGGTCCCACTCGACGAGCGGCGTCCCCGGTTCGACTGCCTGGCCGTCCTCGACCAGAAGGTGCGAACCATAGGCCACCGAGTAGCGCTCCTTCTCGCGCTGGCGCTCGTCGAGGATGACAAGCTTGCCGGTTCGCGAGATCGCCACGGTCTCACTGTTTTTGTTCTCGACGGCCGCGATATTGAGGAACTTGATTTTGCCGACGTGGTTGGCAACGTGCTGCGAGGACTCGGTGCCACGGGTCGCGGTGCCGCCGTAGTGGAAGGTCCGCATTGTGAGCTGCGTTCCGGGCTCGCCGATTGACTGCGCAGCGATGATGCCGACCGCCTCTCCGATTTCGACCATGCGCCCACTGGCGAGCATGCGGCCGTAGCACAGCTGACACACTCCCCGCTCGGTTTCGCAGGTCAGCGCAGAGCGGATCCGAACCCGTTCGATGCCAGCTTCCTGGATCTGGCTGGCGAGGAACTCGGTGACCTCGGTGTTGACCGAGCAGATCAGGGTGTCCTCGATAGGATCGTAGACATCCTCCGCCGCCACGCGACCCACAACGCGGTCGCGCAGCTGTTCGAGGGTCTCTCCGCCTTCGGTGATCGCCGAGACCTCGATACCGTTTTCGGTGCCGCAGTCGTGCTCGACCACGATCACGTCCTGCGACACGTCGACGAGCCGCCTGGTCAGGTAACCCGAGTCGGCGGTCTTGAGGGCGGTGTCGGCAAGACCCTTGCGCGCACCGTGGGTGGAAATGAAGTACTGCAACACCGAGAGTCCCTCTCGGAAGTTGGCGGTGATGGGAGTTTCCATGATTTCGCCGGAAGGCTTGGCCATCAGGCCACGCATGCCGGCGAGCTGCCGCACCTGCTCGCGCGATCCGCGAGCGCCGGAGTCGGCCATCATGAAGATCGGGTTGAATTCGCCGGTCTCGACGTCAACCGAGGACATCTGGTTGAACATTTCCTTGGCCACGGTTTCGGTCACGCGGTGCCAGATGTCGATGATCTTGTTGTGGCGCTCACCGGCGGTGATCAGACCCTTGCGCCGCTGGTCCTCGACCAGATCGACTTCCTCGTAGGCCTGATCGAGTTTGGCGGCCTTGGTCTCGGGAATCACCATGTCGTTGCTGGACAGCGAAAGACCGGAACGGGTGGCGTACTCGAAACCGATTTCCTTGAGGTTGTCGAGCAGAATCACGGTGGGCTCGTGACCGACCTTCATGAATGAAAAGGCAACCAGGTTCTGCAGACCCTTTTTGCGCAACTGGCCGTTGATAAAGGGCATTTCCTCTGGCAGGCGCATGTTGAAGAGCACCCGGCCGACCGTGGTCTCGAGCAGCATGTTCTCGACCTCGATCATGTCCGAGTGCAGCATGTCCTGGCTGCCACCCTGCGCCACGAGATCGATCAACCGACCCGAAAACCGGAGCTGGATCGGAGCCTGGGTGCTCACGACCCCTGCGTTGTACGCGAGAAAAACATCTTCGGGTGAAGCGAAGGTCTTCCCACCACCCTTGGCCATGTAGTTCTCGGTCGTCAGATAGTAGATCCCGATCACCATGTCCTGCGAGGGCACTGCCAGTGGCCGGCCGCTGGCAGGCGACAGGATATTACGGGACGACATCATGAGAACGTGGGACTCGAGCTGTGCCTTGGGCGACAACGGCACGTGGACGGCCATCTGGTCACCGTCGAAGTCGGCGTTGTAGGCCGCACACACCAACGGGTGGATCTTGATTGCCTTGCCCTCGACCAGAACCGGCTCGAAGGCCTGAATGCCGAGGCGGTGGAGCGTCGGCGCACGATTGAGAAGCACCGGATGCTCTTTGATGACCGTTTCGAGCGCATCCCAGACTTCGGGTGTCTGCAACTCAACGAGCTCTTTGGCCATCTTGATGGTCGTGGCGAGCTCGAGCTTCTCCAGCTCGCGATACACGAAAGGCTTGAAGAGCTCCAACGCCATTTTCTTTGGCAACCCGCACTGGTGAAGTTTCAGCTCCGGTCCGACGACGATCACCGACCGGCCCGAGTAGTCGACACGTTTGCCGAGCAGATTCTGGCGGAACCGGCCCTGCTTGCCCTTGAGGTTGTCAGACAGCGATTTGAGAGGGCGATTGTTGGAGCCCTTGATGACGCGACCGCGACGGCCGTTGTCAAACAAAGCATCCACCGCTTCCTGCAGCATGCGCTTCTCGTTGCGCACGATGACCTCAGGCGCCCGCAGATCGAGCAGCTTTTTGAGGCGATTGTTGCGGTTGATGACTCGGCGGTAGAGGTCGTTGAGATCCGAAGTCGCGAAACGGCCGCCATCGAGGGGCACCAGCGGCCGCAGCTCCGGCGGCAGCACCGGAATCACTTCGAGGATCATCCACTCCGGGCGATTGCCCGAACGCCGCAGGGCCTCCACCAGCTTGAGACGCTTGGCCGCCTTCTGACGGCGCATGATGGCGGTCTCGGTCCGCATGACCATGCGCAACTCGGCCGCCATCTCGTCGAGATCGAGACGTTCGAGGTGGGTACGAACCGCCTCCGCGCCCATCTGGGCGACAAAGGCCTCGCCATAGTCTTCCTTGGCCTGGCGGTACTCCTCCTCGGTGAGAACCTGTTGGTCTTCGAGCTCCGTGTCGCCGGGGTCAACCACAATATAGGCCTCGAAGTAGAGCACCCGTTCGAGCGAACGCATGGTCATATCGAGCAGGAGACCGATGCGCGACGGCAGACCTTTGAAGAACCACACGTGAGAAACCGGCGCCGCCAACTCGATGTGGCCCATGCGTTCACGGCGCACTTTCGACTTGGTGACTTCGACCCCGCACTTGTCACACACCACGCCGCGGTACTTCATCCGCTTGTACTTGCCGCACAAACACTCCCAGTCGGTGACCGGGCCAAAGATCTTGGCGCAGAAGAGACCATCACGTTCGGGTTTGAATGTCCGATAGTTGATTGTCTCCGGTTTGATGACCTCGCCGTGGGACCACGAACGGATCTTCTCTGGACTCGCAAGACCCAATCGAATGGCATTGAAATCGTTGAGGGGCTTGGGCTTCTCGAAGAAGCTACGGACCTCGCTCAGGCTCGAACGCTCCATAATCAAACCCCTTCTTTACTCGTCGTCCTGCTGCAGCAGCTCGACATCGAGTCCAAGCGCCTGCAGCTCGCGAACCAATACGTTGAATGACTCTGGCAATCCCGGCTCCTCGGGCACCTGGCCCTTGACGATCGCTTCATAGACCTTCGCCCGACCCTCGACGTCATCCGACTTGACGGTCAAAAGCTCCTGCAGGGTGTGCGCCGCGCCAAATGCCTCGAGCGCCCACACCTCCATTTCACCGAGTCGCTGACCGCCGAACTGCGCCTTACCGCCCAACGGCTGCTGGGTGATCAACGAGTACGGACCGATCGAACGAGCATGGATCTTGTCGTCCACGAGATGGCTGAGCTTGAGCATGTAGATGTAACCGACGGTCACTCTTTGTTCGAATTCTTCGCCCGTCACACCGTCGTAGAGGAGGCTCTTGCCGTCCTCGGGCAGGCCGGCCTTTTCCAGCATCTCCCGGATCTCGTCCTCGTTGGCACCCTCGAAGACGGGCGTCGCAAACGTCATCCCGAGTTCGTGACCGGCCCATCCGAGGTGGGTCTCGAGGATCTGTCCGACGTTCATTCGCGACGGTACCCCGAGCGGGTTGAGGATGATCTCCGCCGGTGTTCCGTCCGGCAGGAACGGCATGTCCTCTTCCGGCAGGGTCTGCGAAATCACACCCTTGTTGCCGTGGCGTCCAGCCATCTTGTCGCCGACCTGGAGCTTGCGCTTCATGGCGATAAAGACCTTGACTTGCTTGATCACACCCGGCGGCAGATCGTCGCCTTGCTGCAGCAGCTCGACTCGCTCCTGGTTGAGCTGGTTGAGAACCTCGACCTGCGATTCCGCCTGACGGATGATCAGACGCACCTTGTCGAGAAGGGCCGCCCTCTTGAGCGGCAGGTTCTTGATCTGGGCGATCTTGAGGCGTCTCAAGGCTTCCGCCGTGATCTTCCCGTTCTTTTTGACGAGAACGTCGCCGCCTTTTCGCACCTCGACCTGTTCAGACACCATCGACCCGGTGAGCAACCGCTCGATTTTGGAATCGCGGACCTCGAGGATGATTCGCTTCTCGTCCTCGGAGTTCGTGCGGATGCGCTCGATCTCGTCGTTCTCGATGGTGAGTTGGCGGGAGTCCTTCTCAACGCCCTTACGGGCAAAGATCTGCACACCGACCACCACGCCTTCGATTCCAGGGGGGCATCGAAGGGAGGCGTCGCGGACATCGCCGGCCTTTTCGCCGAAGATCGCCCGCAGGAGTTTTTCTTCCGGCGTCAGCTGTGTCTCACCCTTGGGTGTGACCTTGCCAACGAGAATCGATCCCTGGCGGACCTGCGCACCGACGTGGATGATGCCCGCCTCGTCGAGATGGGCAAGCGCGGACTCCGAAACGTTCGGGATGTCCCGCGTGATCTCCTCGGGGCCAAGCTTGGTGTCCCGGGCCGAGGTCTCGAATTCTTCAATGTGGATGGAGGTGTATTTGTCGTCTTTCACCAGAGCCTGCGACACCACGATGGCGTCCTCGAAGTTGTAGCCACGCCACGGCATGAAGGCCACGAGCACGTTGTGGCCCAATGCCAGCTCACCCTGCTGCGTATTGGGCCCGTCGGCAAGGACCTGGCCCTTGACAACCTGCTGGCCCTCTTCGACGAGCGGTTTCTGGTTGATCGACGTGTTCTGGTTGGAACGCCTGAACTTGGTGAGCTGGTAGATATCGGCGCCAAACTCTCCCTCGCTGTCGTCCTCGACCCGGACGATGATGCGCTGGCAGTCCACCTTGTCGACAACCCCCGCGCGACGGCAGACAACCACCGCACCGGAGTCCTCGGCGACCACCGATTCCATGCCGGTCCCGACCACAGGGGCTTCGGGACGGACCAGGGGCACGGCCTGACGCTGCATGTTCGAGCCCATCAACGCACGATTCGCATCGTCGTGTTCGAGGAACGGAATCAGCGACGCCGCCACCGACACCACCTGCCGTGGCGACACGTCGATAAAATCGATGTCGCCGCGGTCGAGGACCAGGAACTCGCCACCGGAACGGGCAATGACCTTGTGGTCTACCAACGCACCCTTTTTGTTGACTCGCGCGTTGGCCTGAGCGATGTTGAGGTTTTCCTCTTCCCAGGCCGGAAGGTAAAAGGCGTAGGGCGCGCCCCATGCTTCAGTCGTCTTTGTGCGCGATCTGCGAATGGTGGCGTTTGTCTTTTCAAACTCCTCGCGGGTCACGACCTCACCGAGTTTGTACCCACTGTCGCCGACCTGGGTGATCTGGACATGGTCGAGCACCTTGCCCTTCTCCACCTTCTTGTACGGCGATTCGATGTAGCCCATCGGGTTGAGCCGTGCGAAGCACGACAACGATGAGATGAGACCGATGTTGGGGCCCTCAGGGGTTTCAATGGGGCAGATTCGGCCGTAGTGGGTCGAGTGGACGTCCCGCACCTCAAACCCGGCGCGTTCACGCGAGAGACCGCCAGGGCCAAGCGCCGACAGGCGCCTCTTGTGAGTCACCTCGGACAACGGGTTGGTCTGATCCATGAACTGGGAAAGCTGGGACGAGCCGAAGAACTCGTCCACCGACGCCATCACAGGCTTCGAGTTCACGAGGTCCCGCGGCATCGCCGAGTCGATGTCCGGGTGAATCGACATCTTCTCCTTGATCGCCCGCTCCATGCGAACCAGACCGATACGGAACTGGTTCTCCATCAGTTCGCCCACCGTCCGCACTCGGCGGTTGGCCAGCGAGTCGATATCGTCCACGCGACCGAGATCCCGGTGGAGCCTGAGGAGGTAGCGCGCCAGTTGCATGAAGTCGTCGACATCGAGGGTGCGCCGTTCCGGGTCCTTGTCGAGACCCAGTTTGGCGTTGAACTTGAATCGACCGACCCGCGAAAGATCGTACTTCCGTTCGTCGAAAAACAGCCCGTTGAAGAGGGTTGTCGCCGACTCCTCGGTCGGCGGATCACCGGGCCGCTGGCGGCGATAGATCTCCATCCGAGCACCCATCTGCGAGGTAGTGGAGTCCTTCTCGATCGTCTGGTGGAGAATCTCCCCCACTGGGTCCCACTCCGGGAAAGCGAGGCTGATGACGTCGATGCCGGCCTCCTCAGCCTGGGCGAGCACGTCATCGGTCACCCGGGCGTTGGCGGCGACGACGACCTCACCGGTTTCTTGGTCAACCAGGTCGTCAACGACGATCGCTCCGATCAGGTCCTCTCGCGACACCGCGACCTTGGCCGGCTTGGCAATGGTCTTGCCCTGCAGCCGTTTTTCCATCGCCTTGTCGAGGGTGAGCCCACAAAACAGGTTCGGCTCCGCGACCTTGCGGAAACGCAGGGCCTTTTGGCGCTCGATCTCGACATCGAGGATTCGTGAATCGAGGTGCAGCGTCGCGGACCCCTTGTTGGCGCCCTTGGAGCCGATACGCACATCGAACACAGTATGGAAACCGCGCAGAATCTGGCTGTTGGTCTCGAGCTCAGGGCTGAGGGCACGAAGGAACACCGTTCCCGGCAGGCGCCGTTTGCGGTCGATGCGGACCCACAGGATCTGCTTGGTGTCGTACTCAAACTCGATCCAGGAACCACGGTAGGGGACCACCTTGGCGAGATAGTCGTTGGGACCCTCGAGGGTGAAGAACACCCCTGGAGAGCGGTGAAGCTGCGAGACGATGACTCGCTCGGTACCGTTGATGATGAAGGTGCCGGTGTCGGTCATCAGCGGCATCTCGCCAAAGTAGAGCTCTTCCTCTTTGACGTCGCGAAGCTGGCGGCTGCCGTCCTCTTCAGTGTCGAACGTGACAAGCCTGAATGTCAGACGCACCGGCACCGAATAGGTCATTCCGCGCTCGCGACACTCCTCGGCGGAAAACGGCAGACGCAGCCCGACCGAGGTGCCGCACACGCCGCAGGTCTCGATCCGATTCTTGTTCGCCTTGCCGCAATGCGGGCAGACGACGGAGTCTTCGTGTGGATCACCCGCCTTGAAGCTCCCGCCGCAGAAATCACAGGAAAGCCGCAAATGGTGCAGTCCCTGGAGCCGTCCACAACGACAGGTCCAGTTCCCGATCTCATAGCGAACGAACTGCAACTCGCAGGTCTCGCGGAAATCGGTGAATGGAAAGATGGAAGAAAGCACTGATTGGAGGCCGAACTGCAGACGCTCCTCCGGCAGGAGGTCCATCTGGAGAAAACCCTCGTACGACGATCTCTGCACCTGAATCATGTTCGGGAGCGGAATCGTTGACAGGTGTTTTGAGAAGCTCAGCCGCCCATTGGGGCTCGTGGTCATGAACGTACCCTTTCGACAAATAGCGACACGGGGAGACGCACTCTCCCCGTATCTTCAAGTTATGGCTTCTTGCAGCCGGGAACCGAAAGTCGCGTTCTGCGTTACTTGATCTCCATCTGCGCACCGGCTTCTTCGAACTTCTTCTTGACCCCTTCGGCTTCTTCCTTGTTGATGCCCTCTTTGACCTTGGCCGGGGCGCTTTCAACGAGATCCTTCGCCTCCTTGAGGCCAAGCGACGTCACTTCGCGAACCACCTTGATGACATTGATCTTCTTGTCACCAAAAGAGTTCAGCACAACGTCGAACTCGGTCTGCTCTTCGGCCGCCTCTGCGGGCGCGCCCGCAACTGCGCCGGCCATCATCATGGGGGCCGCCGCCGCCGCCGAGACACCGAACTCGTCCTCGAGAGCCTTGACGAGCTCGTTGAGCTCGAGCACAGTCATCTCTTTGATCTGCTCCATCATTTTCTCTGTCTGAGCCATCGTTCTGATCCTCCTTAGGATTCTTGATCTTCTTTTTGTTCAGCGATTTGCGCCAGCACGCTCGCGAATTGCTGCACCGGCGTGTTCAAGGCCACAGCCAGGCGACGAATCGGCGACTGCAGCAGCATCAGCAGCTTGGCCACCAGTTCCTCGCGTGACGGCAGATCCGCGATCTTCTCCGCTTCAACTCCCTCGAGGACCTGGCCCTCGAGAAACGCTTTTTCAAAACTCAGTTCCGGATGCTTCTTGATAAAGCCCTTGAGCACCTTGGCCAGCTCGACGCCGTCACCAGCGGTGTAGGCGAGAACCTTGGGTCCAGTCAGAAACGGCGTGAGCACTTCCTTGTCGGTCCCCGTGATCGCCAACCGGGCGACTGAGTTCTTTACCACCCTGTACGTGGAATCCGTGTTCCTGACTTCCGACCGGAGGATGTTGACATCGTTGACCTTGAGGCCTCGATTGTCAAGGAGGAACATCGTTTTCACTTCGGCCAGGTTGTCGCGAAGCTGCTGCGACTGTTCGAGTTTTTGCTCCTTGGTGAGCATTCTTCCTCCTACTTCATGTCGAGGCTGACCAGATCGATCTGGACGCCCGGCCCCATGGTCGAACACATATAAATGGTGTGGACGTACTTGCCTTTGGCGGTTGACGGTTTGGCTTTCTGAACGGCATCGAGCAGGCTGCGAGTGTTCTCCACGAGGTTTTCGTGTGTAAAGCTCACCTTGCCCACCGGCGCGTGAATGATCGCCGTCTTGTCGACCCGGAACTCCACCTTACCGGCTTTGATGTCAGTGACCGCCGGTCCCACAGCAGTTGTCACCGTTCCCGATTTCGGGTTCGGCATCATCCCGCGCGGACCGAGGACCCGCCCGACCTTCGACAAGCTCCGCATCATGTCCGGCGTCGCAACGATGGCATCCGTGTCGAGCCATCCCCCCTGGATTTTCTCGACCGCCTGGTCCCCGGAAAGCACGAGGTCGGCGCCGGCCTCTTCGGCCTCTTTTTGTGCGGGGCCTTCGCAGACCACCAACACCCGCAAGCTCTTGCCGGTTCCGTGGGGAAGGACCACCGTGCCGCGCACCATCTGATCGGCGTGCCGCGGGTTCACCCCAAGGCGCAACGCGATCTCGATGGTTTCGTCAAAACCGGCGTAGGCACTCTCCTGAACCAGACCGACGGCTTCTTCGAGAGGATACGGCCTCCGTTCGATCTTGCCCGCGGCTTCACGATACTTCTTACCTTTGTGTGTCATCGAACACCCCCTCAGCCTGTGACCTCGATACCCATTGAGCGTGCGGTACCGAGAATCGTGTTGACCGCGGAAGCGAGCGAATCCGCGTTGAGGTCGGGCATCTTGGTCTTGGCGATCTCTTCCACCTGGTTCATCGACACCGTACCGACCTTGAGGCGATTCGGCTCACCCGAGCCCTTGTCCAAACCTGCAGCCTTACACAGCAGGAAGGACGCCGGCGGGGTCTTGGTGATGAACGAGTAGGTTCGATCGGCGTAGACCGTGATGACGACCGGGATAATAATGCCCTGGTCCTTCTGCGTTCGCGCGTTGAACGCCTTGCAGAAGTCCATGATGTTCAGACCGTGCTGCCCCAGCGCCGGACCTACGGGAGGGGCCGGTGTGGCCTGTCCGCCCGACAGCTGAAGTTTGATCTCTCCTATGACTTTCTTGGCCATCGCTGCTCCTAAACGAATTTCTGCACTTGGCGAAACTCCATCTCGACGGGAGTCTCACGACCAAAGATCGTGACCATTACCTTGAGCGTCGAACGATCGAGGTTGACCTCTTCAACGACACCGTTGAACGAGGCAAATGGTCCGTCCGTGATTCGGATGCGCTCACCTTTGTCATACATTTCCGTGGGTCTCGGCTTCTCCTGGGTCGCCACCGTTTGGTGCAGGATCTGATTGACCTCTTCTTCGGTCAAAGGTGTAGGCTTTTTGCCAGCACCCACAAACCCCGTCACCTTCGGTGTGTTGCGAACCAGATGCCAGGCGTCGTCGGTCATTTCCATTTCGACCAGCACGTAGCCCGGAAAGAATTTTCGCCGGATTTCCCGCTTCTTGCCGTTCTTGACCTCGACCACCGTCTCGGTGGGCACTTCGATCTCGCCGAAGAACTCCTCCATCCCGAGCGCTTCAACGCGCTGTTCGAGAGTTTTCTTCACGCGATCCTCGAAACCCGAGTACGTGTGGATGATGTACCACTGTTTGGCCATGAACTGAAGCTCCTAAGAGAAGACCTTGAAAATTTCGAAAAGCTCATTCCTCAATACCAGAAAAACCAGATCACAGAGGTACAGGTAGATCCCGAAGATGAATGAGGCAATCACCACGACGGTTGTCGTGTTGATGACCTCCTGCCTCGAGGGCCATGTGACCTTTTTGGTCTCGACCACGACCTCTGAGAGAAAAGTTTTGAGACGCGTCCACCACTGCATGTCGTCGACTCCAGTCGAACGAGTTTGGCAGGCCAGGAGGGACTCGAACCCCCAACAACCGGTTTTGGAGACCGGGACTCTGCCAATTGAGCTACTGGCCTGTACGAAAGAATCGAACGCACCACACCCCGGAGAAGGCGCTGATACGGCGCCCTTGATCGGGATGAGTGCTACCGCGAGGCAACAAGCCCTACTCCAGAATGTCCGTGATCGAACCGGCGCCGACGGTACGGCCGCCCTCTCGGATGGCGAAGCGCAAGCCCTTCTCCATCGCGATCGGCTGAATCAGTTCCACTTCCAGGTTCGTGTTGTCTCCCGGAATCACCATCTCGACGCCCTCGTCCAGGTTCACCGAT
>JASJGQ010000336.1:0-7661 GCA_033791425.1 Acidobacteriota bacterium
GCTCGGGGTCGAGACGGTGGAGGTCCAACTGCCCCACGGCGACGGTCCCGTCTCATGCCTCCCCTTGATGTCGTTCATCTCGATGCTCGACCACGACCTGGCGGTGGTCTATCCACCGCTGGTGCCGGTGCCGTGTATGGAACTGCTGGCTGAACGCGGCATCGAGCTTGTAGAAGTGCCAAAAGCCGAGTACCCGACCATGGGGCCAAACGTTCTGGCGCTGGCGCCGCGTCGGTGTCTGGCGATCGAAGGCAACCCGGTCACACGACAGCGGATGGAGGCAGCCGGGTGCGAGGTCCTGACCTATCGCGGCCGCGAGCTCTCGCTCAAGGCCGAGGGCGGCGCCACCTGCCTCACGCGACCTGTCCTCCGCTCGAATTGACCTTGGTCAAGGCCGGCTGTACGTTCTTTCTGAGAACATCACCACAAATTGAGGGAGTGACAATGGATCCCATCGATACCCTGCGCAACGAGCACGGTCTCATTCGTCGTTTTGTCGATCTCCTCTCGCAAGCGGTGACCCGCCTCGAAGTCGAGAATCCGCCGGCGCGCCGCCCATCGGAATTGACCCGAAACCACAAACTCAACAACGCATAAGGAGGCACAAATGGACCCCATCGAAACTCTCTCGAACGAACACGGTCTGATCCGGCAATACCTCGACGTCCTGTCGATGGCGGCGGAGAAAATAGAAAACGGACAGCGCCCGTCCGACGCCTTTTTTGAAAAGGCGGTCGATTTCTCCCGCTCCTTCGCCGACGGTTTCCACCATTTCAAGGAGGAACACGTGCTCTTTGTCCAGCTCGCGCAAAAGAAACGCGGCGAGGTCGACGCCCAACTCGAGGCCCTGCGCTACGAGCACGAACGCGGGCGATCGCTGGTCGCCGGGATCGAGAACGCGCTTCCGGGCTATGCTGCCAAGGATCCCATAAAGACCGGCGAGCTGCTCGAAAACATCGCTGCCTACACCTCACTGCTCCGCCACCACATTCACGTCGAGGACCACATCTTCTACCCGATGGCCAAGAAGACCCTCACCGAAGCGGAATTCGAGGCCCTCGTGCCGGAGTTCGAAAAACAGCGGGAGCGGCACGGAAGCGACACCTTTGAGCGTTGCCACAAATTGGTGATCGACATGGGGTCGATCGTCACCCACCTCGCCTGATTGTCGATCATCTCCAGAGGTCGACCCCGACCTTGGCGGGGGCGCCGGGGATTTCGCGCACGAGCTTCGGCACGAGATAGCCGGGCAGCCGGGCCGTCATGAGCCGGTGCAGTCGCCTGGCCTCCTTTTCGGAGACCTCGAAGTGGGCCGCGCCCTCGACCGGGTCGAGCATGTGGAGGTAGTAGGGCAACACGCCGGCATCGAAGAGCGATTCGCTGAGGTCGACCAGGGCGTCTTCGTTGTCGTTGACGCCGGCCAGCAGCACCGACTGGTTGAGGAGGGTGATACCGGCGGCGCGCAGGGCGGCCAGCGCCCGCTGGACATCGGCGTCGATCTCCTGCGCATGGTTGGTGTGGACGACGACTACGGTCGGCAGATCGAGACGAGAGAGCCACCCCACCAGATCTTCGTCCACCCGCTGCGGCAGGACGATGGGCAGCCGCGTGTGGATTCGCAGCCGGCGCACGTGGGGAACCCGCGACACCGCCCCGGCGAGCTCCGCAACCCGGGCGTCCGGCAGGGTCAAAGGGTCCCCCCCGGAGAGGATCACTTCTGAGATCTCCGGATCACCGGCGATGCGGTTCACCGCCGCCTTCCAGCTCTCCATCGTCCCACCGTGATCGCCGTATGGAAAATGACGCCTGAAACAGTAGCGGCAGTGAACCGCACACGCACCCGTGGCGACCACCAACGCGCGGCCACGGTACTTGTGGAGCACACCGTCGGCCGGAGGCTGCACCAGCTCACCCACCGGGTCGGTCGAGAAGCCAGGCGCCGGCGCGTCTTCGGCGGCGACGGGCAGCACCTGAAGCAGCAGCGGATCGTTCGGGTCGCCGCGACGCATCCTTGCTGCGAATCCTCGTGGTACTCTGAGCGGGAATCGACGCGCTGCAACCGGGGTTTCATTCGAGATGCGGTTGTCCAGCGCGAGCAGCTTCAGAAGTTCGTCGACGTCGCACACAGCCTCTGCAAGGAGGCGGCGCCATTCGCCGGACGGCCAGGGCTTTGATGGGACCCGCATAACGGAGCGAAGTCTCGCAGCTTCGGTATGATCAACGCAAGTGAAAGAAGGAGAGTGACGCGAAATGGCTACTTACAACCTGAACCAGGTCAAGGTCGGACTCAAGATTTTGGTCGATGGAGACCCCTGCGTGATCGTCGATACCGATGTCGTCAAACCGGGCAAGGGCCAGGCATTTACCAAGGTCAAATACAAGAACTACAAAACCGAACGAGTCAACGAGAGAACGCTCAAGGCCTCCGATTCCTTTGAAGGCGCCGACATCGTGGACACGGAAATGCAGTACCTCTACTCCGACGGTCGTACCTGGACCTTTATGGATCAAGATACCTACGAGCAGGTCGAGGCGGACGAGGCGGCCGTGGGAGCTGGAAAGCAATGGCTCAAGGAAGAAGATCTGTGCCTGGTGACAAAATTGGACGGCAACCCCATTGTGGTCACTCCACCGAACTTCGTCATTCTCGAGATCGTCGAAACCGACCCCGGCGTCAAGGGCGACACCTCCGGCGGCGGCAACAAACCGGCCACCACCGACACCGGTGCCGTCGTCCGCGTGCCCCTGTTTGTCCAGATCGGCGAGAAGATCAAGGTGGACACGCGCACCGGGAATTACGTCTCGAGGGCATAGGTCTCGAACACTATGATTTCGAATTTCGGATTTCGAATTTCGGATTTTTCGGGCGACCCCCCACCGGCTGGAGATTCTCAAGCAATCGGAGCGAGTGGAATCAAGTGCGGCGGCAATACCTCGCGTGCGGTGGCGGTGCCTGGCATCCGGCCCGTCCGACGGGCTGCGTGCCTGGCATCCGCTCGGGAATGCTGTTCTGAAAACCGGGCTGCCGCGGGTACTTCAAGGCCCGTTGTTCGATCCCCCGCTCACGGGATGTGACGTGACGCCCGGAAAAGACGTCTGGCGGCCGACGGCATCCCTTAAAGCGCTTCGCCTGCGAGCCGAAGTTCTGGGCACCATCCGCGCATTCTTCGCCGAACGCGCCGTGCTCGAAGTGGAAACCCCTCTGCTCGCCTCGGCGCCGGTCACCGATCTTCACCTTCAGGCCTTGAGCTGCCGATACCGCGGGCCAGGCGCCGACGACGGCCTCGACCTTTTTCTCCAAACCTCACCAGAGTTCGCCATGAAGCGCCTGCTCGCGGCCGGCAGCGGACCGATCTTTCAGATCTGCAAAGCGTTCCGGGACGGCGAGGCTGGGCGGCGCCACAACCCCGAGTTCACCATCCTCGAGTGGTACCGGCCGAGGTGGGACCACCACCGCCTCATGGACGAGATGGACGGGTTGCTAGCTGTGGTCCTCGGCGCCTCACCAGGAGAACGTCTCAGCTATGGCGAGGCCTTCGCACGGTATGCGGATGTCGATCCGCACCACGATTCCGATGGCGAGCTGCGCTCACGGGTCGAACGTCTCGGCGTGCCCTCTGCCGGCGAGCTCGGGAGGAATGACCTGTTGGATCTTGTTCTGACCCAGGTCATCGAGCCCAAGCTCGGCCACTGTCAACCCACATTTATCCACGATTACCCCGCCTCACAGGCCGCCCTCGCCAGGGTGCGACCCGGCCAACCGCCGCTGGCGGAGCGCTTCGAGGTCTTTGTCGAAGGCCTCGAGCTCGCCAACGGCTACCACGAGCTCACAGACCCCACGGTCCAGCGACAGCGGTTCGAGGCCGACCTCGAGGCTCGGCGCAGCGTGGACCTCCCCGAGGTCCCGGTCGACGAACACCTCCTGGCCGCCCTCGAGCACGGTATGCCCGAGTGCGCCGGAGTGGCGATGGGGGTCGACCGGCTGGTGATGTTGGCGATGGGGACGCGGGAGATTTCGGAGGTTCTTGCCTTTCCGATCGATCGGGCGTAGCTGCGACGTCAGCATCTTGCCCGCGGGCCGTAAACGACCCGCCTACGGCTTTCAATTCGGTCGAGCGAAGCCCGATGTTCTGAAAGGCATTCCCGGGAGGCGCCAGAATGCTCGAGCGTAGCCCGACTTTCTCATCGGCATTCCCGGGAGGAGCCCGCGCTCTCGAGCGGAGCCCGACTTTCTGAACGGCATCCCCGGGAGGAGCCACCTTCATCATTGTCTGCCCGAATCAACCTGCCGACGGATGTATTCATGTGTCCGACAATATTGAAGATGGCACCTCCACCGCACGTGCCTCGTTTCCGCACGCGCTTCCCTAACGGCACCTCCGCCGCAGGCGACTCTTTTCAGTTGCCGCTTTCCATCCGTCCCTCCTGTCATTTCGACCGAGCGTAGCGAGCGGAGAAATCTCCTGTCGGTAATTCCTAATTCCTGGTTCACCAACGCTATACTTCCTCGCATGATCCTCACACTCATCGTCGTGTTTTCGCTGCTGTTCATGTTGACCCACATCGGTCTCTCGCACGGATCCATTCGCCAGGGTCTGGTGGAGAAAATGGGCCAATGGCCATTCCGTGGTTTGTACTCGCTGGTGTCCTTCGGCACCCTGGGGCCTGCGGCCGTTCTTTGGTGGCAGAACCGCCACCTCGGTCCGGTCCTGTGGGAGCTCCCCTTTTGGCCCGAACGCATCGTCGCCGCGGCGCTGGTGCTCTTCGCCTTTTTCCTATTCTTCCAGTCGTTGGCCACCCCGAGCCCTTCCAGCATGGCGCCGGCCAAGGACCAGGTGCACGGCGTGCTTCGCATCACCCGCCACCCCATGAATATGGCCTTGGCGCTTTGGGGCCTCGCCCACCTCTTGGCCAACGGAACCGTGGGCGACGTGGCCTTTTTCGGCTCCTTCGTCGTCGTCGGTGTCCTCGGCGCATACGACATGGATGCCCGCTTGAAACGAACCAAGGGCGAGACCTTTGTCGAGTTCTGCAAACAGACATCGGTCCTTCCCTTCGGCGCCATCATCACCGGCCGCAACCGCCTCGTCCTCAGCGAAATGGCGTTCCCGCTGACCCTGATCGCCATCGCGGTGTTTGCGGTGCTCACCGTGTTCCACAGCCGATTCTTTGGTGGGGAGTTGTTTTAGGGGGGGGAAGTCGGCGTCCTGCCAACCCCGACGTTTAGCACGCCCTTCCCGGGAGGAGCCACCCTGTGCATTGATTGCCCAAGGCGATCCCAGCCGACCGGAGGAACGGGGGATCAAACAATGCAAAGAATGGCACCTCCGCCGCACGTGGCTCGTTTCCGCACGCGCTTCCTCTACGGCACCTCCGTCGCACGTGGCCCAATCGACGCGGCACGCGAGACGCGTGCCCCACAAGAAGACCGACTCCGGAGCGTTTGTGGGGCGGCCGTCCCGGCTGCCAGCAACCGCCGCCGCATTCGGTTCCGCCTATTCTGAACACTCCGACATCACCCATCGGCACCGCATTGCGATGAAATTCCTAACTCCTAATTCCTAATTCCTAATTCAAGTGGGGCTATACTGCTGCGATGACGACCGCCGCAGCCATCATCATCGGTGACGAGATTCTTTCGGGAAGGGTGCGCGACGCCAACGGCCCACCTCTCATCGAGCTCTTTGCCGACATCGGTGTCGATTTGAACCGAATCTCGTATATTGGCGATGCTGAAGAGGATATCGTGGCGGAGGTCAGGTTCTGCGCAGAGCGATACGATGCCGTCGTCACCTCGGGCGGCGTCGGACCGACCCACGACGACCGCACGGTTGCGGCGATCTCCAGGGCGTTCGGGGTCGCCGTCGAGCGCCACCCCGATCTGGTCGAGATGATCCACGCCTGGTGGGGCGAGCGCTTTACCGAGGCTGCATTGCGAATGGCCGATATCCCTGCCGGCAGTCGCCTGGTCTATTCGAACGACGGGCTGATTCCAATGGTCGCATGTAAGAACGTGTATATCTTCCCGGGCATCCCCCGGCTCTTCGCCGCCAAGATCCCCGCCCTCCGTGGCGAGCTCGAAGGCACGCAGAAACACCTCGCCAACCTCTATCTGAACTCCGATGAAAGCGTGATCGCCGACCGATTGACTGCCATCGACGGAACCTGTCCGGATGTCAAGATCGGCAGTTATCCGCGATCGGAGGGTGAGGACCACCGAGTCTGGATCACCTTCGAGTCCACCGACGAAACGGCGGCGAACGCGGCCCTCGATCGATTGCTCGAAGTGCTCGATGGGGACGACGTGGTTCGGGTGGAACGTTCTCACGTTGAACATCCCAGGAATTGAACGCTCGGCTTCCCCGGAATTCGTAGACGGAGCGAGGGGTTGAGGGTTCTGTCATGACGTCCAAAAATGCCCAGACCGCACAATGGCTCGAGTTCGTCGCCAAGGTCCGCGACCGTCCCGAAATCCCATTCGCCGAGCAGTGGTCCCGTTTCAACGAAATCTTCGCAGATCGCGCAGTGCCACTCTCTCCACCACCGGCGTGGTTGCCGGATAACAATGGGATCGCCGAGACCAACGTGCAGGAGTTGATGACATCACTCGGGTTCGAGAGATATGAAGATCTCCACCGATGGTCCGCGACTGACCGCGCAGGATTCTGGCGGCGATCGATCGACGATCTCGGTATCGTCTTCAAGCGACCTCCGAACGAGATCCTCGATCTCGCAGGCGGCGCCGCCAGTCCGCGGTGGCTTCCCGGCGCGGAGCTCAACATCGTTGACAGCTGTTTCCAGCCAACGGAGTGCACCATCGCGGTGGTCGTCGGACGAGAGGGTACCAACGAGCTCGTGACCCATACCTACGGCGAACTCGAGGCGCTGGCCAACCGGGTCGCAAACGGCCTAGCCGCTCACGGTTTTGTTCGTGGCGAGGCGATCGCGCTCTACATGCCGATGAACTTCGAATGCGTCGCGGCCTATCTCGGGATCATCCGCGCCGGGTGCGTGGTCGTTTCGATCGCCGACAGCTTCGCACCACCCGAAGTCCGAAAGCGTCTCGAAATTTCAAATACAACCGGCATCATCACCGTCGATTCCTTCAGCCGCGGCGGCCGTTTGATCCCGCTGTATCGAAAGGTCTGCGAAGCCGGCGCACCCCGAACCATCGTCATCTTCGAGACCAGCGGCGCGGCTCCGGATCTGCGCGACGGTGACCTCTTGTGGCTGGATTTCCTTGCCCCTTCCGAAAATTTCGAATCAGTCGCGGCCAAACCCACAGCCACCACCAACATCCTCTTCTCCTCCGGCACCACCGGTGATCCCAAGGCCATCCCATGGACCCACCTGACGCCTTTGAAGTGCGCGATGGACGGCCGTTTCCACCAGGACATTCACCCCGGCGACGTCGTCGCCTGGCCCACCAACATCGGCTGGATGATGGGGCCGTGGCTGATCTACGCGTCCCTCATCAACGGAGCGTGCCTCGCGCTGTATGAGGGTCTTCCCTCAGGGCCGGGCTTTGCCGATTTCGTCCGCCGCGCCGGCGTGACCATGCTCGGGGTCGTGCCGTCGTTGGTCCGCGCGTGGCGCGATTCGGGCGCGTGCAAAGAGGCCGACTGGTCGGGCATCCGTGTCTTTTCATCAACCGGCGAACC
>JASJGQ010000337.1:0-38491 GCA_033791425.1 Acidobacteriota bacterium
GATCACCGCGGTCAGCGGCCGCAACTCATTCACCTCTCGACCTCCACTCACAGCATACCGCCATAATCATCGGTGGGTCCAGCTGCGCGGACTGGTGGGGGTAGACTGCTCGCCATGGAGTTGCGACCGGTCTTCTGGCTACCGTTATTGCTGGCGCTGCACATAGCCCTGGCACTCGGCTACCGGGCGGTGCTCCCCCTTTTCAACTGGCCCGACGAGCCGGCCCACCTCAATCGTGTTCGGGCGGTCGCGTCCGGGGACGTCCTTCCGACCATGGAACCCGGCGCCTGGGCGCCGGCCGAGTTGGAGGCTCTCAAACAGCGCCACTTCGCCGACGTCACCAGCGACGACCCGATGCTTCTGAGGTTTGCCTACGAACACCACCAGCCCCCCGTCTACTACGTTCTGGCGGCGGTCGTCTGGCGGCTCGCCCCCCGTCCCGAGCTCGTCAAGCTGGTCAACCTGGCGTTGTCGTGCCTGGTCGTCTGCGTGCCGCTGGCACTGGCTCGAGCCCGCGGTTGGAAGGACCGCTGGCCCGCTCTCCTGGCTACCGTTCTTCTGGCGTTGTCGCCGATGCGGTGTTTCATGGCGGTCTCGATTGGCAATGGGGTTCTGACCGAGTTGTTATTCGGAGTGTTTACGGTGGCAATTGCCGCCAGGTGCCCCCCCGCGCTGGTTGGAACCATCATTGGGATCGGCACCCTGACCCAGATCCCCATGCTGCTGGCGCTCCCCCTCTACCTCGTGTGGTTGCGCCTCGACGGCGAGGGCCCCTCGTGGCGCGGGATCGTGCGGTCCGGCGCCGTCGCCTCCGCGGTCGTACTGGCGGTCGTGCTGCCCTGGATCGGCCACAACGTACTTGCCTACGGGGCAGGGGACCCGCTCGCGCTCGAGGTTGGAGCCTTCGGCTCGGACGCGGAGACCGCCGTCGCGATGGGAGCTCAACGGCCCCGCCTGACGCTTTTGGGAGAGCATGGCATCGGCGCCTTCTCCTGGCGGCTCTTTACCAGCTGGTGGGGCGCTTTCGGATGGATGGAGATGTTTCCGGACCCGTGGGCAGCCCTCGTCTATCTCGGACTGACAGCGGTGGTCCTTGTGGGTCTCATCATCGGCTGGCGAGAACCCGAACGAACCCGCATTTCGACGGACCGTGACGAGGTGCGGCGACTGATCGCCTGGAACTGGTGCGCGGTCGCCCTGGCAACCACGGCGGTGGCCGTCTATTCGCTGGCCGACTTCCAGCCGCAGGGACGGTACCTGTTGCTCGTCTCGATCGCGAGCTCGATTCTGTTCGGCGTCGGAGCGCGAGCTGCGATGGGACGCCGGACCGCGCTATTCGCGAGTGCAGCCGTCCTCATCCTGGTCGCAACCAACATCTTCAATCTGCGCTGGGTGATTCCGTGGTACCTGCAATGATTCGGCCGTCACGCCACCGAAGAATCCCGGGCCGATCGGCCTGATCATCGGGCACCAACTCGAATCGAATCGAAGGATCTCTCCACGCGATCTGGAGAGCCGCCTCGAGGTGGATGCCCGGATCGAGGCCGAGGCGGGGCAGCCCCGCCATCTGGACCACGCCGTCGGCAGGCGGCGCCGGCAACGCAGTGGTGATCCCGGCGACCATGTCGCGCATCAGTCGTTCACGATACTCGAAATGGTTGTCACGCAGCCGCATGTCGATGAGGGCGGCTAGACACAGAGCGGCGACCATGGCCAACCGCAGTCCTCGCCGGCGGATCGCTCGACGGAACACCACCGCTGCAAGCACGCTTGCCGCCGCCGAGGGCAGATAGACATAGCGTGACGTCGGGTTCATGGCGAAGGGCAGTGTCGGCGCCAGCGAAAAGGCGGCAAGGGCTGTCCACCACCGCAGACGACCCGAACCCACGATGAGTATGGCGACCCCGGCTACGAGACCGGCGACCCCGGCCGCCACCCGAGCGCTGGCCAACGCGTCGGAGAGATCCAACTCGGCGGCGATGCCGGTCCACGGCAGCACCACCATCCCGACACTGGTTGCGGTGTTGGAGAACATGTGCACACCGAACCGGTAGAGGCCCCGCTCGACCAGGTAGGACTCGCCACCCCATACCGCCAGATTGAGAGCGATGGCGGCGACCGCCGCCAATCCGAGACCGAACACTGCCGTGGCCCGCCGCCGCCGCGGCTCCGATCCGCAGATTGCCGTCCACCCGGCGGCAACCGGCAGCACGGCGAACGCAGTGCCTTTGGTCAGCAGGGCTGCCCCGACGGCGATCAGCCCGCCCGTTAGAGCTTTGGCGGAGTCGGTCGCCAGGTACCGGACGATACCGAAAGTGCCGGCCAGGACCAGCGCCGACACCAGCACGTGGGGCGAGGCGGCGAACCAGAAGATCGCCTCGGCGCCTGCGGTTTGAGCGCAGAAGAGGGCCGCAGCGAGAAGGCCGACATCGGCATCGAACGTCTCGGAGGCCATCCGCCACAGCAGCAGCACGACGGCGCCGTGGAGCAGAAGCAGGAGCGCGTGGTAGGGCATCGGCTCGAGGCCGAAGCCCGTGAAAGCTGCGAGCCACATGCCCCGCGCGCCGAAATTGACGAACTGGCCGGGCTCCGGGGTGAGCAGGAAGGCGACCGTCGAGGAGCGGAAGCTGACTCGGGCGAGCCAATTGTAGTCGTCGAGGGAGAATCCGTTGTCGATCGCCGGCAGGGTGATGGTGAAGGCGAGGGCGAGCAGCGCCACAGCGGCCAGCATCTTGTGGTTGGGCTCCATTGTCACCATTTATACCCTACACCTGAACCGCGTAGACTTCCGAGATGATGATGGACGACCACGACAATGGCGTAACGGACCGACCCCTGGAAGAGATTCGCATCCGCGATCCGTTCGTGCTGGTCGAGCGGGAAGCCCGGACCTACTGGCTTTACGGCACCACCGACCCCGACCCGTGGCACGGTCCCGGGATCGGCTTTGATGCCTGGAGGAGCCGGGACCTCGAGATCTGGCGGGGTCCGTTCAGGGTCTTCCGCCCACCTTCGGGTTTCTGGGGAGAGGACAACTTCTGGGCCCCGGAAGTCCATCGCCACCGGGGTCGGTTGGTCATGATCGCCAGCTTTCGCGGTGCCCGCGACGGCCGTGGAGTCCAGACCCTGGTCGCCGATCATCCGGCCGGTCCCTTTCTTCCGCTCAGCTCCGGACCCGTGACCCCGCGCGGGTGGGAGTGTCTCGACGGCACTCTCTACGTGGCGGACGACGGTACACCGTGGCTGGTCTTCTGCCATGAATGGCTCCAGATCGACAATGGTCGGATCTGTGCCATGCCGATGACGCCCGCCCTTGACGCCGCCGCCGGCGACCCGGTGGAGCTCTTTTGCGCATCCGCGGCGCCCTGGGTGCGCCCGGTCCAGGAACAGCATCACTTCGTCACCGACGGCCCTTTTCTCCACCGCGCACCGGGCGGTGACCTGCTCATGCTGTGGTCGAGCTTTTCCCGCCGTGGCTACGCGGTCGGCCTCGCCCGGTGCGACCGGCGCGCTGCTGGGCCCGTGGCACCAAGCGCCGCAGCCCCTGCGGCAGGGGGACGGCGGCCACGCAATGCTCTTTTGTGATCTCGACCGGTGTCTGGTGATGGCCCTCCACGCTCCGAATCGATCGCCCCTGGAACGCGCCCGGTTGTTGGAGGTGGAGGAATCGGCCGGCGGTCTCCGCCTCATTTCACCTCCCTGGTGGCGCCGTTGGTGGTGGCGACACCGGGCTCGTTAGCCTGCATATCACCGGTCTCATCGCGAGGATGGTGAGGCACTTCACGCCGGAGCCGGAACGGGACTTTCCTCCTCAGATGCCCTCGACGTCGTGGTGTTTCCGAAGGAGAATGAAGACAGTGACCGCGGAACCACCGAAAAAAGGAGTGCCTATCCCTTCTCGCAAGCCACCGAGGCCGAAACCGTGGCCAAAGTAGGACTCGTCAACCCCGCGCTCGTCTCGAGCGACTGGGGAACCGGGCTGGCGCCGCGCCACATGGACGACGCGCTGCCGCGGCACAGCCTGCTGTTTCTCTCGGGTCCTCTGCGGATTGCTGGGCACCAGCCGATCCTGCTCGATCTCCGTCTCATGGAGAGCTGGCAGGATTTCGAGCAGCAGTTGATCGCAGCCCGGCCGGAGTTTCTTTGCGTCACCGCCCACACGTCGGAGATCGAAATCGCCCTCGAGTGCTGCCGCCGGGCGAAACGCGTTCTCCCCGAGGTCGTTGTCATCGCGGGCGGCATCCACTTCACGATGTACCCGCACCTCGGTGCGGAAGACAGGAGCGTCGACTTCGTCATCCGCGGGGAGGGCGAGATCTCCCTGCCGAAGCTGCTGCGCGACCCCGCGGCGCATCCTCGCGTGTTCTGGGGCGAACCTCCGGACCTCGACGCAATTCCTTTTGAAGACCGAGAGCTATACGACGACTACCGTGATCGAACGCGCTTTCAGCTCTGGCACCTCGAAACGCCGACGGTCGATCTGCTCACGAAACGCGGCTGCCCTTGGCAATGCCGCTTTTGCTGCGGACCCGGAGAGCAGAATCTCTTCACGCGCCCATCGTCCCGGCACGAGGGGGTGCGTCTGCCGACCTTCCGCCATCGATCGGTGGAGAACGTGCTCGACGAGCTCGATGAGCTGTACGAGCGTTACGAGTTCAAGAGCGTCGTTTTTCACGACGACCAGTTCGTAATCCGGCGTGAGTGGGTCGCGGATTTCTGTCGCGGCCTGCATCGGCGCGGTCACGTCGAACGGGGAATCCAGTGGTGGGCCGCCTCGCGTTCGGACATCATCTGCGCCCACCCCGAGCTCTTCGCCGCCATGCAGGACGCTGGACTTCGAATTCTGAGCATCGGCTTCGAGTCGTTCAACGACCCGATGCTGCGCTGGATGAGAAAGGGCACGACCCGCGCCCAGAATTTCGATGCGGCCGGGATCTGCCGTGACCTCGGGATCGACATCTTTGCCAACCTCATCCTGGGAATGCCGTTCTCCGACACGAAGTGGTACATCGAGCACGACCGCGAGTCGATGGCTGCTATCGAGGAGATCCGGCCGCGCTACTTCTCCCCGTCGTTCTTCAGCCCGATTCCCGGGTCCTGGTTCTTCGACTGGGCGGTGGAACAGGACCTTCTCCTCGAGGGGAATGCTGCGGCAGCCGGCAGTCGCCGCCCGGAAGAGGCCAAGATCCGTGGCGTCGACTACCGCCGTCTCGAAAAGATGCTCGGGCGCTATCGCCGAATGTACGAGCCACACCTCATGCCCAAACGACCGCTGCGGCTGCGGTTGACCCATTTCGCCGAGAAACCGCTCGACGAGAAGCTGGCGACGATCAAGCGCCGGATCGCCGGTTTCCTTGGCGAGGGTGGCGATGCGCAGTAGAGAGCCGGTGAGATGCGGGCTGCTCATGGATCCCGCCCTATGCTACCCTCGACGTGGAGAATTCGAGCGGACCCAATCGGACTCAATTGGACTCCGGTTGCATGGCCGGCGAAGATCCTGGCGAACCATCGACAGCGGCCTTGGAGAGGTATCCATGAGGAAGCGAGCATCGCTCTTCCGATCCAGTCTCCTCCTCGGGATCCTGGTCCTGGGTGGAAGCGCCATGAGCGCGTCCGCGCAGACCTGCAACGTGCCGGGGAACCGAAGTAGTATCCAGATTGCCGTCAACGATGCGAGCTGCTCGACCATCGCAATTGGTCCCGGGACGTTCGCAGAAATCGTGTCCATCAATCGCAGCCTCACCATGGTGGGATCCGGGATTGGCCTGACAACGATCACGGGTCAGGTGATGGTCAATGGGTTTGGGGTCGACGTTCTGATATCGGACCTGAGCGTCGACACCACCGGTCCGGGGTCCGCCGGCTGCTTCGACGATGCCATGCGGGTGGTCGCCGGTGCCAACGCGCGAGCAATCAACGTACGAGCCATCAACGCCACAGGTTCGGGCCCGTGCCTGATTCCCCTCTTTGCGGACGGTTTCGAGACGGGCAATACCATTCGCTGGTCGAGCTCGGTCGGAGCCACGTAACCCCGGCCATGCCTGATCGGGACCCGATCGGCCTCACTCCGGAGTGCCGGAGGCGGGGTCTCTCAGCGCCGAGAACTCCTCGAGAAGATTCAGCGCGGCGGCGTTCTGCGGCGCGATTTCGAGCGCATCCGCAACTGTCCGCCGCGCCACCTCCGGCTGGCCCAGGAGCCAGTAGGCCCGCGCCACCCCGAGAATGGGCTCGGGCCGCTCCGGCGCATGCCTGGCGGCTTGCCGGTACATGACCAGAGCCGAAGCGGGACGTCGTCCTTGAAGCTCCAAACCCGCCAGCACGAGCCAGGCCTCGGCATCTGTGGTGTCGAGATCAACCGCCTTGCGCAACAACGGTATGGCCCCCTCCGGGTCTTCCGCCTGCGACCGAAAGCGACCCCAGCCCCGATACAGCATGCCGTGGTTGGGCGCCAACTTCGTCGCCCGCTTCCAAGCTGCTTCGGCTGACCTCGAGCGGCGCCGATCGAAGTGCAGGGCTGCAGCGCTCTGGAACTCCGCCAGCGACGCCACGAGCCGGAAGTCATCAGGCCGTTGGGCGATCGCCTCTTCGAGCAGCCGCTCGCCGGAGGAGAGATGTTCCTGGCTGTTCGGGCCGCCGACGAGGGCACTTTGCAGGTGGAGCCAACTCAGGTACTGACGGTGGGCCGGATCGGCCGGGAAGCAGGCCATCGCTCGCTCGCCGACGGCGATCGCCTCGCTCCATTTTCCCTCGGCCGCGAGTTGCATGGCGCGCCGCTCCAACACGTCCGCCGCCAGCGGCCGCAGGTTGAATGCACCCGACGCGCCGATGGCGATCAAGCCGATCAGAGCCGGCGCCACGGATCGCATGACCGCGCCGCGGGCGGGCACGATCCGGGCCGCGAGTCCGGCGGTCGCCGTAGCTTCGGCGGATGTCTCCTGGCCCTTGTCGAACGCCACCACCACGCCGGCCAGCAACCAGGCGCAGGCCAAGGTCGGCAGAGAGTCGAAACTCACGAGAGTGCCGGCAAGGTTGCCGATGATTGCGGAGAGGGCGCCAATGACCAGAAGCTCACGTCTTCGGTCGTCGGGTGCGGGATCGGCGGCGGTGCGAGCCAGGGTGCGCCACCCCGATCTCACGACCACATAGAGCACAGCTGCCCCGGCGAACAGCCCGAGGACGCCGAGCGTGACCGCCCAATCGAGGATGACGTTGTGGGCGCGGTCGACGTCCAGGCCCCGGCCCTGGTAGTACACCAACTCGGGAGGGTAGACCCGCGGGAAGACCAGTCCGAGTGCATCCGGGCCGTATCCCAGCAGAGGTCGCGCGGCGATGAGCTTCTGAGTCCCCTGCCAGATCGCGAGTCGCGCAGCCCCCGATCCGCCAGCCTGCGCGAAGCCCAGCGCCGCGGCCACGAGGAGGCCCACGAGGCTCCACCCCGCGACCAGCGCCGGAGTGCGCCGCCTCAGGCCGAGAATGCCGCGGCGAAAATACAGGCCGGCCCAGCAGGTGAGGGCCACCCCAGCCGCAAGAATGCCGGCGCGCGTCTGAGTCGCAATCAGCACCGCCCCCGCGAGAACCGCGAGCGTGGTCGCCAGAGCCTTGACGAGTGGCCGCTGAGCCAGCAAACGCAGGCTGAGTGTCAGCGGTACCAGCATCGCCAGGTAGGCGCCCAGGAAGTTGGATCGCCCCAGCGTGGCGAAGACCGGTGATCGCGAGTCGGTCACGAGGCCGAGCGGGTCGGGTCCAAACAGCTGGAGCCCGGCGTAGGCAGCCAATGGCAGCGTCGTCGCGCTCGCGACCCAGAAGAGCCGCATCGCTCCTGCGGTGCCGGGAAGCCGAGTCGCCACCAGCAGCAGGAGAATCGGCAGAGAGACGAGGGTCAAAGCGCCCTGCGCCCGCCCGTGACTGCCCCAGAGGCTGAGCAGCGGAGCCTGAGCCAGCGCGGTCGCCGCGACGATCACGGTGAGCACCGCAGCCACCGGCAGCGTCATGGTCGACAGCCTGAGACCTTGGTCCGTCGGTTGTCGGTCCAGGAGTCGCGCCGAAACCCACACCCCCACCATTCCAAAAACCAACGTGCACAGAACGGCCGCCTTGGGCAGCGCAAAGATGCTCTGACCCCAGGGGTTGATCACCAGCGGTACGAGCACCGCGATCGCCAGCCAGCCGCCTTCCAGCAGGCGGTCGGCGAGCGAGCGGTGGGGCCGTTCCTCCATCACCAGAGAACCGGCTGCAGGCGATTGACCCGCGTGATCGCTCACCACGTCGCTTCTGCGATTTTCATTTTCGCCGTCAAACTGCGGACTTCCTTGTCCGGCGCACGCCGGAGTTTCTGGACGGCAACGGGCTAGTCAATGTCGATGAAGATGGCGATCGTACCATTGGCGAGATCCGGTGCAGAAGCGACCTTGCCGAGAGTCACCGCCTTCAGTTGGGCATCGCCCACCTCGACCGCGGTGCCGATCTGCAACGCGACCTTGTCGCCGATCTTTCTGCCGGGGAGCAGGGGTAAGTTGTCGAGATTGACTGCAGGCATCAGCCCTCCGGTCACGATGGCGAGGTACTGTTGCGGCTCGGCCACACCCTTGACCGGAGAAAAGTTCGTGGACTCATTGCTGTCCGGCTGTTTGATGATCGTGACCTCGTAGGCCTGTTGCGCCACGCCGATGAGGGCTTCGGAATTGTGAGCGTCGAGTCTCGAGACCCCAATGATGGGTTGGCCGTTCTCCGGAGAAGGCGCGGTGCCGACAATCGCGATCAAGTCGCCGGGTCGAATCGCCCGGGCCCCCAGATTTACAGCAAGCACCACTCTTTTCCCGGATCGATCGATGATGCCGTTGGCGCTGATCCCAGTGGTGCCGCCGAAGTATGCATCGTAAAAACCGGAGGCGCCCTGAGCATACATGCCGCGGTATTGGGAACTGAAAATGCGGGCCCCATAGCCCTGTTCGCCTGCGGAGTCGGTGCCTCGGGCGTAGAGGCCCTTGCCGCCTTCGAAATAGCCGCCTTCGTTGTAAAAGCTGTAGCTGTTCGAGGTGTCTCCCCGGCCGCAGACCCCGACCCCCTGATTGCTCTGGCCGTAGACGCCCGGGGCATAAATGTTGGGGTGCGCACGATTCCCGTTGCTGTAGCCATACACACCAATGCCGTTGGTGCTGTAGAAGAAACCGGCATAACCACGGTTGGGACTGGATCCGCCGTCGAATCCGTAAACTGCGTAACCGTCTTCGGTCTTGCCGTAGACGGCCCGGCCGTTGGGCGCCTCCCCGTGCACGGCGTTGCCGGTCGTCGCGTGCCCCTTCACTGCGGCAGCCAGGAAATTAAAGGTGTCGTTCGGGATCCAACCGTAGACCGCTGCTCCGGCACCGTGGCCGGTTGCCAGTTCGCCTCGAAGTGAGATCTCGTACTCCCCGGCCTTGGCATTCGGGCCAGCCTTGTCTCCCTCGAGCGGGAGCATGTGATCGACCCGGGGTATTGCATCTTGCGCTGGCGCCGCCACTCGCTGCCCTCCGAGCGGTGACCGCGAGGCGGTGACGCGTCCCGGCAAGCGGGCGTCCGGGCTCACGTCGAAGCCGCCGGGCTGCTCTGCACCGCCGGCTTGCCCGGTGGCATCACCCGCTTGCTCCGGCGTCTCGTCGATCTGCAACGCAGCCCTCGAAGGCGAGGCGTGAAAGTAGCCGACGAGTTCGGCGACCACGTGGGACCCAGAGAGCTTGGCCTTGATCTTGAAATCGGCGGCGCTGCACGGATCGAACCCCACCTCGTCGCACAACGGCACCAGAACCCCACCGGTCACTCCGCCACCAGCCAGAGCGCTGGCGAAGCTCACGGAACCAATCTCCGGTTCTGATCGGTTTGCCGGCCAGATGGCCAGGCTCCCCGGCCCACCGACATCCACGGTCAGAACATTGAGTGCGATCGCTCGCACGGCATTTGTCTTGAGCGTCACGCCATCGAGGCCGGGCAGGCCACAGCCTTCCTCGGCGCCGCCCTGCGCGGCGTACCCGTTTTCTGTCTCGCGCACCCGGAAGCCGCGCGTCTCGCCAGCCAGTAGGTAGCCCTCGGGCGCGCGGCGCGTGTCGAGCAATCGGCAGGGGGCAACGGGAGCGAAGAACAGGTTGCGCGAAGTCTCCTCTTGGGTCTTCGCGGCAAGCACGCTCAAGGTCTCACCGTTCGACAGGAAAATGTCAGCCGGGTCCGTGCCATCGCGGAGCTGGTCGAGCTGGCTTTGGTTGACGAACTTGAGGATCTGTCGATCGAGCGGCGTGAGAGCGCTCAAGAGATCTTCGTCTATATCGCTGTCCGGAGCTGCGGCGCCGAGACCGGGGTTCGGCGAAGCCGACTGGCTCCAGATGTTCTGACCCGAAACAGCGATCACCGCCACCGCGACGACCACGAACACGACTCGACCGAGTGAAGTTCTCATGCCCGCTCCTTGGTTGCAGAACATCTTAGCAAAGCGAAGGGGGACAGGGAGTCCTCGACCCACGTATCGGAGCGTATCACACGTCCAAGGTTAGGAACGGGATAGGTTGGTGAAAGCCGGCTCGGCAGTTTTGCCCTTCCCAGGTTGGTTGTCAGCTACCGGGGATTCGCGGCCGCCCATCCGAGCTGTGATGTGTCCACCTGCGCAATAGTCAACGTGGACAGCCGCCTGATGGCCGGTTACCATCCGAACCTCGTGAACGGAGCGTGTGATGCTGATCGCTATTCCTGCTGACACCACCGACGGTCTCGATGCCGCCATTTCGGAGCACTTCGGCCACTGTGCCGCCTTCACCCTGGTCGACGTGACCGACGACGCTATCGGAGAGGCTTCGATTCTTGAAAATTCAGGGCACGTCGAGGGCGGCTGCATGGCGCCCGTGACCCTCCTCAAGGAACGCGGGGTCGAGGTTCTCCTCGCCGGCGGTATGGGCGGGCGCCCGCTCGCCGGATTCCCACAGGTCGGTATCGACGTCCGCTTCAAAGAGGATGCCGGCACGGTCAGAGAGGCGGTCGAGCTCTTTGTCTCCGGTGGTTGCCGCGCCTTCGGCGAGGCGCACACCTGCGGCGGTGGCGTAGGAGGCTGCGATGGGCACGATCACCACCACCACCATGAACCCGAGACCGTGCCCATCGAGGGCAAGGCCAACATCCGGGACGGCCGTATGGTCACCGCCGAAACGAGCTCAAGGACGTCGATGGCGCCGTCTTGAACTCCTCCTCTGAGACCGGTCCGATGCGTTTCATCATTGGTGCCGGCCAGATCTTCCCGGCGATCGAGAAGGCCCTGGTCGGGCTCGAGCCGGAGGCGCACGTGGTCGCCGCGGTGTCGGCTGCCGATGGCTTCGGAGACCGAGATGAGGCTCGTGTCGTCGAAGCCCCCCGCGCCCAGCTGCCACCCGATGTCGCCGTCGGCACCATGGTCTCGGCCCAGGACGAACAGGGTCGACGATTTCCCCTGAAGGTCGTCCACCTGGACGAGAACGTGGCCCGGCTCGACGCCAACCACCTGCTCGCCGGCAAGGACCTGGTGTTCGATCTGACCGTGAAAAAGGTCGAAGACGTCAAGCAAGTGGGAAGTTGAGGCCCAATCGTCAGAAGTCGACTGTCGTACAATTTAGCGAGTGAAATCCTCAGGCAAAGGCACGGGTCGTCACCCGATGGAAAGCCCCGTCCAGTCCCAGCCGTCATTGGGCAGACGTCTGATGTTTTCCCTGATTCCCGCCCTTCTGCTCCTGGTGATTGCGGCGGCTCTGCTCGAAGTCGTTCTTCGTGCGCGTTATGAGAGCACCGAAAAGATCACTGGCGCCGCCGAATGGCGGGTCGCCGATTTCGGCGGTTTCAGCTATCACTGGGACAGGTACCATCCGCTACTCGGCTGGACGAATCAGCCCGGATACCGGAGCGACGGTACCGTCCCCTTTACCGTGACCATCAACTCCCTGGGTCTTCGAGCCACCCGTGACTACGCTCCTGTTGCGGCGAACGGGGTCCGCCGCATCGCTCTCTTCGGTGACTCGCTCGCATTTGGTGAAGAGGTTGATGATGGAGAGACGGTCGCCGACCATCTGGGAGAGCTTCGGCCTGATCTCGAGGTCCTGAACTACGGCGTCCACGGCTACAGCCTCGGCCAGTCGGTGCTGCTGCTCGAGGAGGAGGGTGGCCTCCTCGAGCCCGATCACTACGTAGTGATGGTTCTCTTTCCCGAGGATCTGGTGCGAGACAGTGCCAGCGAGTTCGTCCACGCCAAGCCGGTCTTCCGATTGGTCGACGGGTCTCTGAAGGTCGAGAATGTCCCTGTCCCGGAGGCCTCGCGCACACCTCGTCTCCTTCGCATCAGCTATGCGGCGGCATGGCTCTTCGGTCGCCGGGGTTCATGGCACCGTAGCACCACGAACTGGGCCTCTGATCTCGCACGCAGTCGGGCGATCGTTGGTCGCGCCGCTTCGGTCTGTGCGGAGCGGGATCGACCGCTCACTGTGGTCGTACTGCTGGCTCCTGCCGGAGTTCTCGGGTACCTCTCCGACCCAGAGTGGCGCGAGCTGTTCAATTCCAAACGGGCGGAATTTCTGGATCAGCCGGTCGACATGCTCGACCTGGTACCGGCGCAGATCGAAGCGTATCGCGAAGAACGGGCGGCCCTGTTCGCGCCACTCGCACACTGGTCCTCACGGGGGAATCAGATCTGGGCGGAACATATCGCCAGGCATCTTGCTGGGGAGTGAAGAAATCAGCGTTTCGACTCCTAAATGTGGCTTTGCGCAGTCGATCCTGCCGGACCTCTATGCCTAAGTAGATTCAGCGTGAGGATCCAACCCCGCCTGTGAGCGTTCGTCGATCGCTGCTCTTTTACCTCATTTCCGGCGGCAATAGATCTTGCCTGATCACCTCCGCGACAATGGAACCCGAGCTTCGACCGAGCGTCGCCGCCAGCTTTTCGACGGTCGTGCCTTCCTGGAATCCTGACCTCACGATCACACGGTCCTCCTCGGTCCACGGCAGACCCGAGTTGATCGGTCTGCCGACTTCGAGGTTCTCCCGGCGCCTCTCCTCAACGCTTTTCTTCGGTTTCCTGGCCTGTTTGACAAATTCGAGAATCGAAAACAGGGCCCTGATCACGTCCGGTTCGTTGTAGGGGCTTTCAGGTGGGAAGGCCTCTCCAGTGGTGGGGTGGACTCCCTGCGCGAGAGTCTTGACGATGTTCCGGCTTTCGTTGAGTTCCATGTCACGCTCCTTTCCTCATCGGGCTTTGGGGGCCAGCGATGAGATTGGGCGTGGACGGGTTGCCTGGACGACAGGCATAAACAAGGTATAACTCTGGCGTCGGGTTGTCAAGAAGGCGCTCGGTCGCTCACGGCCGTCATCCCGGTTTTGCGGCGATCAGGCTCCCCAAACCGTCAGTCGTGAAATAGCCCCGAGGTGATCGCGGTTTCTGTCAGTATCATCTCGCGTTCGGCTCCGGTCAGACCTCGAATCACCGAACGACCAACGGAATCAACAAGGAGAAAACCCATGCACGACGCCAAAGCCTACTCCGCAGCGAGCGCAACCTCACCCCTGGGGCTTGACACGATCCAGCGCCGAGACACCGCCGAAACCGACGTGCAGATCGAGATCCTCTTCTGCGGTGTCTGCCACTCCGATCTGCACACGGTGCGCGATGAGTGGAGCAGCTTCATGCCCACCACCTACCCTTGCGTACCGGGGCACGAGATCGTCGGCAGGGTCACCGGGGTCGGTTCGGCCGTCACCGGTTTCAAACCCGGAGACCTCGTGGGCGTCGGCTGCCTGGTCGATTCGGATCATAGCTGCCCGAATTGCCAGAAGGACGTCGAGCAGTTCTGCCCCAACGCGACCTTCACCTACAACGCTCCGGACAAACACCTCGGCGGCGTCACATACGGCGGCTATTCGGAGGGCATCGTCGTCGATGAAAAGTTCGTACTACAGATTCCCGACAACCTCGATCCGGCCGGCGCCGCACCGCTTCTCTGCGCGGGGATCACGACCTACTCGCCGATCCGGCGCTGGGGCGACATCAAGGGCAAGAAGGTCGGCGTGGTCGGCCTCGGCGGTCTGGGGCACATGGGCGTGAAGTTTGCGCGGGCGTTTGGCGCCCATGTCGTGGTGTTCACGACCTCCCCGGGCAAGCAGGATGACGCGTTGCGCCTCGGCGCCCACGAGGTCATCTTCTCCACCGACGCAGATCAGATGCAGGAGCACGCCGGGTCCTTCGATTTCATCCTCGACACCATTGCCGCGGATCACGACATCAACGCCTATATCGGCATGCTCGGCCTCGACGGCACCATCACCCTGGTCGGCGCGCCCGAGAAGCCGATGCCCGTCTCGGCATTCGCCCTGCTGTTCGGGCGCAAAAGTGTGGCCGGCTCGCTCATCGGCGGCATCGCCGAGACTCGGGAGATGCTCGAATTCTGTGGTGAACACGGCATCACCGCCGATGTCGAGGTGATCCCGATCCAGAAGATCAACGAGGCCTACGAGCGAATGCTCAAGTCGGATGTCAAGTACCGTTTCTCCATCGACATGGCCTCGCTCAAAGCCGAGTAGAGCGAAGAGCGACTGTCGGCGAGAGGGCCGGATTTCGATCTCGATTTCGACTGGTGGATTGGTGCCCCGTTCACCATTACAACATTGTAATGATCGCCTAGCGTTTCGAAGTGGTAAGGAATGCCCATCGACTCGAGGGGCTCCTTAATTCCCTGCGCCGGCCGGCCTTCCACTGCAAAGGGTGGTATGCCGAATTCGAATTGCCAGGCGGAAAGGCGACAACATGAGAATTGAAATCCTCGGTGCGCCCGAGGTAAATGTCATCGCACGGGAAATTCAGGTCCAGGGCCGAGAGGGAAATTTTCACCTTCGGTTAAATGGACACGTCATGTACCGCTCCCCGTTGGATGGTACTGAGAGGTCGGCAGGACGATCGATGGACGTGTTTGCTGCTGCTGTGGAGGCCTGGAACACCTATTGTGACGAAGTGGTCGGCGCCGCGACCGACCAGGACGAGCTTGTCGTTATCGAGCGGCTTCGTTCGCGGCTGAACGAACTCGATCTCTTTCAAAATGGTGAGGCTGGGTACTGGGATCTCGTTGTGGCACAGGCCCAGGAGAGTCTTCTTTGAATTTTGATCACGCCGGGTCCGTTGCGGTTCACCGCGATAGACTGGAATCGTTGGACTGGGACCGTCGACGTGCGGCATACAGCGTGGTCGCGTTTTTTGAAGCCCAACGAAGGCGAAAGACCGGAGTGTTTTGATGACTGGCAAGAAAAAGGACACGCGTGAGAGTTTTCGGCAACGACTTCTGGCCATGGAGGCCGAAGTCAACACCTTGCTGACGGGAACAACCGAGGATTCCAAACCGGTAGACCTCAGCCTTCCAATTGGCAGATTGTCGCGGGCGGATGCCATCCAGATGCAGATCATGGCGGCATTGAACAAACGGCAACTCGAGATCAAGCTCAAGCAGATCGAGGGCGCTTTATCCGCAGTGGAACAGGGTTCGTTTGGATCGTGCCGAAACTGTAACGGGGAGATCCACTTCGCGCGTCTTGAGGCGCAGCCCGAGACCCCCTTCTGCATCGATTGTCAGGAGATGTTCGAGCAGCAGGGGTAAAGTGCGATGCTTTTCGGTTCGATACACCTGCGTTTGACACGGCGGGCCGGGTCTGATGAGTTCCATCTGATTGGCGTGGCCGCGAGAATTCAAATAAGGACAAAGACCCTCCATGAGCCTTCAACAGGCGAACAATCCACTCCACGGTCAGACCCTCGAAATGATCGTGAATGCTCTGGTAGAGCGTTATGGTTGGAGCGAGTTGGGCAACCGCATCAACATCAGGTGTTTCGTCAACGATCCCTCGGTGAAGTCCAGCCTGAAATTCCTGCGCAAGACACCCTGGGCGAGGAAAAAGGTCGAGAAGCTGTTCGTTGCCATGATTCAGGAAGTACCCCGATAGCGTCGTTTGCGTCACCGGCCGCATGGGTGCCACGTTCAGAATGCACCATTGTTGTGATTTGGTTGCGGGGGCGCGCAAGCGAGATATGCGGGACCTTGCGGTGATCGGGATCGATGTGAGATGAAGCCGGTCACCGGTGTTGCGAAGCGTTGACGCGGTTGACCCAGGGCCTTGGGTGGGCCACGCTGAAGGGTCCCGTTCGCACTGGTTCCTTGAAGGGACCAGCCATTGCCGGCCGACTGCGGCTCTGCCTCCCTGTACCGACCGCGATCTCCACGCGCGACACCCCTTGTACCGCCTCGCCGAGCGGTGCTGCGACGAGGTCAAGGGGCTGTGGGAGGAGTGCTTCGAGGGGCGGTACGGGCGCTGGAGAACGTTTCTTGACGTCCCAGTCCTGCGGTACCTGGACTGCGGTATCCACGACTGCGGTTTCGCGCGGGTTCGCTGCCCGGAGTGCCGCGCGGAGGTCCTGGTTGCGTTCTCGTGTCAGACGCGGCCGTTCTGCCCGTCGTGCGCGGCCAAGCGGTCGGCGGTCCGGGTGAAGTGACCGGTTTCGGATAGCACGGTGAATGTCTCCAACGATTGGGCATTTTTCACGGTTCATTACTGTTCGTTATGGAAAGTCGTCGAAATGATGATTTCACGAGACTTCCTCGCCCATCTATCTCTGCCTTGACACGAAAAAAGGAGACCCACATTATGCTGCCAACGCCCCGCACCTTTTCGCATATCGGCCTATCAGTGCCTGACCTTGACGCCGCGGTGAAATTCTACTCCGAGGTCCTTGGGTTCTACATCATCATGGAGCCCACCGAGGTCACCGAGGACAATAGCGATATCGGCCGGATGTGCACGGACGTCTTCGGCCCCGGCTGGAACCGTTTGCGCATTGCGCATCTAGCGACCGCGGATCGGATCGGGTTCGAGCTGTTCGAGTTCGACGGCAACCACGCGCCCGACGAAAACCTGTCCTTCCGGCAGCACGGCACCTTTCATTTCGCTGTCCAGGACCCCGACCTCGAAGGCCTGCTTGAAAAAATCGTCGCTGCAGGCGGCAAGCAGCGGATGCCGGTGCGGGAGTATTTCCCCGGGGAGAAACCCTACCGCATGGTCTATGTCGAAGACCCCTTCGGCATTGTCTTCGAGCTTTACAGCCATAGCTATGAGTTGACCTATTCCGCCGGAGCCTATGCCTGAACGCCCCAACACGCCCTGCCAGCCGACGCCTTGCGCGACGGCTGGCGGTGCCTCATTCAGTGCCCTGCACCAGCCACCTAGGATCTGATCAGAATAGGAACCTACCCATGACGCAATCCAACACCCGAAATCGCAAGTTCGTCCTGGCCGAGCGCCCCAAGGGCGAACCCGACGACAACACGCTGCGGCTGGAAACCGACGATTTGCCAACCCCCGGCAATGGCCAGATGCTGCTGCGGAACGAATATCTTTCGCTGGACCCCTATATGCGCGGCCGGATGAGCGACGCGCCCTCCTATGCCGCGCCGGTCGAGATCGGCGACGTCATGGTGGGCGGCACGGTCGCGCAGGTCGTAAGCTCGGACGTCGACGGCTTCGCAGGAGGCGATTGGGTCGTTGCTTTCGGCGGCTGGCAGGACTACGCGCTGTCCGACGGCAAGGGCGTAACAAACATGGGCAAGGACCCCGAGAACCCATCCTGGGCGCTGGGTGTGCTGGGAATGCCGGGCTTGACAGCCTGGGCCGGCCTGACGCAGATCGGTCAGCCGAATGCGGGCGAAACGCTCGTGGTCGCCGGGGCCAGCGGACCGGTGGGCGCGACGGTCGGTCAGATCGGCAAGATCCGGCGCTGCCGCGTGGTTGGTATCGCAGGCGGGGCCAAGAAGTGCGCCCACGTGGTCGACACCTTGGGATTTGATGCCTGCATCGACTACAAGGCCGATGGCTTTCCCGACGCGCTGAAGGCTGCCGTGCCGGACGGCATCGATATCTATTTCGAAAACGTCGGCGGCGCCGTGTTCGACGCGGTGCTGCCGCTGCTGAACACCTGCGCACGCATCCCGCTTTGTGGCCTCATATCGCAATACAATGCGACGTCGCTGCCCGATGGGCCGGACCGGATGAACTATCTGATGGGGCAGATCCTTCGCAAGCGAATGACCATGCGCGGATTCATCGTTTTCGACGACTTTGGCCATCTCTACCCGGAATTCGCCAGCCAGATGGGCGCCTGGGTCAACGAGGGCAAGATCCGTTACCGCGAGGAAATGATTGAAGGATTAGAACAAGCGCCGTCCGCATTCGCAGGGCTGCTTAGGGGTGAGGCGTTCGGAAAGCGCGTCGTCCACCTGAAAGGCTGAATGCCGAAACGACAAGGAGAAAAGCCATGAAAATATTGATGGTTCTGACATCGCACGACCAGCTTGGGGACACCGGCAAAAAAACCGGCTTCTGGCTTGAGGAATTCGCGGCCCCCTACTACGTCTTCAAGGACGCGGGCGCCGAAATCACGCTGGCTTCGCCTAAGGGTGGGCAGCCGCCGCTTGATCCCAACAGCGACGCCGACAGCGCGCAAACGGAGGCTACCGAACGCTTTAAGGACGACGAGTCGGCGCAAGAGGCTCTGGCCAACAGCCATGTTTTGTCGACGATCAACGCCGACGGGTTCGACGCAATCTTCTATCCCGGCGGTCACGGCCCGCTGTGGGACCTGGCCGAGGATGCGGACAGCGCCAAACTGCTCGAGACCTTCGCGCACAGTGACCGCCCGATCGGTGCCGTCTGCCACGCCCCGGCGGTGTTCAAGCACCCCAAGGCCGCGGATGGAAAGTCGTTGGTTTCGGGCAGGGCGGTTACCGGTTTTACCAATACCGAAGAAGAGGGCGTCGGCCTGACCGACGTCGTACCGTTCCTGGTAGAAGATATGCTGATCGCCAATGGCGGCGCGTACAAGAAGGGCGACGACTGGGCGTCCTTCGTGGTGACTGACGGCAAGCTGGTTACCGGCCAGAACCCGGCATCTTCCGAAGATGCCGCCCGAAAGCTGCTGGACCTTCTGTAAGACGAGGGGGCGAGTGTACCTTCCAGGTATCCCCGCTCCGCGGCGAGTCGACGCCGTCATACCTCACTCCAAGTAATCAGAAGCAGGATTTGCCGTTGCCGAAGGCAACACGAATCCTGCCCCCGCCACAAATCACAAAACGCCGCCCAAGCGGCGCCTCCAAGAATTCAAAAACAGGATTTGCCGTCGCCGAAGGCGACACGAATCCTGCCCCCGGCCAAAGCACACAAAAAAGCGCGGCGCTGATGCGCCGCGCTGTGTGTGCTGGTTGCGGGGGCAGGATTTGAACCTGCGACCTTTGGGTTATGAGCCCAACGAGCTACCGGACTGCTCCACCCCGCGTCATTTAGGGAGGGCGAGTATAGGAGTCGGGGTGGGGCCTGTCAAGGCGGGTTTCGGTGGTGGTGTGGGTGTTGCCAGCAGGATGACGGTGTCGCCGGGCCGCACCATGCCGAGCTCGCCGCGCGCGAGTGACTCGACGGCGGCCGGGTCGGTGCGGATGGCCTCGAGGGTCTCCTCGTATTCCTCGATGCTGTTCGAGAGCTCGATCTTGCGCTGTTCGAGGCGGTCACGTTCCCCCTCGGCCTTTGCCAGCTCCTCGAATCCGTGGGTAACGATGGACGAAAAGACACCGAGTGCCGCGAGAGCAACCAGTGCGAGCAGGATCAACGGCAGCCGTTTCATTTTCTCCCGAGGGCCAGTACCGACCGTCCGCGGTACCGGGCCGCGTCTTCGAGCTCCTCCTCGATTCGCAGGAGCCGGTTGTATTTGGCGATGCGGTCGGTCCGGCAGGCGGAGCCGGTCTTGATCTGGCCGGTGTTCATGGCCACAGCGAGATCAGCGATGGTCGTGTCTTCGGTCTCGCCCGAGCGGTGCGAGATCACCGCGGTCCAGCCTGCTTTGTGGGCCATCTCGATGGCGTCGAGGGTCTCTGAAAGTGTGCCGATCTGGTTGAGCTTGATCAGAACCGAGTTGGCGACACCCTTCTCGATCCCCTCCTGGATAATCTCCGGGTTGGTGACGAATATATCGTCCCCCACCAGCTGGATGCGGTTGCCCAGTACAGCGCTGAGTTTGGCCCACCCATCCCAGTCGTTCTCAGCGAGAGCATCCTCGATGGAAACGATGGGGAAGTCGTCGACCAGCGAGGCGTAGACCTCGATCATCTGGTCTGATGACAGGCCCTCTCGACCCTCACCCGTGAGGTTGTAGGTGCCGTCTGAATAAAACTCGGAGGCGGCGGGGTCCATGGCGAGCGCGATTTGGTCGCCGGGTGTATAGCCGGCGGCCTCGATGGCTTCCATTATCAATTCGAGAGCCGCGCGGTTGGACGGCAGATCAGGAGCAAAGCCTCCCTCGTCGCCGACCGCCGTCGACAGGCCGCGCTTGCCGAGGACTTTCTTGAGCGTGTGGAAGACCTCGACCCCCGCCCGGAGCCCTTCCGAGAATGACGGGAGACCCACCGGCATCACCATGAACTCCTGGAAGTCCACCGAGTTGTCGGCGTGGGCGCCGCCGTTGAGGATGTTCATCATCGGCACCGGGAGTTCGCGCGCACCACAGCCGCCGAGGTATTGGTAGAGCGGCAGGCCGCTGGCCTCAGCGGCGCTGTGGGCGACCGCCAGCGAGACCGCGAGCATGGCGTTGGCGCCGAGGTTCGCCTTGTTTTCGGTGCCGTCGGTCTCGATCATGGCCTGGTCGACACCCAACTGGTCCCGGGCGTCGAAGTCTTCAACCGCTTCAGCGATCGGTCCGTTAATGTGCTCGACGGCGCGCAAGACGCCCTTGCCCCCGAACCGGTCGGGATCGCCGTCACGCAGTTCGAGAGCTTCGCGGGAGCCGGTGGACGCTCCGGACGGAACGATGGCGCGACCGAAGGCGCCGCCTGAAAGGACAACCTCGGCCTCGACGGTCGGGTTGCCGCGGGAGTCAAGGACCTCGCGGCCGCTGACGAATTCGATATCAAACATGATCACGTCCTCCGTTGTGAGAAAATTTGTCGCGCCAGATGCATGAGGTGTCGCCGCTGGTCTGAAGAACGACCCTCGGCGTAGAGCCTGATCTTGGGTTCGGTGCCTGCGATCCGAATCAGGATCCAGCTCCCGCCCTCGAAGATCAGCTTGAGACCGTCTCGTCGATCGACGTCGATGACTTTGAAACCGTTGACGTCGTTCCATTTTTGTTCGAGCCGCCGTTCGTAGATCTCCCGTGTGCGGTCGGTGAGGGGGATCTGGGTGCGGCGGAAGGAAAAGACCCCAACCCGGGCGGTCAGCTCGAGCCCGAGTTCGGCCATGCTCTTACCCTCGACCGCCACCATCTCGGCAGCCAGGAGGCAGGCGAGCACGCCATCCCGTTCGGGCAGGTGTTTGTTCCAGGCCAGCCCGGCGCTCTCTTCACCGGCAAATTCGAGGGTCCCGTCCACCAGGAGCGGACCGAAGTTCTTGAATCCGACGGCCGTCTCGATGAGCTCGAGGCCGTGTGTGCGCGCCACGGCGTTCACCAGGCCGGATGTGGCGATGGTGTAACCGACGCCTCCTTTAAGGCCGCGTCGGCGCGCCAGATAGTCGAGAACCAGGGCGATGGTCTGGCTCGAGTCGCACATCCGCGCCCCGTGGTCGAGGATGCCGAATCGATCGCCGTCGCCGTCCGTGGAGAGACCGAGACCGGCCCCGGTGCGCCGCATGACGTCGCGAAGCCTGGAGAGGTTCTCCGATGTGCAATCGGGAGCATAACCGCCGAAGTACGGATCGCGTGTGTTGTGGATGACGTCGACCGCGACCTCGTTCTCGAGCAGAATGTGATCGAGATATTCGCGGGCACTGCCAAACAGCGGGTCCACCACCAGTTTGAGACCGGATGAGCGGATCGCCTCCCAGTCGATGAGGTCCTGCAATCGTTGCAGGTAGGCAGGTTTTGGGTCGTGCGACTCGATCAATTCGGCACGGGGGAGAAAGGTGTCCTCCCACCCCTCCTCGAGCTCGGCAAATCGCTTCTCGACTCGATCGGTGAACTCTTCGGGCGCGAGAATACCGTCCGACGTATAGATCTTGAGACCGCCGTACTCCGGGGGGTTGTGGCTGCCGGTAAAGGTGATACCGGCTGCAGCCGAACGCTCCAGCACCATCGATGAAATGACGGGCGAGGGAACGTCGCGCGGCACGATCTCGGCCGAGATACCGTTGGAAGCGATCAACTGGGTGGCGGTCGCGGCAAATTTCTCCGACAACAGCCGCGTGTCAAAGCCCACGACGATGCTTTGAACGGAGCCTTTTTCGGCGCGCAGCGTCTCGATCATCGCCTGCACGACGATCCGTGCGCGACGAAAGGTCACCTCGCGGCCGATGATGCCGCGCCACCCCGATGTTCCAAAACGCACCATGCGCAATTCTACACCGCGCCGCGCAATCCCGCAGTGTAGAATGACCAAATGTTCTTGTACCGCGATGGCGACCCTGCAGGCACGTATCTGATTCCACAGACCTCCCACTCGTGGCTCGCCTGGCAGGTGGCTGAACACTGGGGCAACCGTTCCTTTGCGCGGCCCGCACCGCGAGCTGAGACCCTGGCCGCGATCCTCCTCCACGACGGGGGGTGGACCGATTTCGACGGCGCGCCCTCGCTCGACGACGACGGTCGGCCACGGACATTCGATCGGATGCCGGTGTCCGAGCACCTCGCGATCTGGCGAACAAGCACCCTGCGCGCCGCCCAATACAGCCGATACGCGGGTCTTCTGGTCGGCGGGCATTTTACGTCGATGGCCCAACGCAAGCTCACCGACCTCCTCGATCGCAACGACATGGATGGTGCCCGGTCGTCCCAGGCGTTTGTTGCCGAAATGGAACGTCACGAACACACCTGGGTCGAGGAGTTGACCAGGGATGCCCGCTACCAACCCTATCTCGACGGACCGGGACGAGAGGTCAATGCGCGCCTGCTCGACACCTGCGATCGGATATCGGTCTATCTGTGCGCGTCCTTGCCGACGCCCTTCGAGGTGTGGGCGAAAAATGCGGCGGGCGAAATCGAGGTCATCACCTTTGATTTCGTGGACGCCACAACCTGGCGGGTTCATCCCTGGCCCCTCCAGGGAAATCGTCTCCACGTCCACTGTGAGGGACGTCGCCTGGCGGTATCCAACTTCGCTGATGAGCAGGTTTTCAGGGAAACCCTGAGCCGCGCGCCGACGGTGCGATTGGTTTTTACTCTCCTTCGTTCTTCAGCGGTTGGTTGACATTCGCCTGACCTTGCCTACAATATGCGATTGCCGCTGTATTCCGCAGTAGCTCAATGGTAGAGCGAGTGGCTGTTAACCACTAGGTTGGGGGTTCAAGTCCCTCCTGCGGAGCCAGATTTCTATCGCCGGGGTCTTCCCCGGCTTTTTCTTTCTCTCCTTTTCTGACACTCCGTCTCGACGGCTTTCGCTCGAGATTGTGAAAGATGACGCAAATGTGTTGACGTGATATTTTCCAGGGCGTATAACACGCGCGCGGCGGTGTTCCCGTGCGCGAGGAGGTTCATGATGGCGACTGAATTCAACGCATTCGCGATGGCCCAGCGGCAGTTCGATGCAGTGGCCGACAAGCTGCAGCTCGACGAGGGCATTCGGGACCTCCTGCGCTGGCCGCAGCGTGAGTTTCATTTCACGGTGCCGGTGCGGATGGACGACGGGAGCTACAAGGTCTTCAAGGGCTTCCGGGTGCAACACAACGACGCCCGCGGGCCCGCCAAGGGCGGCATCCGCTTTCACCCCCAGGAGACCGAGGACACGGTGCGTGCGCTGGCGACCTGGATGACCTGGAAGTGCGCCGTGGTCGATATCCCTCTCGGTGGCGGCAAGGGCGGCGTGATCTGTGATCCCCACGATCTGTCGCCGCGCGAACAAGAAGCGTTGTGCCGCGGGTGGGTCCGCCAGGTTTCAAAGAACGTCGGACCGGTGCAAGATGTGCCCGCTCCCGACGTCATGACCAACCCACAGCACATGGTGTGGATCATGGACGAATACGAAAAGCTCGCCGGCGGCCACTACCCGGGTGTCATCACCGGCAAACCGGTCGAGGTCGGCGGCTCGCTGGGACGGACCGAAGCCACGGGCTATGGTGTCATCTACACGGTGCGTGAGGCCTTGAAACGATTCGACATTCCGGTGAAGGGCGTGCGCGCCACCGTCCAGGGTTTTGGCAACGTGGCCCAGTACGCCTCCAAAAAGCTGATCGAGCTCGGCGGCATGGTGGTCGCGGTGGCCTGTTGGGACAACGATGATCACTGCGCCTACACCTTCCGCAAACCCGACGGAATCGATGTCGATTTTCTCCTGTCGATCACCGATCGCTTTGGCACCATCCACAAGGAAAAGGCCGATGAGGCGGGGTACGAGGTCCTCGAGGCTGACGCCTGGCTCGACCAGGAAGCGGAGATCCTGATCCCGGCGGCCCTCGAAAACCAGATCACGGGCGACAACGTCAACCGTATCCCTGCCACGGCGAAGATCGTTGCCGAGGGCGCCAATGGCCCCACCACCCCGGAGGCCGACGTTGTGCTCAAGGAACGCGGCATCTTCGTCATTCCGGATTTTCTGGCCAACGCGGGCGGGGTCACCTGTTCCTACTTCGAACAGGTTCAGTGCAACACCAACTTCTTCTGGCCCAAAGACGAGGTTCTCGATCGCCTCGATCAGAAGATGACCAGGGCCTTCAACGCGGTCGCGGATCTCGCGCAGGACACGGGGGAGTACATGCGCGACGCGGCCTACATGATCGCCATCCAACGGGTGGCCACCGCGTGCCACCTGCGGGGGTGGGCATAACCGGAGTTTTGAGTTCGCGCCCGAACCCCCGACATCGAGGGACAGGCGCCGGACAACTCAAAACTCAACACTAAGAACTCAAAACTAAAATGTGTGGATTGACCGTTTGTTGACCTACGTGGTCGCGTTGATATAATCTCCGCCCTCGCTGTAGGTCGTGTTGGGGTGTCGTCCAATGGTAGGACATGCGGCTCTGGACCGTAGGATCGGGGTTCGAATCCCTGCACCCCAGCCAATTCAAGATCTCGCGCCCGGCTTCGGCCGGGCGTTTTTTTGCAGAAAAGCAAAGGAGAAGAGGAGAAAGGGAGCAGGGGAGAAAGGAAGAGGGGAGTTCTCAATCCCTGGTGAACACCTCGCGGTAAACCACTACGGATCCCCCCGTGGCGGAGATGCGGACCGTCTCCGCAACCGCCTCGTTCGAGATTGACGGTCGGTTGCCGGCATCGATGGCCGCGTTATTGATCGGCCAGCGAACGCCGCCGACGGTGACACTGGTGTTTGGATCGTAGGCCCAGAATGACCACGTCTCACCGGGAATCGACTCGAGTCGATCCTCGCCGCGGATCGCCAGCAGTCGGTGTGCGTCGCCCTCGAAGACGAGGCGAGTCCCGAGAGCCAGGCGGGCCAGCAAGCCAAGGTTGCCGAGGTCGTGGTCGACCCGGCCGCCGGTCGCGGCGAGAACTGTGAGATTTTTCACTCCCAACTCTTCAAATGCGTACTCCAGGCCCTTGTCGAGATCCGTACGGTCCTGATCACGCCGTTCGATGATCGGTTCCTCCCCGAGCCATGAGCGGGTCGACTCGGTGATCGAATCGAGATCGCCGATAACGGCGGCTGGGCGCAACCCGATCCTCGCCAGGTGATTGGCCCCGCCGTCGGCCGCCAGCAGGGGGTGGGCGCCCGCGGCGAGAGCCGTCAATCGCGGGGTCCAACGAAGGGGTGCGTTTGCAACCAGGACTGCTCGTGGGGGTGCCATGGATGTTGATGATACAGGAGCGGTCTCGCCCGGCTACCGGAAGCGATATTGGTGTTAGACTAAGTATCGATGCAGAACTCGATTGACAGTTTTTCCGGTACGGTTTATATCCCGGACACATCCGCACTTATCGAAAATCCAGACGCTCTCGATCGCCTCCTGACCGGTGGCAATATCGTGGTGCTGTTGCACCAGGTCATCGAAGAGCTCGGCCGGCTGCAGGCATCGCGCTCCAAGTCCGAGGGGGTGCGCCATGCGGCGCGTCTGGTGATGCGCAAGATGCTGGAGTACCGGCGCCACCAACTGATACATCACAGTGTCGAGCGCCTCTTCAATCATCAGACCGGGGCCGAGGAATTTCGCAAGACTCCGGCCGGCGGGATTCTCGCCTGGGAGCCGGACGGTGCCGTCGCGGCCCCCTACTCGGCTGAATCGGGCGACAACCTCATCCTCGCGAGCGCGCAGCGCATCGCCGACGTGGCCAGATCGAACGGCCATCCCGGCTACGAAGTCGTGGTGATCTCGGAGGATTCCAACCTCCTCCTGAAGTGCGACGCGCTGTCGATAGCCGCCGAGAATCTGCGCTACGGCAAGGTCAGCCTCGACAGCGTGGATCAGATCTACCGGGGTGCGGTTGATGGCGAGATCGATGAGGACGCTGCGCAGATATTTCTCGATAGCGGTGCTCCCGGAGAGCGCTCGTTGCCGTTCTCAGATATTTGTTTTTCCGGTCCCCTGGAATTGCTATGGAACCTCGGCGTGGTGCTGCGGTGCGGTGAGGATATCTTGATTACCCGCTGCAATCCCGACCTCGAGCAAGTCGAGGATCTGAAATTTGCGCAGTACTGGGACCGCAAACGCGCGACCTACAAACCGCGTCCAATTCTCGGCTTCACCCCACGCGACCCGCAGCAGATTCTCGGCATGGAGTTCCTGCTCGATCCTGATGTGCAGCTGGTGGTACTGGATGGTCCGGCCGGTTCGGGCAAGACGCGGATGATGGTGGCGACCGGTCTTTATATGCTGATCGGGCAACCCACCACGTGGCGGGTCGCGCCGCATTCGCAGCCCCTGACGCCGGACTACGGCTACGATCACGGTCTCCTACTGCTGCGTCCGGAACACGCTTCGAGTCAGTACGATCTCGGCTATCTACCGGGCGATTACGAGAGCAAGCTTTCGCCGTGGATGGAACCGTTCTTCCAGGCTGTACGGTCGCTTTCTCTCTCCAACGAGCACGATTTCATGGAAGAGCTGCGCTCAACCGACCGGTTGACGATGGTTTCCACTTCCATGCTGCGGGGGCTCGATATCGAACGGTCGATCGTTTTGGTGGACGAGCTCCAGAACGGTGACCGCCACCTCGCCAAGACCCTGATGAGCCGCTTCTGTGCGACTTCGAAAGTCGCACTCGCGGGCTGTCTCGACCCAGTGCAGATCGACAACCCATATGTGGATTGGCGGTCCAACGCGCTGACCCGTATCAAGGAAGCCTACAAGGGCTTTGGTCCGCAGGTTGCGCAGGTGCGGCTCGAGCACAACTACCGCGGACCGATCTCCACTCGCGCGGATCTGCTCTGACGGCCGGCCGGCCGAATTCTCAATTCTCAGTTTTGAATTCTAAATTTCCTCCTGCCCGCACGGCTGATGGGGTGGGTGGCCGGAAATTCAAAATTAAGAATTGAAAATTAAGAATTGACGACCGTTTCCACCACGAACTCCGGCGGGTTTTCCATCGTCTTTTTTACCGCGCACTGGTTGGCCGAGCGGACCAAGGCCGAGTGGTACTTCTCGGGGAAATCGGGAGGTACCTCGATGGCGATATGAATCAAAGTCATTCGCCTGGTCTCCTTGTCACGCTCCCAGCTTTGGACAAGCTTGATGCCGTCGTGCGGGATGTTGCGTTTCTGGCAGAAGCCAAGGACGTAGATCCCGGCGCAGGTCGCGATAGAGGCCAGAAAAAGATCGAAGGGCTCGGGCGCGGCGGCTTCACCACCGTACTTTTCCGATTGGTCAGTCGCGACTTCAAACCCGTTGTAGCTGGCGTTGACCCGTTTGCCGCCGGGGAAAGTCACCGTCATCCCGTGGTCCATGAGTCCTCCTTCGAAACAGATTATACTCGGGTCGCGAATACCGAATTCAGATCGTACCGGCGGCGCATCATAAAGTTGAGTCGCTCTTCCGGAAGACGGCCAGCTCTTCCAGATTCCCCTTCTGACCCCTGATGGGCGACGGGACGCTACCCACCAGAATCAGTCGGAGCGCCTGCAAACCTTCGATGGTCGTGTCGATGACCGCGCGGCGAACGGCCTCGTCACGGACGATTCCGCCTTTTCCGACCTGGTCGCGGCCGGCTTCGAATTGAGGCTTGACGAGACACACCAGCCACGCCCCGGGGAGCAGGTGCGGGAGCAGCGCCGGCACCACCAGATTGAGGGAGATGAAGGAGACATCGACCGTGGCAAGAGCGGCGGCAAATGGAAGATCATCTTTGGTGAGGTGGCGGGCGTTGACGCCCTCGATCACGATGACACGGGGATCGGTCCGGAGTTTCCAGTCGAGCTGGCCCCGGCCCACGTCAAGGGCGATTACCCGTGCGGCGCCCTGCTGCAGGCAGAGATCGGTGAATCCACCGGTGGACGCGCCGACATCCAGACAGTCGAGACCGGTGGGCGAGATGTTGAAGGCTTCGAAGGCGGCTGCGAGTTTGAGCGCACCCCGGGACACGTAAGGGTGGTCGGGCACCGCGATCTCGATCTCAGCCTCTGGAGCAACCTGGGCCCCGGCCTTGCTTTCAACGGCACCATCCACCGTGACCTTGCGAGCGAGGATCAGGGCTTGGGCCCGCGCCCGTGACGGCGCCAAACCGCGCTCGGTGAGCAGGACGTCGAGCCGCTTCTTCTCGGTTGCCACGGGACGATCCTAGCCGGGATTGGGCGCTGAGGCTATGAGGCGGTGATCGGTGGCTGCGCCACTGCCTCACGGCCTCTCGGTCTCGTCGATCGAGATCGTCACCAGGTGATGCTCCCAGGTCTGTGAAGCCACCAGAGATCCATCGGGCAGGAGAGCCACAGCGGTGACACCCGGCAGGCCGTCGCGCAGCAACCGGGGGGGCGATTGACCGCTCGGGTCGACGAGCCACACCTCGCCGGTGCTCGGCGCGGTGGCCGCCAGCATCCCGGAGGGCAGCACGGCAAGGTAGGCCTCCTGTTGTTCTCCGCTGCTCCAGCCGGGCACGTCCAGTCGACGCACCACCTGCCCCGAACCGATATCCACCAGAGCCACTGCGCCGTCCACGGGAACGGCAGCGGCCACCAGCCCAGCGGTCCATGCCAGGCCAGTTACTGGCCCCGCCAGCGTGGCCACAACGGTCTGTCGCCATTCCGGTAGATCGAATCGCAGCAGCCGGCGGTTTCCGGTATCGGCCACAAACAGACTGCCGTCACCCGACCACAGGGCGTCGCGGGGTCCGAAAAGGCTCTCGCCGATGACTTCGATGGTGCCGTTGGGATGGAGGAGCTGGATGCGCCCATTCCAGGTATCGGTGATGGCCAGAGTGCCGTCGGCGGCGAGGGCCAGGCCTGAAGGCTCCTTGAAACTCCCCGGCGCAGTGCCTTCCTCACCGAACTCATCAAGACAGGCCCCCTGCGTACTGAACCAGCGGACGCGGTGGTTGAGGGTATCGGTGACCACGACCCAGCCGTTCGGAGATACCGCGAGACCCCGGGGCTCGCGCAAACCGGTCCCGGCTCTGCCCGACCCTCTCTGCCAGGGCGACGGACAACCGGGGGCAATCGACTCGATGATGAGGCCGTCGGATCTGATCAGCCACAGGCTGTGGCCGCGCCCGGCGACGGCGTTGATTTCTCCCGCTCCCGGGAGGATCGGGCGCCAGGGCAACAGACCTCCACCGCTGCGGTGGACACCCTGGCTGTCGACGGCTACCAGGTCCTTGCCCTGCCAGGCCAGCGAGCGAACGCCGTCGAGAGCTCCACCGACCGCCGCCGGCTCGTCGCCCCGACCCAATCGCACGCTCCGTCCGTTGCTCCAGGCGAGCCAGCCGTCGTTGGCCGCCGCCGCCGTCACGGCGCCCGAAAAGACGTGGCTCCACGTGTCGCCGCCACGACGCCAGACACCCTCGTCGCCCCACGCCCAGAGGACTTCGCCTGCGGCCAGCCCGAGGGCGCCGGAGAGTCGTCCCTTCGGCTCCCAATTCTCGCCGGCGAGTCGAAACACCCGTCCGTCCGCACAAAGAGACCAGGGTTCGCCGCGCCACCGCACCGCCCCGAGGACGTCGCAGGCGGGAGAGGTCAGGGTGTCCGATTGCCATCCGGCAAGGTCGAGGGCGATCACCTGTCCATCGCGAAGAGTCGCGAGAGCGCCGGTAGCGTCGAGCGCCAGAGAACGGACGACCTCGTGCCGGGTCTCGGGCAGCTTGGAGATCACCGCCGCCTCTTTGGGAAGTTGCATCGCCGGCGCGATCGGCTTGCGCGGGGCGACGCCGTTGGTGACACGATACAGAACCGCTCCATCGTGTCCGGCCACTTTTACGAGCCCGGGAATGTCCGCCAACGAAGCCTCACCGGTCACCTGGTACTGCTCACGTTCGAGATCGGCGAGCACCACCCAACGCACACCGTAACGGTCGAGAACCGCCCTCCTCGCACGGTGGTCGCGGCCGGCATACAGCGTCCGCAATTCCTCGAACCGAGCGCCGATCTCCGCAACCGATTGCCCCCGTTGTTGGAGGTGCCACTCCCAACCGACGACGGTCGGCTGCCCGGTGTGCATGACGATCCTGGTGTGTTGGGAGTAGGAGGGCCCGGCCGATTCGGCGACCACATCGCCGGGACGCGCCATGCCCTGGAGCGTGCGAACGAGGAAAAACGTCTGGCGGTCGCGATGCGCCAGATATGCCTGGCCGTCCAACGACGGGCGTGGCGACCAGGTTCTGGGCTGGAGCCAGCCCTGGGCGACTCCAAGGGGTAGATTCACGGCCGCAACCAGCTGCAGTGGCAACCACACGGCGAATAGCAGCCGGCGCTGTCCGCCGCGGGTCCGCAACAGCATCACGGCGAGGGCGAGCGCGAACACGACCCACACTCCGTTGTAGATCTTGAAAATGGTATTCATGCGATCGATCAGGGTGAACCGTTCGCACGCAGCGATCGCGAGACAGCCGAGCGCTGCCAGGGCCCACGCGAAGCGATCGAGGCGGTAACGGCGCGAGACGGCAACGGTTGTAAACACCGCTGCGGTGGCTAAGGCCAGGGCGGCCGCGGAGGAGCCGAAGGAGAGACCGCCCCAGATCCCGAGGCCGGCGGTGGGTAGGACGAGCCACCAGCGTCGCCCGAGGAGAGCGATCGCGAGCACCGCAAACGGCACCATGAACAGACCGAGGTGGCGGAGCACGGCCCACGCGGGTGCAAAGTCGGCGTGAGTGACGAACAGACCTCGGCCGCCGGCGCCCGCATTGATCCCCGCAACCAGCTCGAAGACGAAGGGGAGTGCGGCGACCAGGCTGAGGATACCTGCCACCGCCAGGCGGCCGAGACCCCGAAGCGGGCGCCGCGCCGCCGCCAGGGCGCCGACAAAGAGGGTGGCCGTGAGCAAAAAGAGGTCCCACGGGTTGGTGGCCACGACCACGGCCGCTGCGATACCGCACACACAGGCTGCCGCCAACCACTGTCGGTCGCGAGCGCTGACAGTGATCCAGCCCCAGAACAGAGTGGCCAAAAATACCGGCAACGCGATGAAGTGGCCGTGGAGGTCGGCGAAGAGCGTGGTCCACAACGGATACTCGTCGATAGCGAACCCCGGGACGACCCGGGAGGTCGCCCACCAGAGATCGAAAATCTTGCTCTTCTGCGCGAGATTGAGAAGCCACGGCCAGGCGAGATTCCCGGTGAGCAGAACCAGCAACGGCAGCAGAATGGCGGCAAACCACCCGCGCCGACGGGCCATCACCAGCCCGAAGGCCGCGAGGACGGACGCACCGAAGGCCGGAATAGCGGCCGCGAGCAGGTTGTAGCCCACACCGGCGCTACAGCCGGTCACCAGGATCGGAAAGGCTGCTAAAACCTCGCCGAAGTAATAGTAGTTGAGCTGCATTCCGGCCATCCACGGTTCCCCTGGCGGCCATGCGGGAGCGTTGAGAAAGGCGTTGAGGAATGCAAAGTCCATGGGTTTTTCACCCCAGTAGATGGCGGGGTTGAAGGCCCTGACGACGAGAAAGAAAAGACCGACCGAGAAGGTGATGACAAGGACCTTGAGGATCCCTTCGCGTCGCCGCTTCAACGTGGCTACGATTTCATCTCGTTGCCGCCACGCCGCAATTGCAGCGACACCGGTGACTGCCAAAAATATCCAGGTGGCGGTGGCGGCACCGATCGACCAGAATCGAAGCTCACTGCCGAGCCATAGAAGCCAGGCGGGCAGGATCCAACCGGTCGTCACCGCCAGACCGATTCCGGCGTCCGGCAGGCGCCGCAGCAACGGCAGGAACAGCACCCAGGTGGCGAGACCGAGCATTGAGATCACCAGCGTCCACAATCCGAGATCGATGAACTGCCGGCCGGCCGACGGAACAGCCGGTACGGAGGGAGTAGGATCGATGATGGTGCGCTCGAGCCCGGCAAACCCGAGCTCGTCGAGGTAGGGCAAAGGGCGAAGGACCCGTTCAACGAGTGTTTCGGGAGAGACCTCGGCGACCCGCCGGAAGATCAACACCTGCGGAAAATCGTAGTTGACAAAACTCTCGTCGGCATCCTGAACCGGCCACTCGAGACCAAAGATCCGGGGCCCGCGGTGGACCCGGGTGAGCAGGTCGAATCCTGCCTCACCGTCCAACAGCAGGCGATACAACCGGGCCGTGAGTGGAAATCTCTGCGGGTTGGCGAACACTGTCCGCATGACCCGGTTCGAAGTCATAACGACCCAGTCGGCGCGGGCGAGTTCGGTCGCCCATCGGAGGGCCTTGGCTTCGTCGTCTGGGAGGTCGTAGGAGGGCAGCGAGAAACGTTCGACCGTGCCATCGACCCCGTCGAGAGCGATGGTTTCGTCCCAGCTCTCGAAGGCCACAACCTGGCCGTCCTCGAGCAGTGGTTCGAGCCACTCAGTTGCTGTCTTGTGGGGATGTGGTTCGGCGAACGCCCACAGATACGCGACGCCCCACAAAACGGTGCCGGCAACCACCATCGCAGTCACCCGGCGCCGGATCGGCGGCCGCAGTCTGCACAACCACCAGGCGGCGATCAGAGCCGCAGGCACCACAAGAGGCTCCCAGTAGCGCAGGTACTTGACCTGAAGTGTGCTCAGCCGAACGGACATGGGCACGAGCCAGGCGAGCAACACCACGAGCAATACCGAGCCGGGATTCCAGCGCCCGGCGAGCCACCGTCGCCAGCGGGCGGCGAGGCGCCGGCTCGCAGCGGCAAAAGCCGCAAACGCGGCGAGAAGGAGCATCGGTCCCCAGCCCCACAGCGCCAGCTCGCGGAGCGGGTAGAGGACCGGGAGGGTGTTGGCGTAGACCCGGACGTATGGGAGATCGGCATCCCCCAGGACCATCCGGATCTGCTCACCCACCCCGCGCACATAGGCGGGGTTGAGATCCGGGCCGGCGGCAACGACAGCCAGCGTTCGTCCCACTGCACCATCACCACCCAGATCAAACAGAGCTGCAACCTGGAAGGCGGCAAAGACCGCACAGACGGCGGCGCAAGCGATCAGAACCCGCCGTATCTTTGGGTCCTTTGCGACGGCAACCTGGAGGAGGATTGCGGAAGCGACGATCGCACCGATCAGGGGCAGTGGCGGGCGCGCCTCCACGAAGGCCCACGGCTGGCACAACCAGAAGGTCGCCGCAAGAGCGCCCGCCGCCAGCGTCGCCAGGCGCACGATCTCGACGAACCGAAAGCGACCCGCCAGGAGGATTGCCAGGGCGAGCGGCAGCCCAAGTGGCAAGGATGCCACCTTGACCGCGAGCGACGCGCCGACCGCAGTGCCGGCGGCGATGGCCGCCGGGCCGCGACCGCCGGTCGCCAGCCAAAAACATGCCGCAAGAGCCGTCACAACCCACACCGAATGATGGGCCTCGACGGTTGAAAAGTGAGATTGTTGGAGGTCGAGAGGAACCCAGGCCATCAACAGCAGGAAGAGGTCCGCAGTCCGCCGCCCCCACGCCTTCCGGGCCATCACCCAGCCGAGGATGATGGCTAACATCGAGGCCAACAGGGAAATGGCCCGCCCGCTGGCGGTCAGCCCCCTCAATGAGTCGCTCATGCCGAGGATCGCCGCCGCTGCTCTCGTTCCCTGGAAATGGAGCGAACCATAGGCGAAGAACTGCGGGTCGGAAAACCACCCGTCGATCTTCTGGCCGACAAAACTCACCTGGCGCTCGTCAGGGTGGAGAGAGGACGACGAGTAGCCCGAATCCCAACCCTGTAGCAACAGGCGCAGGCCCAGTGCGAGGAGGAGGAGCAGCCAGGTTCGCTTACGCAACATCATTTCAACACTAGCGGATGATCCTCGAAATCGTCCACCGTTTGCAAAGTTTTAACCTGCCTTTGTTGGTTGGGAAGGTCACGAGGTGCGGTGGCAGATGAAGCGGGCCAGCGCCGCGAGCTCGCCGTCAGGGCCTTCGAGCTCTCGGGCGCCTTCCAAGAGTTGTTCCTCGAGCGCATCGAGGCGCTGTTGCGCAGCCTCGAGACCGAACAGCGTGACATAGGTGAGCTTGCCGCGTTGCGCGTCCTTTCCGGGCGACTTGCCGAGGTCGTTGGCCGAGGCGGTGGCGTCGAGAATGTCATCCGCCACTTGAAAAGCGAGACCGAGATCGCGGCCGTAGGTTGCGAATCCCTTCTGTGTCGACGGTTCGGCCCGGGCGAGCAGAGCACCGAGTTCCACCGACGCCTGGAGCAGACAGCCGGTCTTGTGGCGGTGGATCCGCTCGAGGCGGCGCTCGAGGGTGGCCGGGTCGTTCGCGCCGAGCCCCGTGTTCTCGATGTCCTCCGCCTGACCCCCAACCATCCCCCGGGAGGACACCGCTTCCGCTACCAGCGCCACTGCATCCGCACGGAGGTCCGCCCAGGATCCTCCCTCCGGGTGGCGTGCGAGGAGCAGCAGTCCTTCGGTGAGCAGGGCGTCGCCGACCAGAATCGCTGTTGCCTCGTCAAAGGCAATGTGGACAGTCGGACGTCCCCTACGCAGCACGTCGTCATCCATCGCGGGAAGGTCGTCGTGAACCAGCGAATAGGTGTGGATGAGCTCGAGACCGCAAGCCGCTTCAGTCACCGCATCGGGGTCTCCACCGGCCGCCCGGCAGGCGAGCCGGACGAGAATCGGACGGATCCTCTTGCCGCCGGCAAAGACCGCGTACGCGATGGCCTCGTGCAGTCGTCGGGGCCAGGAGTCGGGGGCCGCTGCGAGGTGCTGCAGGGCCGTCTCGACCACCGCCCGCTCGTTCGTCAGCAACCCTTCGACGTTCACTCCGCGTCCTCGTCCTCGTTGTCGGCGATCACTACCTCCGCGTCGCGTTCGAGCAGCTGGCTCACCCGCTGCTCGACCTCCTCGAGTCGGCCGCGGCATTTTTTGGCGAGATCCATGCCGTTCTCGAAGAGCCCGAGTGCTTCCTCGAGCCCGACCGACTCGTCTTCGAGCCGCGCGACGATGTCCTCGAGTTTGGCAAGCTGGTCCTCGAAACGTTCACCGTCCTTCTTCTTTTCGCTCATTGATCGCTCCGTTCGTCGGGTGTGGATCCCGACTGCGTGGTGTCGTCGAACAGTGACGGCTGTGCCGCCGGATCTTTGTGCCGGGAAAGCCTCTCGCTGGAGGTGCTGCTGACCAGTGATCGTACCTGGCCGCGGGCGAGGCGGGTCGTCAGGGTCTGTCCGCCGTGGATGATGGCCGCGTCCTTGAGCGGAGCCGTCGTTCCCTCGAGGGTCGTGATGGAATAGCCCCTCTCGAGCACCCTGGTCGGTCCGAGGTGGCCGAGCGCTCGGGTCGATGCCTCGGTGCGGGCTCGCAGCCGCCGTGTCTGAGCATCCATCAACTGGCGAAGCTGTTGCTGCCGGCTTGCGAGAAGCCGGCGATGGCCACCGGCGGCCATCCTGGCCGGCAGCCGCTTGAGGCCCTGGCTGGCACGCTCCAATCGAGCGCCGGCCGACTCGAAGACCCTTCGCAGGGCAGGCGCTAACTGGGCGGCTCGTCGCAGCCGTTCCCGGTAGAGCCGAACCCGTTGCGGCACCATGGCCAGACCCGAAGACCCCGCAAGACCGTTGAGCTGGGTGCGGGCGAGACGGAGGTGCCGGGTGATGTCTCGCCGCAGGATTTCACGGGCGTCGCTGAGTCGGCGCTCCTGCTCCTCGAGGCGGGCGACCACGATCTCCGCCGCCTGTGTCGGGGTGGCGGCCCGAACATCGGCCACGAAGTCGGCGATGGTAAAATCGACCTCGTGGCCGACACCTGAGATAACCGGCACGGGTGACGACGCGATGGCCCGGGCCACGGGCTCCTCGTTGAAGGCCCACAGATCCTCGAGGCTCCCGCCGCCGCGGCCGACGATCACGATGTCGACCCTTCCCGAGTGTGCGAGCCGTTCGATGGCCGCAGCAATCTCAGCTGCTGCGCCTGCGCCCTGGACTGTGGCCGGAGCCACCACGACTTCCAGAAACGGATGGCGTCGCAGCACCTTGAGCATGTCCTGCAGGGCGGCGCCGGAGGCGGACGTGACGATCCCGACACGGTTGGGAAGGGCCGGCAGTGGTCTCTTTCTTTCATCCGAAAAGAGCCCCTCCTGCTCGAGCCGTTTCTTGAGCTGCTCGAACGCGAGCTGGAGGGCGCCCACACCCTGTGGCTGGACGTCGTCGACCACCATCTGGAAACGACCGCGCTGGGCATAGATGGTGAGTGAACCGCGGACGAGAACGGCGAGGCCGTCTTCAAGCCGGAACTTGAGCCGCTTGGCCTTCGACGCCCACAACACGCAGTCGATGGCGGCGCTCTCATCCTTGAGTGTGAAGTAGACATGGCCGCCCGCCGACGGGTTGACGTTGGTGGCCTCCCCTTCGACCCGCACGCCGGAGAAACCCTGCTCGAGGAGGGTGTTGACCTCGGCCAAGAGGGCGGCGACCGAGTAGACGCGATCACCCATCGATGTCCACCAGGCGCCGGCGGGTATGGCGGCGATACGTCACGATACTGATCAGCCGTCCAGCTCCTCGCGCGACAGCGCATCATCTACCAACATCACCGGGATGCCGGAGACCACCGGATAAACACGACCCGCGGCCGAAGCCAACCCGACTTCGATCACCGGTTCCTCGCCCTTGAACTGTTCGCGGTACTTCTCGATCAGGCGTTGCCGCACGGGCTCGGGCAGCTCCACGACCTCGAGCGGCGTCTTATCCACCGGGCACACCAGAATCTCCAGCAGCTTGGGGTCGACAGTCATGATGCTCTCCTCTTCCGGAGAGTCTACATGACGCGCCTCCGGCGTTGATCGAAGCCCCGGAAGGATCAGATCACTTCTCTGGAGAATCGCCGTCCTTAGGTTCCTTTTCGGGCTGCGGAGCGTCGGGTTGTTTCGGGGAGCCGTCGGCGTTCCATCCATTCCGCCTCTGCATCCGCCGGATTCGCTTCTCGATCACGCGCTCTGTTTCGCGGCGCGCTTCTTCGAGGTGGCCGGGGTGTTCGTGCTCGTACATGTCCTCGGGCATGTGGCCCGTGATCCAACTCGGGTTCATGGGGTAGACGTGGGGGTGGAAGATCACCGAGTACATGTGCCAGACCAGGATCGCGAGCGATGCCAGCCAGGCTTCCCAGAAGTGGATGACGAGGGCGACGTCGAGCACGCCCTTGGGAAGGAACTGAATAAACCAATTGTCGAACCACAAGAAAATGCCGGTGATGACCATGACCACGGTGCCCCAGACCAGGGCCCAGTACTCGGCCTTCTCCACGTAGTTGAAGCGCTGGACACACTCCATACGCGGCCGCAGACCGAGGTTGTAGAGCATGCGCCGGAGGAAGAACTGGAAGTCGTGCAGGACCGGCCACATGTCTTTGACAAAACGGCGGCCGCGCGGCGACAGCAGGAAAAGGCTGTGCCACAGGATGGTCGCCATGTAGATCACAGCGGAGACTCTGTGGAGAATGCCGCGGACCTCGAACCCGCCCTCCCAACCGAAGAAGAACCTCGCGATAAAGCCCTGGTCGTAGCGCAGGGCAAAACCGGAGACGACCAGCGCGATGAAGGAGATGGCGAGCAGGGCGTGCTGGACCACCTCGTCGATGTGCATCCGCACCACCTGCGGTCGCTTCCTGGTGACGTTGAGGAGATGCCGGAAGAGGTCGATGAGCCAATGCAGGATCATCAGACCGATGATCACCGCGATGGCCACGATGTAGATTTTCTCGACGACGTCTGCGGCGGGGGTACGGAGTCCCTGGCCGCCAACGCCGTGGATCGGGGTGTTGGCAATCTTTTCGGAGATTTTCGGGTGGCACTCGCCGCAGGTGGTTCGCAGGTTGGCCGGGTTGACCGTCGACGTCGGGTCGGAGCTCGCGAGAATCCGGTGGACGCCGTGGCACGATGCGCAGTTGGCGACGTGGGTGTCGCCGGCCTTCGATTTGAGCCCGTGGTAGGAATCGATAAAGGTGGTCAGGCGCCCGGTCCGAATGTCGTACTTTTCGTTGAGCACCGCCGACTCGTGGC
>JASJGQ010000338.1:0-5994 GCA_033791425.1 Acidobacteriota bacterium
TGGGGTGAAACGGCGAGCCTCCTGCCACACGTTGGCCACCTCGCCGGCGTCGCTCCACACCCCGGCGCCGAGCCCGGCGAGAACGGCGGCGCCGATTGCGGTCGACTCGATGAGGCGGGGCCCCACGACCGGGAGTCCGAGAAGGTCGGCCTGGAACTGCATCAGGAAGTTATTGGCGGCGGCGCCGCCATCGACCCGCAGCTCCGTCAGATCTTCGCCGCACTCGTTGGTCATGGCGTCGATGACGTCGCGCGACTGGTAGGCGATGCTCTCGAGGGTGGCGCGAACGATGTGGTCGCGTCCGGCGCCCCGGGTGAGACCAATGACGGCGCCGCGGGCGTGCATGTCCCAGTAGGGTGCGCCAAGCCCGGCGAAGGCCGGCACCACGTAGACTCCCTGGGTGTCGTCCACCCGTGACGCGATGCCTTCGGTCTCTGCCGCGGTTTGAATCAGACCCATCTCGTCCCGGAGCCACTGCACCGCAGCACCGGTTGAAAAGACCGAGCCCTCGAGGGCATAGGCCGACCGGCCCTCGGCGTCACAGCACACCGTGGTAAGCAAGCCGCAGTCGCTGCGGCGCAATTCCGAACCGGTGTTGAGCATCAGAAAACAGCCGGTGCCGTAGGTGTTTTTGACGGAGCCGGGCTGCCAACATCCCTGGCCGAACATCGCCGCCTGCTGATCGCCTGCAATTCCCGCGACCGGCACCCCACCGGGCAGCGGGCCCGCCGGTACCGTGGTCCCGAAGATCCCGGAGCTCGGGAGAACCTCCGGCATCATGGCCTCGGCAACACCGAAGACCTGCAGCAGCTCGGGATCCCACCGGTGCGATCGGATGTCGTAGAGCAGGGTGCGTGAAGCGTTGGTTGGTTCGGTGGCGTGGATCTCGCCGCCGGTGAGCTTGTAGAGGAGCCAGCTGTCGATGGTGCCGAAGAGGAGCTCACCCGCCTCGGCGCGGGATCGTGCATCGGGGGTGCGGTCCAAAATCCACTTCGCCTTGCTGCCTGAGAAGTAGGGGTCGACGACGAGCCCGGTGCGCCTGGTGATCAGCGGCTCGAGCCCGTCGGCCCGGAGCTCCTCGCAGATCGTGTCTGTCTGGCGACTCTGCCAGACGACGGCGCGGTGAATGGGGACGCCGGTTGTACGGTTCCAGATCACGGTGGTCTCGCGCTGGTTGGTGATGCCGATGGCCCGAAGGCTCTTTGGTGGCAACGTCGCCGCTGCCAGGGCACCCTCCATGACCTCGAGGCAGACGCGCCAGATCTCCTCCGGGTCGTGCTCGACCCAACCCGGCTGAGGATAGTGTTGGGTGAACTCCGCGGTGGCGTGTCCGAGGACCGCCCCGTCACGAGCGAGCACCATCGATGTGCACCCGGTGGTTCCCTGGTCGATGGCGAGAACTGCGTCGGTCATCGTCTTGCCCCCTCGAGGAGAGTGTACTCAAACCGAAATTATTGTGGTGTCGTCTATGATGGCGGTGGCAACGAAGCACGTCAGGGGAGAACGATGAACATCATGGGATGGCTGACCGATGCAGTGATCAGGATGGTCCCGCTGACGGCCGTCCTGTTGGTCGGCGGCGGTGCCTTGTGGTTCTTAAATCGCAGGATGGTGCGCAAGGCGGCAGAGATATCGGGCGAGGGGACATTCCGCAGGCAGTTGCTCCTGTCGCTCCTGAGCGGAATTTTCCTTGTGGCCGTCATCATCGCCGCGCCGCTCAACCCAGATGACACCCACGATCTGATCACCCTGTTCGGAGTGGCCGTCACCGGTGTCATCGCCCTGTCGTCGACCACGCTGGCGTCGAACGCGATGGCGGGTGTCATGCTGCGCCTGGTTCGCAACTTCAAACGGGGCGACTATATTCGAGTCGGTGAGTATCTTGGCCGGGTGACCGAGCGGGGTCTTTTTCATACCGAGATCCAGAATGAGCGTAGCGACCTCACCACGCTGCCGAATCAGTATCTGGTCAGCAACGGCGTGACCGTCATCCGCCCCTCGGGCACATTTATTTCGGCTACGGTTTCGTTGGGTTACGATCTCCAACACGACGAGATCGAAGACCTCCTATGTGCCGCTACCGAACGCGCAGGGCTCCTCGAGCCCTTTGTCCGGATCCGCGCCCTCGGCGATTTTTCGGTTACCTATGAGGTGTCGGGGAAACTGGGCGATACCAAGACTTTTCTCGGATCGAAATCGGCGCTCCACCGTTCGGTCCTCGATACGCTGCACGGCGCGGGCGTCGAGATCGTCTCACCGACCTTCGAGAATCAGCGGCGGGTCAGCGCCGGAGAGAAGTTCGTGCCGGATATCGATGAGGAGAGGGCGGCGGACCCCAAACGCGACCAGGGACCGGACACCCTCGTGTTCGACAAGGCCGACCAGGTGGAACGCGTCGAGGACCTCCGGCATCGCCTGTCGGAGCTCGACGCCGAGCTGGCCGACCTCGGGACGCAGCTCAAGGCCGCCGCTGAAGGAGAGGGCGAGAAACTCGAGGAGACGATTGCTCTCCGCAAGAAAATTCGCGAACGGCTGGTCAAGCGAATTGCCGAACTCGAAGCCGCGGTCAAAGACTGACGGCCGTTGCTCAGTCCTTGCGGAGTTCGTGCTTCAGCGTCCGGTCGATGGCCCACAGCATCTTGTCGACCAGGAGTTGCTGCTCGAAAACGGTCTCCATCATGACCTTGAGCGGAAGCAGCCGCACATGCGACGAGGCATCCAGGTCGATCGTCTTCATCGACCAGTCGGGATAGTTGCGCGAGGGGACGTCGATCTCGAGCTCGAGGACCACCAAATGGGTGTGCCGGGTGTCGGCGGCGATCGCGGAATACACCTGATCCACAGCCTCGGGCGAGCCTTCGAGCACCTGGAAGAACACCCCTCCGGAGGTCATCAAGACCCCCGTGACTCCGATGTCCTTGTTGTTCTTTGCGGAGAGTTCACCGAGTTCCCTGAGCTCTGATTCGGAGAACGGCTTTGCGAAGCGGCTGACGTAGGTGATGCGTTTGAGCATTGGCGGATGGTAGTGCCTCGCCCGCTCGAGGTCAATTCGCGATTTTAGCCACCGCATGCTCGAGCCTTCGCGCGGGAGGGCCGTGTCAGCTTCGCAGCGCCCGATCCAACACGGCGATCAGCCGTTCGATCTCATCGGGCGTGTTGTAGTGGACGAGACTCACCCGGACCACGCCATCGTCGGGGTCGAGGCCCAGCTCTTCGCACAGATGGTAGGCATACATGTGGCCGTGGCGGATCGCGATGCCCGACTGATCGACTTCAGCGGTAATCTCGGCCGAGGATTTGGAATCATGGATGAAGCTGATGGTCCCGACCCGCTCCGCGCCGGCGGACGTCGGTCCGATGATGCGGATGTCGTCCCTTGATTGGAGATAGTCGATGAGCCGCGACTGCAGCGGCAGTTCGCAGGCGGTCATGAGGGCGAAGGCCCGCTCGATGCCTTCCCGGTCAAGGGCCGCAGGGTCGCTGGTGTCGGTCAGAAAGGCCAGGTAGTCCCGCAGACCGAGGAGGGCCGCACACCCCTCGTGATTGGCGCCCCCGACCTCGAACTTGTAGGGCACCTCGTCGTCGGGAACAAAGAAGTGGTTGGGCCCGGTGATTTCGGCCAGGGCGTCGCGCCGCCCCCACAGCGTGGCCATATGCGGTCCGTACACTTTGTAGGTGGAGTAGGCGTACCAATCCACCTGCCAGGCGTCGACGTCGATCGCGCGATGGGGTGCAAAGGCGACGCCGTCAACCACGACTCTGGCTCCCGCCGCGTGGGCCCGTTCGGTGATGGCCGCGACATCGACGATCTCACCCAGGAGGTTTGAAACGTGGGGGAAGGCGACGAGCGCGACTCTGTCGTCGAGCAGTTCATCGAGCCGGTCCATCGAGCAGCTGAAGGACGTTGGGTCCATCTCCCACCAGCGAAAGTCAAAGCCGAGCCGGGCAAGGTCTTTCCACGGTCCGATGTTGGCTTCGTGGCCGGTTTGGGCAACCACGATCGCCGAGCCGGGCGCGAGAACCTTTGCGTAACAGCCGCTGAGCATTCGCAACAGGGCCGAGGTGGAGGAGCCGAGGATGACCTCGCCGTCACGGCCATTCATCACGAGCCTGACGAAGTCGTGGGCGTCATCGACGAGCTGGGTCGCTTGTTGTGACAGCGCGTAGCCGGCCCCGAGCTGGACATACGAGGACACCATGTAGTCGTAGATCCGGTCGGCCACGACCTTCGGAACCTGAGAACCGCCGGCGTTCTCGAGAAAGACGGTGTCCCCGGCCAGAGCCGGGAATTGTGCTCGGATGCGCGATCGTTCAGCGTCCGAAATGGCGTGTGTCATGGATGCCTCCCATCCTCTGCGAAACCCGGTCGACGATTATGATCGAAAATGCGGTCTGCGTCGAGAGCGCGAACTATTCTATTGTTGGACCGTAGGAGATTCCATGGATGACCTTCAATCGCTGGAGTTGGCGAACATCGAGGACGATGCGGAACCTGTCGAAACACCCCCGTCGATGCTTCGGCGGGTGTTTCAAAATCGCTTTCATCAGTGGCGGGCGGGTTGGCGGATGCTGGTGTACATCATCGCCGTGTTTCTGTTTACCCTCGGTCTGCGGGCCGGTGTCAATCTCTTCTTTGCCAGACCCGACGACGTACCCATGGTGTCGTGGCTCTCTACGTTCTCCATGGCAATGGCCAATATTTTGCTCATTGTACCGGCCCTTCTGGTGCTCAAGTTCTTTGATCGCCGCCCGGCATCGCTCCTCGGAATCGGCTTCGAGCGCCGGTGGTGGTCGGAGCTGGCGGTGGGAATTGCGGCCGGGATCGTGACCACGGGGGGGCTCACGCTGATCCTCGTTGTTTCGGGCCAGGTGACCCTCGAAGTGTCGCCGAAGGTGGCCGAGGCCTTCTCGGTGATGCCCTTGTACCTCGTCCTTTTCACGGTCGCTGCGGCGGCGGAGGAGTTCCTCTTTCGGGGGTACCTGCTGCAAGCCCTGGCCGAGGGTAGCCGGCGGTGGCTGGCGGCAGTGTTGATCAGCCTGCTTTTTGCCCTTGTGCATCTCGACAACCCGGACGTGACCGTCGTCGGCATCAGCAACATCTTCCTCGTCGGTATCGTGATTTCAATGCTCTACTTTCAGACCTTGCGATTGTGGCTGCCGATCGGCTTCCACCTGTCATGGAACTGGGCCCACGGGTGGCTGTGGGGATTCGACGTCAGCGGCATCGAACTCCAGAACCAGGTGTTCGTAGCGACTCCGATCGGTCCCGACCTCCTGACCGGCGGGGAGTTCGGTCTCGAGGGCAGCATCTTGACGACCGCGCTGATCGTGGTTGTCGGTGTGTGGTTGCTGACTCGAAAGGTCCTCACGCCGATAACCGAGATGACGGCCTTGTGGGCTCCCTACCCCTGGGGTTTTGGAATGGCGCCGATCGAAAGCCCTGAGCCGGATGTTGCTCAGGAAGTTCTCGTCGACACGATGATGGAGAACGACGAATAGCTCGTCAGGAGTTCTTCCACTCGACGAGCTTTTCGAGGTAGCGCGAACCCAGCTGGCCGACGGCCATCGACCGTTGGATTGCCGGGAGACGTAATATTGCGCCGAGGATCGCCGCCATCGCGCGGTGGCTGGCCAGCGCATGATTATCGAAGATGAGGTGTTGCAGGGTCCCGCGCTCGACCGCCATGGCGACTGTGCGGTGGGTCGAGTCGACCGGGGTGATGATGCGCTTTTCCCGCGGAACCAGAGTGATGCCGTCCTCGGGACAGGCGGGAACGCACACGCCGCAGCCGAGGCACAGCTCGTCGTTGAGGTTGGCGCGTTTTCGTTTCGCCCGGACGGGATCGCTGGCCGAAACCAGGGTCATGGATTCCACGGGGCAGGCGGCGACGCATTTGCCGCAACCGGTGCAGCTGGCGGAGTCGACTCGAGGTAGAAAATTTGTTGTGTGGACCGGTTGGAGGTGGCCGAAACGTCGCGCGCTCGAAGTCGAGC
>JASJGQ010000339.1:0-11476 GCA_033791425.1 Acidobacteriota bacterium
AAGGACGGCCGACGAGTCGATGCCTCCCGAGAGGAAGAGGCCGAACGGTACGTCCGAACGGCTGCGGCGGCGCACGGCCTGTGCGAGGCGATGGTCCAGCTCGTCGGCGAGGTCGGTTGTGCTGCGGCGCGCGAGCTCGGGTTGCACGAAGTAGTCGGCGAGGTCCCAATACTGTTTGATCGTGACCTTACAGTCCTCGGCAATCAACAGGTGTCCCGCCGGGAGCTTGCGAACCCCGGCGAGCGGGCTCAGGGGCGCCGGTACGTAGTCGTGGGTGAGGTAGCGGCGCAGCGCCACGGGGTCGATGGCCTTGGGAATCCTGGGGTGAACCAAAAAGGCGCGGAGGTCCGAGGCAAAAACCAATTCGTCGCCGTCGGTCCAGTAGAAGAGCGGCTTTTCACCCGCGCGGTCGCGGGCCAGGAGTAGACGGCCGCGCGGTTCGTCCCACACCGCAAAGGCGAACATGCCGTTGAGGCGCTCGACGAGATCGGCACCGTGCTCCTCGTAGAGGTGGGGCAGGACCTCGGTATCGGTCTTGGTTCGCAGCGTGTGGCCTTTTGCCACGAGTTCAGCGGTCAGATCGGGCGCGTTGTAGATCTGGCCGTTGCAAATCGACCAGATTGACTCGTCCTCGTTGGGAAACGGGGGCGACTCGGCGGTGACGTCGATGATGGCAAGCCGGCGAAAGCCCAGGGCGCAGTCATCACGAGCGACATAGCCCTCGCCGTCGGGACCGCGGTGGACCATCGTCCCGGCCATGGCGTGCACCAGCTCCCGACGTTCACCGTCGGGACCACGACACCCGAGAATACCAACCAGTCCGCACACGTCGCAGATCCCCTTCCGCGGTCGCTCGAAGGCCGAATTCTATCGCAGGTCGGAGATCCGTGCGTCGCTGGTGTATGTTCAATTTGATTCGGGTTACGGATGGAGGTGGATGTGCTGGTTCTAACCCATTCTCAGGTGCGCGAGCTGTTGCCGATGCGGGAATGCATGGACGTGGTGGCAGAGGCGCTCGGTGATTTGGCTCGTGGTGAGGGTTCACAACCGCTGCGATCAGAAATCGTGCTCCCGGACCGCCGGGGCGTGTTGGCTTGGATGCCGGGTTCGTTGGCCAGCGGCAAGCCATTTGGCGTCAAGATCCTGAGTGTTCTCGACAACGCGGCGAAGATGGGGCTCGACTCTCACCAGGGTGGGGTCATGATCTTCGATCCTGACACCGGGTCACCGTTGGCCCTGCTGGAGGCCGGAGCGATCACTGCGGTTCGCACTGCGGCGGTTTCGGCCCTGGCGACCGAGAGGCTGGCGCGCACAAATACCACCACCCTGGCGATCCTCGGTGCGGGGACCCAGGCGCGCTCCCACATCGAGGCGATGCTCGAAGTGCGTCCGTTTGAGAGGATTCGGGTATGGAGCAGGGATTCCGAAACCGTTGCGAGATTCGTCGAAGAACTGGCTGCACGCCACGACGTTCTGTTTGAATCTGCCGCCGATGTGAGATCGGCGGTCGCCGGCGCCGATGTCATCTGTACCACGACCTCGGCGAGGAAGCCGATTCTTCTCGGTGAGATGCTCGATCCGGGGATGCACATCAACGCGGTGGGTGCTTCGGTGCCGTCGTGGCGTGAGATCGATCCCGGGGTCGTACCGCTGGTGGCGCTTTTCACCGATCGCCGCGAGTCTCTGCAAAACGAAGCGGGGGAGTACATTGAGGCCGTTGAAGAAGGCCTGATCACCTCCGGGCTCGTGGTTCCGGAGCTCGGTGAGGTGCTCAACCGCGACCACCCCGGGCGCACCTCCGAGACCGAGATCACGCTCTTCCGTTCATTGGGTCTGGCTGTCGAGGACATCGCGGCCGGCCAGATGGTCTATGAGCGGGCGCTGGAACGCGGAATCGGCACGCGGGTGGACCTCGCCGGGTGATCAGTTCTGATGGTGGGCCAGGGCCCACCCTACGGTGATTCGTGGATTCGAAGGGTGGGCTTGAGCCCACCGTAGGGTTCTGAGAATCCGCCCCCGGGTTTCGGTGCCGTATCTTGTTGTTGAATTGCTGCTTACGGGATTTTTGCAGGTTGAGTGGAATGACGTTCCCGAGGTTGCAGCGGCAGCTGCTGTTGACAACATGTCGTAACCCTGTCGGAATAGCTGACAGACACGACTCGATCGAAAAACCTGCTGGACGAGGGGAGACACCATGAACAGGGCTGGACTGATCTTTTTTTGCGCCCTGGTTTCTTGTGCGATTGCGGGGGCGGAGTCCCCGGGCGCCGTCGAACGACGCGACGTTCCGGCTGGTGAGGCGACCCAGCTGCGTTCGATGAGAGTGCCTGACACCGTGGCCCCGGAGGGCACCAAGCGCGCGGCCGAGAGCCGGTATGCCTGGCTGATGGCTGAACAGGTGTTGGAGGGGGTTGGCCAACCGCTCGTCATCGAGCTGACGGCGCGCGAGCTCGCAGACCTCGAGGATGGGGGCTGCGAAGGCTGTAGCCTGGAACCAAACCGCCTACGGGTCGGCATTGCGAAGCAGGTGTTTGCCGAAGTGGCGGCTGAATCGAGCGCGTGGGGCGCGTCGGCGCCAACGCCGGACGGAGGACGGGTGTGGTCCGCGGCAGTGCTCTCGGAGGGGGCTGCCGGTGTCCGACTCCATTTCGGTGGTTTTCGGTTGCCTGCGAACTCTGAACTCTACCTTTTCAATCAGAGCGGGGGCTCTGTCGGCCCCTACACGGGCGACGGGCCCAGCGGCACAGGTGAGTTCTGGTCCAACATGATCTCGGGCGACACCGTCTACCTCCAGCTGCGGCGCTATGGTCCTGCGGGTTCTCAGGAACGGGAGCAGGAATCGTCGGTTGTGCTCCTCGGTGTGGGCCACGTGGGGTCCAGGTTCGGCTCGAGGACGGCCGACACCAAGGCGTTCTGCGACCACAACGCGAGTTGCATCGTCAACATGTCGTGCGTCGAGGCGCCCGCGGCGGTCGACGACGCGCAGGACGCGGTAGCGCACATGCTTTTCGTCGACGAGCCCTACCTCTACGCGTGCTCGGGCGGATTGATCAACAACACCGCCGAAGACGGCACGCCGTATTTCCTGACCGCCAACCACTGTTTGAGCACCAACGTTGTCGCTGCGACCCTGGAGGCCTTCTTCAAGTGGTCCGTGGAATGCGGTGCAACCTGCCCTGAACAGTGGGGGACGCCGATCGACGCCGTGCCGGTGCTCGGTGCGTCGGTGGTGGCAACCAACCCTGTCGGCGATTACACGCTGCTGCGTCTCGACGGCGAAACCGCGCCTCCCGGCACCGCGCTCCTCGGATGGAACTCGGGGCCGGTCGCGTTTTCTGACGGAACACCGTTGTACCGGGTCAGTCATCCGGCGGGAGCGCCTCAGGCTTACTCCGAACACCGGGTCGACGCGGACGCGAGGACGTGCCTCACCTGGCCCCGCGGGTCGAGAATCTACAGCCGCGACGTGGTCGGGGCCACGGAGGGTGGTTCGAGTGGCGCGCCGGTGGTCAACGCAAACGGCCAGGTGGTGGGCCAGCTCTCCGGCGCGTGCGGTCTGCTGGCCTGGCTGCCGTGCCTCAGAGCCTGGCACTCAACCGTTGATGGCGCCTTCGCGAGCTATTTCACGGAGGTCGCCCCATGGCTCGCCCCACCGGGTGGTTGTAACGACGACGTCGATGGGGATGGTTTTATCGCCGTCGAATGCGGCGGGGACGACTGCGACGACGACGAGTTCTTTATCAACCCGGGCGTCGACGAGGAGTGCGGCAACGGCATCGACGACAACTGCAACCTGGCGGTGGACGACGAAGATCCCGAATGCGCCATCTGTCTCCCCGCAGGCGCCGCGTGCACCAGAAGCACAGATTGTTGCTCGAGGTGGTGCCGGTGGTTCGGGAGAACCTGCAGGTAGTCGGGGACAGAACCATATGGTGGGCTGTAGGGTGGGCTTGAGCCCACCATCGCGTCCACGAATGTATCGCCTCGTTTGTTCCACCACAACAGTGGGCCAAGGCCCACCCTACGCCGGGCCCAACGATTGTGAGCAAGGTAGGGTGGGCCTGGGCCCACCATCAGAATCGATCGTGTCGGTCTCGCGAACCAGGTCAGCCTTCGCCTGTCGGAGATGCGTTCTGCCGGCTTCGTCGCGTCTGAAGGTGGGCCAAGGCCCACCCTACAAGAAGGCGCTGAGGACTTCGTCCAATGCGGTGAGTGTTTCGTCGACGTCGTGTTTCTGCAGGACCATCGGCGGTTTGATCTTGAGGACGTTGTGGTGCGGACCGTCGGTCGAGAGTAAAAAGCCGCGCCATTTCATCTCGTTGATGATGACTGCGGCCTCGGTGTCGGCCGGTTCGAGGCTCTCGCGATCGCGCACCAGTTCGACACCGATGAAGAGGCCCATACCTCTGACATCGCCGATCAGGGTGTGGCGTTCCTGGAGGGCGCGCAGCCCCGTCAGAAAACGGTTGCCGATCTCGAGTGCGTGCTGTTGGAGGCCCTCGCGCTCGATGACCTCGAGCACCGCGAGACCCACCGCGCACGACACCGGGTTGCCGCCAAAGGTGTTGAAGTACTCCATGCCGGTGTCGAAAGAGGCGGCGATCTCCGGCGTGGTCACAACGGCTGCCATGGGGTGGCCGTTGCCGATCGGTTTTCCGAGGGTGACGATGTCCGGCACCACACCCTGAGTCTCGAACGCCCAGAAGTGGCTTCCCACCCGGCCAAAGCCAACCTGGACCTCGTCGGCGATGGTCACACCGCCGGCGGCTCGGGCGATATTGGAGGCGGCGGTGAGGAAGCCCTCGGCGGGAACGACCTGGCCGCCGCAACCGATCAACGACTCGGCCATGAATGCTCCGAGTCGCTTTTCCCGACCCTCGATCTCCGTGAGCGCCGTTTGTACCTCGTCGGCATAACGGAGACCCGCAAAGGGACCCAGATGGGGACCGCGGTAGGGGTCGGGCATGGGCACCTTGTGGGCGTGAGCTGCGAGCCCTTCGCCACCGGGTCCTTCGCATTTATAGGGCGAGATCTCCACCAGCGAGGGTGAATGCCCGTGGTAGGCGTGGTCGAGGACGATGATCTCCTTCGAACCCGTGTGGGCGCGGGCCAGACGGAGCGCGAGATCGTTGGCCTCGGTTCCTGAACAGACGAAGAAGCACACGTTCAACGGTTCCGGCAGGGTGGCCGAAAGCCGCTGGGCATACTCGGCCAGGTTGTCGTGGAGATAGCGGGTGTTGGTGTTGAGCTCTGCGGTCTGCCGTCCGGCGGCCTCGACGACTCTGGGATGACAGTGGCCCACGTGGCACACATTGTTGACCAGATCGAGGTAGCGGCGACCGCTGTCACCGTAGAGGTATTGGCCGTGTCCGCGAACGATCTTCAATGGGTCCAAATACGCAACGCTGAGGTTGCGGCCCACAAAGCGGCGTCGCAGGGCGAGAATCTCCCTGGCGGTTCGCGCCGGCGCTGGGCCCGGTGCGCAGGCATCCATCAGTCGCTGGATCGAGCGTTCGCGGTCGAGGGTCGAGAGGTGTTCGAGGAGACGCCACACGGGTTGGGCCGAGATCTGGTGGTACTCGTTGTCGGGTTCCAGGTGGCGCCTCTGGGCCGATGTCAGAACCGACGCGCACAAACGGGCGATCACGAGATCAAAGATCAACGTCTGCTCGGTCGTGGTCAAAGGCCGAACCGCGTGGTAGCCGGCGATGATGTGTGCAGCGTCGGCCAGAGGTTCGTCGCGGTCGAGCATGAGATAGGCGCAGGAGATCCCGAGCTCGGCGACAGTGACGGTGTGGAGGATGTCGCCGAAGTCGATCAGACCGGCGAGGGCCGGTTCGCCCCCGGCATCGTTTTTGACCAGCAGGTTGTGGTCGTTAGCGTCGTTGTGGATGACACTGCGATCGAGGCCCACGAGCCTGGGCACGACGTGGGTGCGGAAGCGGTCGAGGTGCCCTTCGACAAGTCCCCGTCTCGAGGCCTCCGAGATGTGCTCCGCACAGGAGTCGAGTTTGGCGGTGCGCTCGATGTCCCAGTTCATCTCCCGATGAGCACCGGGATGGTCGAAACCACGGAGGGCGAGATCGAGGCGACCGAGTGTCCGTCCGACGCTTTCGAGAAAACGCGCCGGGCGCTCGCCGCGGTGGACCAGCGGTGTCCCGTCGAGGTAACTGACCAGTCGGGCCCAACAAATTCCGCCTTCCAACTCCAGGGGCAGGACCCGGTCGCCATCGCGTGTCGCGAGAATCTGCGGCACGAATTCCGCCACCGGAGTGTCGGCGAGATGGGTGAGTGCCTCGACCTGGCACTCGACCATTTGCTGGTGGTCACCCGGTGGTGTCACCTTGAGGACGAGTCGGTCGCCGCGCACAGTGACGAGAACAAAATTGCGATCGATTTCGCCGGCCAGCGCCTGGGCTCGCGATTCGATGCCCCAGTGTTCGCGGGCGACGTCCTCCGCGAACTGGGGAGAAAGGGTATTGCCTTCTGTCACTCGATCAACTCCTTGCCTCCAGGATCCATTGGATTCTCAGCAGTGCGGGAGGGTGCCGCGACGATGTTCGGGCGTTCATCCCACGACTCGAGCTGTACCATCTGGACGTTGGGATATCGACCCCTGCCCGCCCGGCTGTCAGCAAACCGGGCGAAAGTTCATGTTTTCAACACTCGATAGCCATGAAAATTCTATCACCTCGCGGTCCCCCGCGATGCAAGTTGGTCCTTGGTGATCAAGGAACAAAAAAGCGCGCGGCCCCCGGACGCGGACCGCGCGCTCTCAATGGGTTGAGCGTTGCCCCTATTGGTCGATTTCGGTCAGAAGGACCTCGACGGCCGTCTCGAGTTGCTCATCCTGACCGATGGCCTCGAGCGCCGGGTCGTTGTCGATCACGATGTCGGGATCGAGGTGTTTGTTCTCCATGAGATCACCCTCGTTGTCGATGTAGCCGACCATCGGGATGCCAAAGGTCATGCTGCGATCCTGCAGGTTCTCCCACCACACCGAGGTGCAGGTGCCCGGCACCTGCTTCCCCACCATCGTGCCGATGCCGAGGGTGGCGTAGGCCGCTGGGAAGCAGTGGGCGTCCGAGTAATTGCCCTCGTTCATCACCACGATCGAAGGTTTGGTCCAGCGGTGACTCGGCTCCGTACCGATGTTCTGACCCCTCGGCGTTGGCCGTGCGTAGGTCTCGCCGGTGAGCAGGATCGTCAAGGCCTCCACCAGATTGCCGCCGTTGTTGAAGCGGGTGTCGAGGACGATGCCCTCCTTCTCGACCGCCTTGCCGAAGATGTCCTCAAAGATCTCGCGGTAGCGCGAATCGCTCATGGAACGGATGTGGGCATAGCCCAGGCGGCCACCCGACAGCCGATCGACCTCGGCGCGGCGCGATCGCACCCAACGCTGGTAGAGGAGCTCGTTTTCGGCACCCTGCGAGATCGGTTTGACGGTCTCCTGCCATTTCTTTCCGGTTTCGGGGTCTGAAAGCGAAAGACGAATGAGGTCGCCGGCCTTGTGGTTGAAGAGGGGGTACCAGTTCTCGCCGGCGGCGATCTCAGTTCCGTTGACGGCTTCAATCACGGTGCCGACCTTGATCTTTGTGTCGGCGTTCTCGAGCGGCCCGCCATCGATGATCTCCGCGATCTTGATGCCCGGGCCGTCATAGACGGGATCGGGGAAGAAGGCGAGGGTCGCCGTGGCATCGGCGGACGGGTCCCGCGGACGGTAGTAGCAACCGAGGTGTGAGGCGTTGAGCTCGCCCTGGAGTTCGGAAATCAGCTCGCAAAAGTCGCGGTTGTTGTCGATCGATGGGAGGAACTTGGCGTATGCCTCCCGGTAGAGGTCCCAATCGACCCCACCCATGTCAACGAGGTAGAATTTCTCACGGGTCTGACGCCAGGCGTGTTCGTAGAGGTACTCGCGTTCGGCCGCCGAGTTGAGTTCCATCTGGGCCTCGACCGACACACCCTTGACCTTGCCGCCTTCGATCTCCACCGATTTGAGCTGCCGGTCGACGAGGATAAAGGCCTTCTTTCCATCCTCGTCCAGCAGCATGTCGCCGATTCTGTCGGCCCCGAGTTTGGCGAGCAGTTTGACCTCCTGTTTGCGGGGCTCGTACACCCACAGGTCGTAGCCCTTTTCGAACTTCGCCAGATAAAGGACCTTCTCTCCATCGGGGGTGATCTGCGCGTCGGCGAGGCGGGCCGAGTGCAGGGTCATGCGGATGGTGCGGTCCTCGATGCCCTCGAGGTCGAACTCAACCGGGTCGGGGAGCTTGATTTCCTCGTCCTTTTTCTCGGGCTCGTCTTTGGCGTCATCCGCCTTGCCCTTCTTGCCCTTTTTCTCGTCGTCTCCATCGTCTTCTTTCTCGTCGGCTTCTTTCTTCTCGTCCTTTTCCTTTTCCTTGAGTTGCTCCAGTTCGGCCTCGGAGAGGTTGAAGCGGTCCCACGCCTCCTGGGTCAGAAAGGTGGCGTAGACATCGAATTTCGACGGCCAGCCGGACTGCTGGCGCTCGCCGTGGCGGTCGCTGAGCCAGAACACCGCTTCGCCCTTGAAGGCCCACCGCGGCACGACGTCTTCGTAGCCACTCCTGGTGATATTGATCAGCTCACCATCGCCGGACGAGGCGATCAGCCCGACCTCGGAGGACCACCTGCTGGGACTCAAATATTCGACCAGAAACCATTTGCCATCGGGGGACCACTCGTACCACTGGTCGCCGTCTGCGTAGGAATAGCTGGCCTCGCCCGGAACGATGACGCGGCTGGTGCCCGACGCGAGGTTGAGAACCTTGAGCGTCGTCCGCTCTTCGAGGTAGGCCACCTCCTTGCCATCAGGCGAGTAGTGGGGCTGGAATGTTTCCAACTCGGTCACGACCACCGGTTTCTCGACGAACGCGGTGGCGTTGAAAAAGTTGGGCTCGTCGTCATCGGTGAGATCGGTGCGGTAGATGTTCCAGCTGCCGTCACGTTCCGACGCGTAGAGGAGGCCGCGGCCCTTGGGGTGGAAGCTGACCGAACGCTCCTGCTCCGGAGTGTTGGTGATGCGGCGGGTGTCGCCGTGCTTGGTCGAAGTGACAAAGACCTCGCCGCGGGCGATGAAGGCGATCTCGCTGCCGTCGGGCGAGAGGCTGAAGTCGGTGATGCCCCGCGCCACATCGGTGAGGACGACGTCGTTGAAACGGCTGTCGGCGGCGACGGTGATATCGAGCCGGCGGCTGGTGTCAGCCCCGGCCGGCCGCACGAAAATGGCGCCGTCATAGCCGTAGCAGAGGTCACCTGTGTCCGAGATGCTGAGAAAGCGAACCGGGTGGGTGTCATGGTCGGTGACCTGCGTCGGCTGGGAAGGATCATCGAGGGCGAGGCTCCAGACGTTGAAGTTGCCGTCGCGCTCCGAAAGGTAGTAGATAGTCTCTTCGCCGGGCGCCCACACCGGCTGGCGGTCGTCGGCGCCGAACCCGGTGAGCTGCGTGTGCTCACCCGTGCCCGCGTCATAGATCCAGACATCGCGGGCGAAGGAGGAATCGTCATGTTTGCGCCAGGGGGTTTCGAGGCCCTTTCGATCGGAGTAGACCATCCGCTCGCCGGCGGAGTCCCACACCGCGTGAAGGGCTGGAGTTGTGAGCACCTGCTTCGGCATGCCACCGGTCACGGCCACCGAGTAGAGCTCAGGCTGGGAGCCCCGCCGCGGATAGCCCACCATGGATTGGGCGTCGAGCCTCCCCGAAGAAAACAGCACGTGGCCGCCGTCGGGGGTGAAGCTCGCTGTGATGTCGGATGCCGAATGAAAGGTCAGCCGCGTCGCCGCGCCGCCGGCGGCGGGCATGACGAAGATGTCGTAGTTTCCGTACCGGTCCGACGCAAACGCGATCTGGGATCCATCGGGAGACCACACGGGCATGAAATCGTGGCCCGCGTGGACTGTGAGTTGGGTGGATCGGCCACCTGAGGCGGGCACGCTCCAGAGATCGCCCCGGTAACTGAACGCCACGGTCCCGCCATCGGGTGAGATGGCCGGGTAGCGCAGCCACTGGGCGTCCTCGGCTGCCGCAACCGTCGTTGCCGTCGTCGCGGCCAGAGACAGAATGATCGCACCAAACACCAGGTTTCGACGTCGCATGAATCTCCCCCTCGATCGTTGAAATGAGCGTCGTCCTCGGACGGCGCTACCACAGTGTACGCAAGCAAACTCAAGGGGTTCTTGGTTCAGGTGATGGATGTGGTGGGCTGGTGATGAGCGATCGCGGAAAATGGGGATCGGATTTCGGATTTCGGATCTTCGGCCGATCGAGCAATTCCAGCAATGACGAGATGACCAGGAGTTATCGGAGAAGTCATTTGCGTTTATCTGCGTGATCTGCGGTTTCTCATGGGATAGACGGGTATGATCCTCGTGTGCCCAGAATCTCCAGAATCTCCGAGTACGACCACACCGAAAAACGTTCCCGCTTCTACGCGGCCGCGGTGCCTGCTGCGACGCTTGCCGAGGTAAAGAAGGCGATTACCAAACGCAAAAAGAAGTACCACAAGGCCAGACACCACTGTTGGGCGTGCCGGGTGCGGGACGAGAACGGCCAGGTGGTGGAGCAGGCGAGGGACGACGGCGAGGTTGGTAAACCGGGGATGAAGATGCTCGAACTGCTGCGCCACCACGATCTCGAGGGGCTCCTGGTCGTTTCGAGAATCTTTGGCGGCGTCAAGCTCGGCCCGGGCGGGGTTGGTCGGGCGTTTCGGGATGCGGCCCTGGGGGCATTAGACGGTCTTCCGAAAACCTGCTGATCCAAGACGCCGGATTCCGGAAGAAAACGCAGAGACGCAGAGTGGATCTTCTTGTGTCATCGCAGACAGCTGCTTGCCGGTTGCGATGGCAAATCCGAAATTCGAAATCCGAAATTCGAAATCTCTGGCGGGGCATGCGCCCTGTAAATTTGAGGCACTATGTCAAACACGATACAGATGTCCGACGTACCCACCGGGGGCGGCCGCCGCTTCCCCCTCTACCTCACTCTAGCCGCGGTCTTTGTCACGATCTTCGTGGTCTTTGGTCTGGCACTGATCGGCTTTTTCTATCGCGAGAGCCGTCGCATCGAGATCCTCGGCGCCAACGACCTCGTCGATCGCATGAGCCACAACGTGCAGTTGAGTATCGGCGAGCTCTACCTGCCGGCCCAGAGCCTGGTGGACATCGCCTCCAAATCGGTGCCGCTGGCAAGCGATGGTCTCGACGAGAGGTTGCAGTCGCTGGGAGCATTGACCGAGGCCCTGCGGCTCAACCCGCACATGTCGTCGATCTTTGTCGGGTCCAAAGACGGTGATTTTTTTCTCGTGCGATCGGTTGGCGACCGACGTGTGGCAGCACAGACTCTGGAGGCGCCTCGGGAAAGCCGGTATGCGGTGCAGAGCATCGAGCGCGGCGACGACGGTTCGACTGTCGGCAGGCTCTTCTTTTTCGACGACGCCCTCGGCTTGCTCGAGTCGCGGC
>JASJGQ010000340.1:0-5241 GCA_033791425.1 Acidobacteriota bacterium
TGGGGGTTTTACCTGCAGGAGATTTCTCCACTCGCTTCTGGCTTCGTCCTACGGACTACGCCGTGACATACGCTCGGTCGAAATGACAGGGTGGGGGGATACGTACGTGATTAGGAGCGTGTCTCCCCTGCGACGGGTCGCTAACCGTCCCGGCGCGAGACGTAGCCCCCCGGAGAGCGCAGGCCTCACCTCTCACGCTTTCAGAGGTTGCGATGGGTCCGAAACTCCCACGTCCAAGCAGAAGAGTCCGAGGCGGTACCGATGCGCTGGAAGCGCATCGGCCAGGGAGAAGACCGCCCGGAATGAACGCTGGCGTTCAGGGCGGACGGGTTTCTCACTGGAGGCCGGAGATCGTAAGATCGCCGGCAATCCGCCGGTTCACTCCAGGCTATCTCGCTAGAGCAGGGACCGCCCCTCTGCGTCTTTGCGGCTCTGCGCCTTTGCGTTTCGTCCGGTCCGCAATCTGGGTCAATCTAGGTGATCTGTGGATCATCTCCCTCTGCGATGGGTCGGCCTTGGTGCCTTGGCGGAATTGCGATGGCTCTGTTGGCTGCCGACTGCAGTCCACTGGCCTTGAGATTCTTCGACTCGCTCGCTTTGCTCCCTCGCTCAGGATGACATTCCGATTGGTCTGCCGAGGCCAGCCTATCGTCATGTCATCTGCGCTATCTGCGGTTTCTCCGGGTGGCCGGGTTAGAATGCCCTCTCCCCGTGACGGGGATGGAGGATTCATGACCCTGATTCGCGTGGCGCACTCGCCGGACTCCGACGACGCCTTCATGTTCTACGCCCTGGCCAACAATCTGATCGAGACCGGCGATCTGCGGTTCGAGCACATGCTCTCCGATATCGAGACCCTCAACAAGGCCGCCTTCGACGGCACCTACGAGGTCACCGCCGTGTCGATCCACGCCTACGCACACCTCGACGACCGCTATGCCCTGCTTGGGTCCGGCGCCTCGATGGGGGATGGCTATGGCCCGGTGCTGGTGGCTCGTGAACCGGTCACCGCGGAACAGCTTTCGACGATGAAAGTGGCCATCCCGGGCCGTCTGACATCAGCTGCGCTGGCGCTCAAGATGTGGAACCCTTCGCTGCAGACGGTGATCTATGGTTTCGACGAGATCATGCCGGCCGTGCAGTCGGGTGAGGTCGATGCCGGGGTCGTGATCCACGAGGGACAGCTCACCTGGCAGGACGAGGGTTTCGAGAAGATTGTCGATCTTGGGGTGTGGTGGGCGGAGGAGACCGGTGGGTTGCCGCTCCCGCTCGGCGGCAACGTGATTCGCCGCGATCTCGGCGCCGAGACGTGTGAACGTGCGGCTGCCCTGCTCAAAGCCTCGATCGAGTACTCGCTCGCCAACCGCGACAAGGCGCTCGACTACGCCCTCGACTACGGCCGCGGTCTCGACCGCGACAAGGCCGACCGTTTTGTAGGGATGTATGTCAACGATTTGACGGTGGACTACGGCGAACGGGGGAGGACTGCGATGAAGACCTTCCTCGACCGCGCCTTTGCCGAAGGCCTCATTCCAAAGGTGCCGACGCTCGATTTCCTTTGATCTCGACCACCAGGGCGGCGATGGCGCCGAGGACCGCAAGGCCGGCCAGCAGCATCCAGACCGATGTCCAGCTCCCGGTGCGGTCGTGGATGCCCCCGGCGATGGCAGGGCCGGCGAGGTTGCCGAGGTTTGAAAAGGCGGTGATGAAGCCGAATGCAAACCCCACCCTGCTAGCGGACACAAGGGTTGCCGGCAGAGAGTAGGTGGAGGTGGCGACCAGGGCAAAGGTCGCACCGACGAGGAGCATGGCGGGCGCCGGCGGCAGGAATTGGAAGGCCATCCCCGCCAGGACTCCGGTCAAAAGCAGTTGCCCCGCCAGCAGCCACCGTCCAGCGGAGCCTGTGCGGTCGATCAGGAACCCTGTGATCGGACCGAGAAAGATGGCGACCCACGGAATCAGGCTCACCGTCAGGAGGGCCCCCGCGCCGCCACCGGCCCACTCGGGAGCAAAGGTGAAGATCGAGGCGTAGGCGGCGAAGAAGAGCAGCCATGAAAGAGCCAGAGCTACCAGCGGTGTGGACAGCCAGGGCTCGCGGCGCTGTTCGTCGCTGGCGGATTCTCCACGAAGCCCCCGCGGCACGGCGAGGTTGTGGAGTGGGATCGCGAGGACCACCATGACCGCCAGGGCCATGAGTTCACCGCGCCAGCCAAAGGCGGCCAGGAGCTTTGGGTGGAGGGTGAACATGACGATCATGCTCGCCGGGTAGACCGCGTTGAAAATACCCATGGCGAGAGCGAGTTCGCGGCCGGCAAAGGCTGTGGAGACGAGGCGGGCGAGCAACAGGTTGATGGCGAGACCGCCGACACCGAATAGAAGCCTGCCCGAGACCAGGACTGCGTAGCTCGGAGCGAGGGCGAAGAGCACCGCACCGATCGCCATCAGACCGAGCGCCACGTTGCCGGTGGCCCGGGCCGGCCAACGGTCGATGGCGGCCCCGAGGGGGATCGAGAACAAAATCGCCGGCACCGAAATCGCCCCCATCAACACGCCGATGGCGAGATGGCTGAGGCCAAACCGCGAAATCAGTCCGGGGACCAGCGGCGGAACGGCAAAAAAGGTCACACCTACCGAGAAGAAGCTCACGATCGTCGACGCGAGGATCAACCAGCGGCGGGAGGAGAGGTCGTTGTTCATGGGGGGCATGATACAGGCATGCGGAAAGGCAGAGGAGCAGAGGAGCAGAGGGGCAAGTGGGTCGATCATGACCTGTCATCCCGACCGGAGGCCTGCTTGGTCGGAGCGGAGGGATCTCTAGCTGGAGTGGGCGTCGAGGCTGCTTTAAGGGCGGTGCGGAGATCCCTCCGCTCGCTCGCTCCGCTCCCTCGGTCGGGATGACAGTCAGGGGACCGGACGTTGCGTGGTTGTGCGGCGAGAATTTTGAGTTTGCATCCATCCCCCCCGGTCAACGAATCTGAAGGTGGGCCAAAACCCACCCTACCTCGGGCCCACATTCCCGGTGGACCGTTGGGTGGGCCTTGGCCCACCTTCAGACGCGTTTCCTGAGAGTGAACATCCCGATTCTCACGGCTGCATTGCCCGTGAGTGCCCCCTCCGAAGTTTTTGCACCCGAAGCACCCGCGCAGGTCATGGGTAGGCAATCGCAAAAACATCGCAGACGGCACGTCCGGTGAACGCGGCCTGACGCGGCAGCGGTGCGTGGAAAATTTTCTTTTTTTTGAACGTTCCGAGTTTTTGTGTTGCGCCCGTTCCGGCTGAACATGCGGGCTAGACGCCCGCACCACAACGCTCCGATGACGTCCCTCCTGAGTGGGCATCCCAATGCTCACAACAGCATTGCCCGAATCCACGAAGGGAGGTTTGGCCGCTCCAAGCCCCAGGTCACAAGCCCCAAGCCCAAATCCCGCTCCGTCCCGTGGGAAGCCTCAGGTTTTTCTCAACGTTCTCCAGGAGCGGGATTTCTATTGACAGTTTGAAACATTTGTTTAGAATGTTCGTTTGAAACAAATGTTTGGAGTACCTATGCAAACTGAGACCGACATTTCAGTGCATCCTCTGGAAACCGAGGACACCCACGACCGGATCCTCGCTGCGGCGCAGAAGCTCTTTTCTGACAAGGGTTATGATGCGACATCGGTGCGCGACATTACGTCCGAAGCCGGCTGCAACGTGGCCTCGGTGAATTACCATTTCGGCGGCAAGGACAAGCTCTACCTCGAGACCTTTCGATCGATGCTGACCCTTCTTCGCGATCGCCGGTTGGAGATGATGGGCGATCTGATGGCCAGAAAACCGTCTCCAACCCTCGATGAATTTGTCCAGACCTTTGCGACGATCATGCTCGAACCTCTGGTGGACGACGATCGTGGCCGTATGTTCCTGAACATCGTGACCCGGGAAATGATCGCTCCCCGGTTGCCGCCCGGCGTTCTCCTCGAAGAGTTTCTCGAGCCGATGATGGAGCGTTCGACCGCCGCCCTGGCAAAGGTCGGCCCACAGCTCGACCCGGTGTCGGCCCGAATGTGCGTGATGTCCATGGTCGGTCAACTGCTGCACTCTCTCAGGGCGCACCACCTGCTCGCCGACCTCGGGCGAACGGACGTGCTGCCGCTGAGCCAAACCGAGCAGCTCAGACATTTTGTGCGCTTCTCGGTCGGAGGCATCCACGCCTGTGCCGCCGACCCACTACAGGACAGCCTGCCGGAGGTCACTCAATGATGAGTCATGCATGTGCGATGAGAGCGGTGGCGTTTGTCGGGCTGGCATCCATTGCCGGCTGCACTCTGGGACCGGAACCCGAACGACCGACCACCGCGGCCGACGTCGGCGACAGCTACGTCTACGCGCCCGAAGGCGATTCCGCGCCGTTGCCGGAAATCACGCCGTGGTGGCGGGAGTTCGGCGACGAGACCACCACCGAGCTCGTCGAGCTTGCCCTGGCGCACAACACCGATCTGCGGGCCGCGGCGGCCCGGGTGTTGGAGGCCGAAGCCAACCTCGAGCGTGCCGGCGGTGCCAGGTTGCCCCAGGTGGGCTACGGGGCGACCGCATCGAAGCAGCGAAACTCGTTCGTGCTCCCCAATATCGGCCGCCAGACCATCGACTCAACGACCTACTCCTACAATTTCAACGTCTCGTGGCAGGCCGATCTGTTCGGCCGGCTCAAGCGAACGCAGCAGTCGACGTGGGCAAATCTGTTGGCCGAAGAGGCGGCCCGCGAGGCCGTGGTCCACTCGGTCGTCGCCGCGGTCGTGCGTTCGCGGGTCAAGATCGCGACCACCGCCTGGGCGCTGGACATCAACCGGCAGATCACTACGAGCTGGGAGTCGACCACGCGAACGGTCGACCGTCGTTATCGAGCGGGGATTGCCGGCGCCGTCGAGCTTCACCTGGCGCGCGAGAACCTGGCCTCGGCGCGGGCGTCCGAGGCTGTTTTCGCTGGCCAACTCGAATTGGCGCGGCTGGCGCTCGATGTGTTGGTGGGGCGCCGCCCCGGCAGCGCCGAAATGCTCCCGAGAACCATGCCGCAACTCCCGGCGCTCGACCCCGTCCCGCTCGGTCTTCCGGCGGCGCTCCTCGACCGGCGGCCCGATCTGCGGCGAGCCGAGATGCAGCTGTCGGGTGCCACCTACGGTGTCGGAGCGGCCATCGCCAACCTCTATCCTGATCTCAGTCTGACGGCCTCGGCAGGGGAGTCCGCCGACACCTTCAACGAGCTCG
>JASJGQ010000341.1:0-2859 GCA_033791425.1 Acidobacteriota bacterium
CGCGACCAGCTCGTTGAGAACCAACCCACGCGATCGGATCAGGGCATCCCATACCCGGGCCGTGTGCTGCGGCCACCTCAACGAGAAGGCGAGCAGGAGATCGAGCCGGTTGCGGGTGTGCTGGTCGAAACCGATGGCCTCGTCCTCGGCGAGACCGCGAGCCGTGAGCTGGAGGGTGGATCGGCCCAGCGCCTCGGCCTGGAGGGCGGAATCGACAGCTCTGTCGAACCGGCCACCGTCAGCCTCGACCCGGGCGAGGTTGTACTGATACCGACCGACCAGTGGGTGATCCTGGCCTTCAGCGGTTCGCCGAATCTCGATAGCCCGCAGGAAGCCCGCCCGCGCCGCATCGAGATCGACCTCATCATGTCTGACGAGAGCGAGGTTGTTGAGCTGATCCGCCACGATCGTATTGTCCGGACCTAGCTGTGCCTCGAAGGTTGCGACCGCCTCCTCGAGGGAGCGTTCGGCGCGATCGAGATCGCCGGTTGCCCTCAAGGCCCTACCGAGGCTCGACAAAGTGGCGGCGTACTCGACGCTCGAACGCCCATACACTCGTTCTTTGATGGCGAGCGCGCGGTTCTGCAGGGGAACTGCCTCGGCGGGGCGCCCCGCCTCGATGATCACGTTGGCGAGGTTGCCCAGGCTCTGAGCCACGGCCGGATGATCCGGACTGTAACGGGCTTCGCGAATCGCCAGAGATCGCCGCAGGCACGCCTCCGCCCGGGTGAAATCGCCAAGCTCACGGTAAACGGCGGCGAGGTTGTTGAGGACGCCCGCGATCCCGGGGTTCAGGGGATCATCGGATGTTTCGAAAACCTCCAACGCGCGTTCAAAAAGGCCTCGGGCCTCGGCGTACCGTCCTCTATCCCGAACAAGGATGGCCAGGGAGTTGAGGGCACTCCCGGTCTGCGGGTGTTCTGGGCCCAGACTCTTTTCGAGAGTGTCGACGGCCTGCCTCAGAAGTGCTTCCGCCTGCTGGTCCTTCCCCATTCGATGCCACAGCACCGCAAGGGCCCGCATGCTCTCGGCCGTCATCGGGTGGCCGGGGCCCAGCGCACTCCGACGAACGTCGAGAGACCGGAGCCGGTAGCGCTCGGCCTCAGGGAGCTGTCGGCGAAGCACCATCGAAGCGGACAATCCGGTGAGGCTCACCGCACACTCCGGGTGGTCCCTGCCGACCCTGGCCTCGAGCATCGCCAGGGCCCGTCCGTATCGCGCCTCCGCGAGGTCGGGGTCCCGCCCCCGGTAGGCGACCGACCCGAGCTCGTTGAGGATCCGTGCGGTCTCGAGGTGATCCGGGCCGATCTCCCGCTCGCGGATCGCCAAGGCACTTTCAAGGACCTCCTCGGCCTCTTCGAGCCGCCGGTTCTCCTTGAGGACGTTACCCTGATTGAGGAGGCTCTCGGTGACGGCCAGCGCGTCTGGGCCGTCGAGCTCCAGCCGCAACTCCACCGCCCGCTCTGCGAGTTCCCTCGTCCCCGGCTCGAAGGCCCTCCCGTTGGCGATGAGAGCCGTGACCAACAGGTCCCGGGCATCGGCGGCGGCGCGGGAGGTGGTTCCGTTCTCCTCCTCCGCCTTCTGGAGCAACTCGCGTGCCGCAACCTCCGCCTGCGGCCAGCGGCCGAGATCAATGAACTCGCGAACCTCGCCCGCGCCGGGCGGCGTCTCAGAGGTCCCGCAGGTTGCTCCGACCAGAAGCGCGACGACCAGCACCGCGCCGGTGGATCGAACCAGCGGACCGTGAGTTGATGAAGAGCCCCGGAGGGGTCGGCTGAGCATGTGATGCCGTCTGTGACAATCGTATCAAAGGCACCAACGAAAAAGCCCGGCGAAGGCGCAGATGACCCGCGCCCCCACCGGGGTCCTACCTCTAGCTAAGAGGGCTCAAACTCCGTCTGTCGTGAGACTCGAACGTGACGTGGTCATTGAACCGTGCTTGACCAACCCGTGGTGTACCCGTTTTCAAAACCGTGGCTGAAGATCTCGCCGGGAACCAATTCGTAGGCGCCGGAGTCACCGTAGGTTCCCACCGGCCGCCCGACGAACCGAGCGTCGTGATCGAGAAGGTAGGTGTCCGTCCACTGGTTGTCGGTGGCCCAGCTGGTGTCGTACAGCTTCATGGTCGGGACCGCCCCGCCGTTGTATCCGAAACCGTAGACTCCAACGCCTGCGGCTCCCGCATTGGCGTAGTCCCCGTAGTCCATGAAACAGGTGTCACCGTACTCGATGTTGCCCTCTTGTGCATCGATGTTGCCAGAGTAGGCGTCACACACACCCCATATGATGGTGTTCTGAAGAATGACGTCTTGCAAGAGGTTGTTGCACGAAATCGCGATGTCGGTCGCAGACGAGCCCTGAACCAGCGTGCAATGACGCAAGGTGGCCGTCCCCGTGTTCCGGAGCCCCTCGATGTTGTCATCGGCCGTGTTGTAGTAGATCGTGACGTTGAAGAAATCCGATGTCCCCTCGGTCATCACGCCGCCGACGCTTGCTGCGTGATTGTGGTTGATGGTGCTTCGAACGATGGTGTTCGAAGAACCCAGGCCCATGTAAATCCCTCCCGCCTCACCGCCGGAAGTGTTGTTCGAAATCACACTGTCCCGCATGTAGAGGAATCCCTCCTCGTTGAAGACCCCACCACCCTGCCGGGCGGGATCCAAGACGTGGTTCCCGGTGATCTCGCAGTTGTTGATCCAAAGGGACGCATCCCAATTGAAAATGCCGCCTCCGGACCCGACGGGACTCGTGCCACCCTGGATCGTCAGACCTTGAAGGACCACGTTGCCGGTACCGAATGCGGCGATGCGGAACACCCGGTCGATGGCGTTGCCGTCGATGACGGTGATTCCAGGCCCC
>JASJGQ010000342.1:0-6789 GCA_033791425.1 Acidobacteriota bacterium
TGAAACGGTCGACCGCTGCCCAGGCGATCGATCCTGCGAACGTTGAGCAGCCTGATCACGAAGAGGAAAAGAACCAGGATCGCGCCCGAGTAGACAATGACCTGGATGGCGGCCAGGAAGTCCATACCGATGACGGCGAAGACGGCGGCCATGGCGAAGAACATCACCACGAGCGCGAGAACGTTGGTTATCGGGTTGCGGGCGACCACCGCGACCACGGCGAACAGGATCGCGAGGGCCGCGGCCGCGAGGAAGACCCAGGTCACCATCGCCGCACCCTACAGGTACCCGAGGGCGAGGGCGAACCCCACCCACAGGAAATTGATGACAGCCAGGGGCATCATGACCTTCCAGCCCAGGGCCATCAGTTGGTCGAATCGAAACCGCGGAACGGTCCACCGAACCCAGACGAAAAACCACAGAAAGAAAGCCACCTTGATGGCGAAGACCGACATCGAGAGCAGCGCTCCCGGCCACCCGGTCAAAGGCACGTCGATCCACGGGAGGTTCCAGCCGCCGAAATAGAGAAGAGTGATCAGGGCGGCGGCCACCGTCATGTGAATGTACTCACTCATATAAAAGGCGGCAAAGGACAGGGAGGAGTACTCGGTGTGGTAGCCGGCCACCAATTCGGCCTCCGCTTCCGCGAGGTCGAACGGGACGCGGTTGGTCTCGGCGAACGCGGCGACCACGAAGACCAACGCACCGATGGGTTGAGTCACGACGTTCCAGTGGGGAAGGAATGCGAGCCAAGTGCCCCCCTGCGCCGTCACCATCTCCTGGAGGTGAAGCGAACCGGCCGCCATGAGCACCCCGACCACCGCCAGGGTCATGGCGAGCTCGTACGAAATGGCCTGGGCCGAAGCCCGGATGCCGCCGTAGAGCGCATATTTGTTGCCAGAAGCCCAGCCGGCGAGGATCAGCGGATAAACCCCGAGTGAGGCGATGGCGAAGATGTAGAGAACTCCAATATTGAGGTCCGGTGCAACGATCAGACCATTGACCGTGTGCCCGAAGAGTTCGAGCCCGCTGTCGGCGCCGATCGGCACCGCCACAAAAGTGCTGAGGGCGATCGCGACCGCAAAAACCGGTGCGAGAAGGAACAGGCCCTTGAGCGCTCGCGATGGCATGATGTTTTCTTTGGCGATCAGCTTGACCACATCGACCACCGGTTGCAGCAGACCGAACGGACCGACGCGGTTGGGGCCGAGACGGTCCTGGATGAGGGCCGAGCCCCGCCGTTCCACCCACACCATGATCGGCACTGTGGTCAGGAGCACCGCGAGTCCAAACGCGAGCTTGATGGCGATGACCGCGACGTCAGCCCACACCGGTCACCTCCCGGCGGATCGCTGCTTGGCCTTCGGCCACCAGATGGCCCCAGGTGATCCCGGAATACGCGTCCACCTCGGCCGCCATCTCGGCAAACAGGATGTGCGGCGACATGACCCTTTCCTGTTCGAGGCCGAGCGTGAGAGCGAGGCGGTAAATGACCTCCCACGTTGGGCGTGCCTGGGCTCGCGGCGGCATCGCCCTCTTTGGCAACTGGACGTGGCCGGTCGAGGAGGTCGTGGTGCCTTCGGTCTCGGCCCACGAGGCGGACGGCAGCACCAGGGTGGCGGCGTCCACCAAAGGCGTTCGGGTTCGTGCGAGGACCGCAACGAAACGGTCGGCGACAGCAGCCGCCGCTGCTTCAGAAGTGAGCCAGGGGTGAGCATTGGCGTCGAGAACCAGGAAGGGCCCGGTGGAGTCTCGAAAGTAGGCCTCGAGGCTCGCGCCATCGACCGTCGCGAGGCCAAGGTGTCTAACGCCCGAACTGTTGGGGTGGGCGTCGAGGCTCTCGATCCACTCGCCGCGGCCGTTCTTCATCCGCCGCGTCTGTCCCTCGTGGATGGGAACGATGACCTCCATGTGGGCACCGTCCACGAGGTTGCGTTTGACGGCGAAAAGGGCCTCGTTCGAGAGATTGGCCGAAGCCACCACGACCGGTTTTGGAGCGTTTTTCAACTCGTCGGCGAGTTGCTCGAGGGCGGCGGGCCACGACACCCCGCGCTGCCCCGTGTCGCCGCCCAGGAGGGGCCGCTCGACCTCACGATCGTTGAGGCTATCGGCGAGAAACCGGCCGTAGTCGCACATCCACCATCCGTTGATCTCGAGGTTCTCCCTGGGGGTGAAACGGTGGACCACGCCGTCGAGGTGGCCGAGGTGGACATTACAGCCGATGCTGCACCCGGGACAGACGCTGTCGGTCTCCTCGAGGTGCCAGACGCGGGCTCGGAAGCGGAATTCTTTGACCGTCAACGCGCCAACCGGACACACGTCGGCCGCGCAGGCCGACCACGGGTTGTCGAAGGGTGATGAGTCAAAGGTGTCGATATAGGAATGGTTTCCGCGCGACTTCATCGTGAGGTCGGCGGTCTCGGAAATCTCGGTTGTAAATCGGATGCAGCGTGTGCAGTGGATACACCGGTTCTGGTTCTGCACCACGTGGGGCCCGATAATGCGGCGTTCGAAACCCGGAAAGGTGCGACGCTCATCCACCATGTGGGTGGTGTCGAGGCCGTGTTCCACCGAGTAGTCCTGGAGACCGCACTCGCCTGCCTGGTCGCATACGGGGCAGTCAAGCGGGTGGTTTTCAAGCAGAAACTCCATCACCGCAGAGCGAGCATCGCGGACCCGTTCCGACCCGGTGAGGACCGCCATGCCTTCCTGGGCGGAGGTCGAACATCCGGTCACGAGTCGCGGCATGCCCTCGACCTCGACAAAACAGATGCGGCATTGGCCGACCACCGTCAGACCGGGGTGGTAGCAATAGGTCGGGACCTCGACGCCGGCTCGGGCCGCCGCCTCGACGAGGTTGGTGCCCTCGGCAACCGAGACTGTGGTGCCGTCGATCGTCAGGGTGATCACGATTGAGCCTCAGTTTTCAAAAAGAGGCCGGCATCGGATCTGACCGGCAGGATCGGAAGGTTGCGGTTGTGCAGCGGCAGGGCTTTGACAATGGCGTCATCGAATTCGTGTCCGAAATGATCGAGAAAGCTCGCGATGGGCCCGCAGAAGGCATCTCCGAGCGGGCAGATCGTCATTCCCTGTGACGCATACCGGGCTATGCGGCGCAAGGCGTCGATGTCTTCGGGGCGGCCGTATCCGCGGCGGATCCGGCGCACGATATCAACCGCCCAATCGGAGCCTTCGCGGCAGGGGGTGCACTGGCCGCAGGACTCGTGGGCGTAAAAGACCAGGAGGTTTTCGAGCGCCCACACCATGTCCACAGTATTGTCCATGACGATGAGCCCGCCGGAACCGAGCATCGATCCGGCCTCAGCGACCGCGTCGAAATCGGCCGGTGTGTCGACCTTGTCGGCGGGCAGGACGGGTGCCGACGAGCCGCCCGGGATAAACGCCTTGAGTGTGCCGCCACCGCGCATCCCGCCGCACCGGTCCTCGATGATCTCGCGGAAAGTGATGCCCATCGGTTCCTCGTAGACGCCGGGACGTTCGACGTGGCCAGAGACGCAGAAGAGCTTGGTGCCGGTGCTGCGCTCGGTGCCGATGCCTGCAAACCAGGCAGCGCCGCGGTCGATGATGTGCGGGATGCAGGCGAGAGTCTCGACGTTGTTGACCACGGTGGGACACCCGAAGACGCCGACCACGGCGGGGAAGGGCGGTTTGAGGCGGGGGAGACCGCGTTTGCCCTCGAGTGACTCGATGAGGGCGGTCTCCTCGCCGCAGATGTAGGCCCCGGCGCCGCGGTGGATCTGAATCTCGAGGTCGTAGTCGTGGCCCAGGATCTTGGTCCCGAGGTAGTTTTTCTTCCGCGCCTCGGCGATCGCGGTTTCAAGGATCTCGGTTTCGCGGACAAACTCGCCGCGGATGTAGATATAGGCCGTGTGGGCTCCGATCGCGTAGGCGGCGATGGCGATGCCCTCGAGCACCATGTGCGGGTCGACAAGGATGAGTTCCCGGTCCTTGAACGTCCCGGGCTCGGACTCGTCCGCGTTGCAGATCAGGTACTTCGGTTTGGTCGAGTCCTTGGGCACAAAGCCCCACTTGACCCCGGCCGGGAAGCCCGCACCGCCGCGACCCCGGACACCCGACGCCTTGACCTCGGCGATGACCTCCGCCGGCGCTATCCCAAGGGCCTTGTCGAGGGCCCGGTAACCGCCGCTCTTGACGTAGACCGCCAGTTTCCGCGAGTTCTTCGTGCCGCGGGCGCGCAGGAGGATCGGATCCTTCATCGTGTGGCCAGCCCGTCGAGGATGCCGTCCAGGCTCTCGGCGGTCAGGTCGGTGTAGTAGTCGTTGTTGATCTGGATGACCGGCGCCTCGCCGCAGGCCCCCAGGCATTGGACATCCACCAGCGTGAAGTTTCCGTCTGCTGTGGTTTCCCCAAAACCGATGCCGAGTTTCTTCTGCAGGTGTTTGACGAGGCCTGATGTGCCGCACAGCTGGCACGACAAGGTGGTGCAGACCTGGAGGAGGTAGCGTCCCGGAGGGCGCTGCTGGTACATGGTGTAAAAGGTAGCGACACCCTCGACGAAGGCGGGGGCGAGTCCGAGTCGATCGCCGACGGCCCGCATGATGCCGGCCGAGAGCCACCCCCACTTTTCATGGCACAGCCACAAAACCGGCAACAGCGCTGCCCCCGTGTCCGTTTCCGGGTAACGGCGGCAGATAGCGTCGATCTCACGTTCCATCATTTTGTCGAATACGACCTCTTCCACCTCGTCTGACGGAGCGACGGTGAGGGGCGGCGTCGTTGCCTGGGTCATTGACCTCGCTCCTGGTCGGGCGCGGGCTTCTTACGTCGGCCCCAATCGAACACGCCCTTGCGCCACAGGTAGGCGTAGGCCAGTGCGAGGAGGCCGAGAAAGGCCAGCATGTCCCACAAAGGCACCAATGACCCGGTGCTCACGAGATCGCGATAGTTGACGGCCCAGGGATAGAGAAACGCCACCTAGACATCGAGCACGACAAAAACCAGGGCCACCAGGTAGAACTTGACCGAGATTCGCTTGCGGGCGCGGTCGAGGAGGGGCACGCCGGACTCATAGCTCTCGACTCTGGCGGCGGTTCGCAAACGCGTTCGCTGGCCGAGCAGAGCGGCAATGCCAAGCAGCAGCCCGGCAAAGGTGCCTGCGACGAGCAAGATCATGAGCACCGGCAGAAACTGTTGCGCCATGAAGCTTCCTTTGAACGAACGCGTGATCCGGAGAGAATCCTAGCCCCGCTGCCGAACCAGGTCAAATGTCCGGGGGCCGTCCCGGACGTCAGAATCAGCCCGGCCGGCTCACGGCGATGGGGCCGCAACTACGGGCACGACTCGATTTCGGATACTGACGCTCGCAGAAGTGAGAACAATCGCCAGCGCCACATAGGTCGCCATCAGAACCGACCCGATCAGGGGCGTGTCGAGGAGAAAACCAGCGCCCATCAACAGCGCCGGGATGATCGCAAGAATGGCGGTCAGCCAGGCCCAGCGACGGTTGCGGCAGAAAAAGCCGATACAAACTGCCGCGGATGCCACCAGAACCGGTTGATGGACAAAGATCGATCGCCGGATCGAGCGCTCGTAGACGCCGAGTCGCTCATCGACCGTCAATCCCTCGTGAGCCGCCCAGCGGACGCTGCCGACGATCCGGTCGTTCTCGACGCGGTCGAGCTTGGCCAGGGCGGGGGTAATTAGCAGGGCCACCACAGCGGCCAGGAAGAGGGCGGGGGTCACACGGCGGAGCCATTTGATCATGTACGTTGTTCTCCCAGTCGCTCCGCCCGGTTACCATTTTCGCATGACTTTGGAGGGATCGGCGGAACCGCCCGGCCGCTCGGATTGCCCGCAGATCACGCAGATGACGCAGATGCTGTTTCAAAAAGCCCTGCGGGAATCCTCGCACCTAATTGCCAGCGGAAGGTCGGATGGACCATCATCAGAGGTGTATCGGAACATCGCTGAGGCCGGGAGTTTGAAAATACGAGAGGGGCGGGTTCGGATTATTTCGGTTCGCCGCTCGCGTATCGGTGCCAGGAGAAACGTTCTTAACTTTGGAGTTTCGAAACCCTGAACCTTCTTCAGAGCGGATGCCAGGCAACGCCGCCGCACGCCGCACGTATCAGAGCGAGCTACCCGAGAGGAGCCACCCTGATCATTGTTGGCCCTCGGTGTCTTGCCGACGTGACATGCTCTGAGTCCAACAATGTTCAAAATGGCACCTCCACCGCACGCGGCTCAAACCACCCTGAACGCGAAGAGTGTTCCAGCTCGGTAGGAGACTGGGCCGAAATTCCGAATTCCTAATTCCTCATTCCTAATTCTCGTCTGCTATTCTCCGCGCCAACAAGGCTGGCGCCGTCGCGCCGGGGAGCGTTCATGCAGCATCAGGTCATTCTCATCCTCGATTTCGGATCGCAGTACACGCAGTTGATCACACGCAGGCTGCGCGAGCTCGGGGCCAAGACCGTCATCGAGCGCGGTGACCTGCCAAACACCGAGATCAGGGCATTGGCGCCGATCGCGGTGGTGTTGTCCGGCGGGCCGGCAAGTGTATTCGAGGACGGGGCGCTTCAGGTCGACAAAGAGGTCTTCGAACTCGGCGTCCCGGTGCTCGGGATCTGCTACGGGCTCCACCTCATGGCGCGCGATCTCGGCGGTCATGTGCAGTCGTCTGCGCACCGCGAATACGGCTTTGCGGAACTCGAGGTAGTGGCCGAAGAGCCGGTATTTGTCGGCACGCCCAACCACCAACCGGTGTGGATGAGCCACGGCGATCTGGTGGAGCGGGTGCCGGAGGGC
>JASJGQ010000343.1:0-8972 GCA_033791425.1 Acidobacteriota bacterium
GCAGCAGTTCTTCGAGATTTCCCGGGCACTGTCGACCGAAAAGGACTATCGGAAGCTCCTCGAGATGATTCTGAGGGAGGCGCGCAAGGTGGCGCACGCCGACGGCGGAGCGATTCTGATCATGAACGACGACGACACCGCCCTCGAAGTCGCAGTTCTCGAGGATCTGGTTTCGGGAATGCGCTGTGGGGGAACGAGTGGCGTCAAGCCTCCGTTCCCGGCGGTGCCGTTCGACGTCGAGCCCGGGGGCATCATGCACCCGGACGCCGATGGCGAAACGGCGCGCCGTAGAGAAACCCTGCTCGTTGACGATCTGGCAGAAGACCGAAGGTTGGACACCACGGCGATTCGAGAGCGCTACGGATGGGACGATGCAGCACGGACATCGATGCTCAACGTCCCTCTGATGGACCAGAAGGGCGAGATCGTCGGCCTGCTCCAGTTGGTCAATGCACGATCGCAGGCGGGCGACGTGGCGGCGTTCGATCCCGAGGTGGTGCCGGCCATCGAGGCCGTCGCTTCCGATGCTGCGGTGGCCCTCGATCTGCGGCGGATGCTGCAGGCGCAGAAAGACCTCCTCGATGCGATCATCCACATGGTGGCGGGCGCAATCGACGCCAAATCGCCCTACACCCACGGTCACTGCCAGCGGGTGCCCGAAATTGCCAGGGCGCTGGCCGAGGCAGCCCACGACACAACCGAGGGGCCGTTTGCGGCATTCTTGCTTTCCGACGATGAGTGGGACGAGCTCCACCTCGCGAGTTGGCTCCACGATTGCGGCAAGTTGACGACGCCAGAATTCGTGGTGGACAAGGCGACCCGGCTCGCGACCATCACCGACCGGCTGCATGAAATTCGGACCCGATTCGAGGTCCTGTGGCGGGATGCCGAAATCGAGTACTTGCGCACGAGAGCCTCAGAGCAGACGGAGGACTTGCGCGCGAGGGAGCGTCTAAAGGAACGTCAGAACGAAATCCGTCGCCAGTTCGAGTTCATTTCCGAGTGCAACTCCGGCGAGACCGAGATGAACGAGGCCCGCATCGAGAAGGTGCGGGAGATCGGCGCCCAGACCTGGCTGCGCCACCTCGACGACCGCATCGGTCTTTCGCACGATGAACTCGAACGAAAACGGCGGACCGCGGATCCCGATCTGCCGGTGCAGGAGCCTCTCCTGGCCGACAAGGTGGAACACCTGGTGTTTCGAGAGGGACCGCCCTTCGGCGACAACCCCCACGGCTTTGAGATGGATGTTCCCGAACACCTGTATAACCACGGCGAGATCTACAACCTGTCGACGTCGCGAGGCACCCTGACCGGCGAGGAACGGTTCAAGATCAACGAGCACATCGTCGAGACCATCAACATGCTCGGCCAGCTGCCGTTCCCGAAGGAGCTGCGAAGGGTCCCCGAATGGGCGGGCAACCACCATGAGACGCTGGCCGGTACCGGGTATCCGCGCCGACTGACCGCGGACGAGCTTTCGGTTCCCGCACGAATGATGGCGATCGCCGACATCTTCGAGGCCCTCACTGCCTCCGACCGACCCTACAAACCGCCCAAAAAGCTCAGCACCGCGGTCAAGATCATGAGTTCTTTCCGCGACAACGGCCACATCTGCCCCGACCTCTTCGATCTGTTCCTGACTTCAGGGGTCTTTCGGAAGTACGGCGAAGAACACCTTCAGCCGGAGCAGGTCGATGACGTCGATATCGCGGATTATGTGCGGGGGAGCTAGGAGAATTCGGAATTAGGAATTAGGAATTAGGAATGCCATCGCAACCGCCCATGGAAAATTTCGGATTTCGGATTTCGGATTTGCCATTGCAATCGCTCGCGGGAAGGGCGTGCGGAAATAGGCCCGTGCGGCGGAGGTGCCATTCTTTGCATTGTTCGATCGAACGCATTGACTTCGCTCCGATGCGTCGGGCGAACAATGCATAGGGTGGCTCCTCTCGGGAAGAGCGCTCTGAAAGTCGGGCCATCCTGGTGGCCGCATCCTCTCGAAGAGATCGCTCCAAAAGTGTTGATCCGGGATCGTACGGGCCCTCTCGGTATCAGAGTCTTTCGTAGGATGGGCCTTGGCCCACCTTCAGAGGTGATTCCGGCGGGTGGTCTGCGATCTTCAGCCACATACGGTGTTTGAGCTTCACAGGCGGGTCGAAAAATTCAGCCCCTGCGGCCCGACGGGGATCCGGCTTCGCCCTTGGTTACGCCGCGACAGGTAAACTCCCGCCCCACAATCGGGTGAGAGTCGGGTAAGTCCTCAACCATGCATCCTGGATCAGATTTTGGAAATGCGTGCATCGGAGAACGCTACCGGGCAGGGAAATCGAACCTTGGGTTCGGCGGTTCGTGATCTCCGGCACGATTTCGCGATGTGGCGTACCCTAGGTGCATATGACGGACCGAGAACAAGCGAGATTTGACGGGGACGGAGTTGATCCACCCGGGCGACCGATGCTGATCGGCGAGGTCCTGTTCGATGTCATGCCCGATGGAACGCGAGTCCTCGGCGGGGCGCCGTTCAACGTCGCCTGGCACCTGCAGGCCTTCGGGTTGCGCCCGCTCATGATCACCCGGGTGGGCGCCGACGACGCCGGCGACGAGGTGCTGGTAGCGATGGCGTCGTGGGGCATGGATCGCACCGGCGTGCAGCGAGATGAAGCGCATTCCACCGGACGCGTGCAGATCGACTTGGACGACGGCGAGCCGACCTTTCACATCCTTCCCGACCAAGCTTACGATTTTCTCGACCGCGTCCTCGCGGTGGAGTCAATCGGGAACCAGAAAATCTCGCTCATCTACCACGGCAGCCTCATCTCCAGAGGAGAGAGTTCCAGATTCGTCGTCGACGAATGCGTGCAGCGGCTCGACGCGCCCGTCTTCATTGATGTCAACCTCCGCGATCCGTGGTGGGCCCGCGAAGGGGTCACGGCAGCGCTTGATCGCGCTCGGTGGGCGAAGCTGAACGAGGCCGAGTTGGGCCTGTTGGCCGGTGCGTCTGACCTTTCAGCGGCAACGACTTTTCGGGAGAATCACGACCTCGCGGCGGTGATCGTGACGCGAGGCAGCCATGGTGCGGTGGTCGTGGATGGCGACGGCACGGTGGAAGCGGCCCCACCGGACATGGTACAGGTCGTGGACACGGTGGGCGCGGGTGATGCTTTCAGCTCCGTCTTCCTTCTCGGTCTGGTGAAAGGCTGGCCGACCCGCATATCGCTCGATCGGGCTCTCGAGTTTGCGGCGGCAGTCTGCATGCAACTCGGGGCCACGTCGGCGGATCGAGGCCTCTACGCGGGATTCCGAGAACGAGGTTGGTGATGAATATGAGCGAGGATCGCGGTCTCTACATTGCGTTGATCAGCCTCCACGGTCTGATCCGCGGCGAGAACCTGGAGCTCGGGAGGGATGCCGACACCGGCGGGCAGGTGCAGTACGTGCTCGATCTGGCGCGGGCTCTCGCGGAGCATCCCGAGGTGTCGCGCGTCGAATTGATGACGCGCCAGATTCTCTCCACCAATGTCGGCCATGAATACGGAGAACCCTACGAACAGATTGCCGACCGGGCCCGGATCGTGCGACTGCCGTTCGGGCCCCACCGCTACCTCTACAAGGAGAGCATGTGGCCGTACCTCTCGCAGTTCGTTGACCAGGCCCTGGCCCACTTTCGCGGCGTTGGCCGACTCCCCGACGTGATCCACGGCCACTACGCGGATGCCGGTGAGGCGGCCGCCCGGATTTCCAGGCTGCTCGACCTGAAGCTGGTCTTCACCGGCCATTCCCTGGGCCGGGTCAAACAGCAGTGCCTGCTTGATAAGGGGCTTTCAGCCGAGGTGATCGAGGAGCGTTACCACATGAGCCGGCGCATCGAGGCGGAGGAGCACGTCCTCGAGCGCGCCGACCTGATCGTCACCAGCACGCTTCAGGAGGCTGATCAGCAGTATGCGCTGTACCGCGCGCGCGCCAGGGATCGCATGGTGGTGATCCCGCCCGGGGTGGATCTCGGACGTTTCCGTCCACCGAGACGCGGCGAGCGCTTCGAGATCGCGGAGGAAATCGACCGTTTCCTCGTGCAGCCGAAGAAACCGATGGTCCTCGCTTTGCAGCGGCCTGACGAGCGGAAGAACCTCGAAACCCTGATTCGCGCTTACGGCGAAAGTGAGTCTCTTCGGAAGCTTGCCAATCTGGTCCTGTTGATCGGGACCCGGGATGACCTCGAGAAGCTGCCCAAGGCCCAGCGCAAAGTTCTCCAGCAGATGCTCTCACTCATCGATCGCTACGATCTCTACGGTTCGGTGGCCTATCCGAAGCAGCACTCGTCCGACGATGTGCCGAATCTCTACCGTCTCGCTGCGGCCAGAGGCGGGGTTTTCGTCAACCCCGCGTTGACCGAGCCTTTCGGGCTGACCCTCATCGAAGCAGCGGCGAGCGGTCTCCCGATCGCCGCTCCAAACGATGGCGGTCCCCAGGAGATCATCCGCATCTGCAACAACGGTGTGCTGATCGATCCGCTCGACGCCGAGGCCATAGCTGCCAGCCTCGTCGAGATCGTTTCGGATCGAGAGGAGTGGCGCCGCCGCGCCCGCTCCGGCATTCGTGGGGCAGACCGTAATTTTTCCTGGAAGGGGCACGTCTCGCAGTACCTGAAACGGGTCGAAAGCCTGCTCCGCAAGCGCCGTCCGGCGGCGGAAGTTCCGACTGCACGGCTGGCCCTCGCGGGCCGGTTGCTGGTGTGCGATATCGACAACACTCTGGTCGGCGATCGCGAGGCGCTCGTGGAGTTCATTGAATTTCTGGAGACCCACCGAGAGCAGATCGCGTTCGGTGTCGCCACCGGGCGCGTCCTCGAGAGGACCCTAGATGTGCTCGAGGAATGGGACATCCCGGTGCCCGACGTTCTCATCACCGCTGTGGGGTCCGAGATCCACTACAGTCGCCCGGAGCTTGTGGCCGACTTGAGCTGGCAGCGGGCCATGGGCCATCGGTGGGACCCCGACGGCATTCGAGTGTGTCTCGCGGAGGTGCCGGGCATCCGTCTCCAACCCGTAAGAGACCAGCGCGAGTTTAAGATCAGCTACTTCGTCGACCGCGACGCCTGGCCCGGGACGCGCGAGATCCGGCGGCGCATTCGGGAGCGCGGTCTGGCGGCGAACGTGATCTTCTCGCACCACGAGTTCCTCGATCTTCTGCCGGTTCGGGCGTCGAAGGGCCGCGCCATCGCGCACCTCGCTCAACGCTGGGGCCGGGGTCTCGACCACGTGTTGGTTGCAGGCGACTCGGGCAACGACGCGGACATGCTGAGGTCAGGCGCGCTCGGTGTGGTGGTCAAGAACTACAGCAGCGAGCTCAAGTATCTGCGCGGGCGCAAGAGGATTCACTTCGCCGAGTCCGCCTACGCGCGCGGGATCGTCGAGGGTATCCGTTACCACGAATTCCTAGGTTCGGATTCTGCAGACCGTCACGATTGACTCTCCTCGAGCAGAGTTGCAGCCCGGGGGCGGTATTGGAGGGCGTACAGGACCTCCAGGTAGCGCCGGCTTTCCGCGTGTTCGAGATTCGTCATGTACTTCCAGAACCCGTAGATTCGGCCGAGCGTCATGAGGCGTTCGGCATAGAGCTTCCACGTGTAACGGCTGTGAACTCTGTCGATGCCGCCCTGGGAGATCGTGGACCAGTGGTCGGGGTCCTCTGAACACCGCTCGAAGAACTCGGCCATCAGATCCGCCGACCGGTCACCGTGGTTGGGATCGATGTGAAAACCGCTCACACCGTGTTCGATAATCTCCAGCGGTCCCCCGAAGCACGTGGCGAAGGTGGGCAGACCGCAGACCATCGCCTCGACGACGGTGAGACCGAAGGCCTCGAAGAGGGCAGGCTGGACGAACGCTCCACGACGGTCGGCCACAAAGCGGTAGAGCTCGCTGCCCATGACCCGATCGACGTGTTTCACCCAGCGCATCTGGCCGTCGAGCTCGTAGGTGTCTATGATCTCGTGCATGCGGTGGATCTCGGCCTGCTCCTCGGCGTCGCGCGAGTCGTTTGGATCGACGAAACCGGCGACGATGAACAGGTTCGCCTGACGTCGGAGGCGTTCGCTTTCGCCGAACCACCGCGCGAGGCCGGTCAGGTTCTTGATGCGGTCGAGCCGCGCCATGGTGAAGATGACCGGTTTGTCGGGATCTTCGAGCTGGCCCCGACTTCCGGGGTAGTCCTCCGCGAGCAAGCGGGCCTCGAGCTCGGGGTGGAGCCCCCTGAGGCGACGGTCTTCTTCGGTGTAAGGAAAATAGATATCGGGATCCGCACCCGGCGACACGATGTTGAACCGCGGGTCGAACACGTCGATTCCATTGACCACACGGTAGAGACCGGGGAGGGTGAAGGCGCTATAGCTCTCGTACTGGCCCACGCTCTCGTGAGTGCCCGCGATCTCCTGGTAGGTGCTGGTGATGATGAAGTCGGCGGCGTTCATGGCAATCAGATCGGCCGTGAACTGGCACGAAAAGTGGTAGTGCTCCTCGTTGTCGCGCCAATAGAGGTCCGACAGGAGGTACTTTGTTTTTTCCAGCGCGTGCGCGATCGTGCACTTCGTGACGCCGAGCCGTTCGCCGACGATGCTGGCGACCAGGTTGCCGTCGGAGTAGTTCCCGATCACCATGTCGGGTTTGGTGGCGAGCTCGGCGACGATCTCGCGCTGTGCCTCCAGTGCGAAGCGCTCGAGATAGGGCCAGACCTCGAATCGTGAGATCCACTGCGGCACGATCTCGCCGCTGGCCGTTCTGAACGGCACCCTGAGAATGCGGGCGTGCTGGGTTCCCGAGATCGGCTCGAGCCGCTGGTTGCAGGTCGTGTCCCCGGCCTCGGGGATGAGCCTGGTGACGACGAGAATCTGCGGTTCGTAGTCGACGCCCTGCTCCTTCAGCCGGACGCGCATTTCGTGTTCGAGAGCGCGAACCTGATCGAGGATGTAGACCACCTGCCCACCGGTATCAGGCAATCCCATCACGTTGGACTGCGCGAAGTACCCGTGAGGCGACATGATGGCGAGGCTGAAAATCATCGGAATGCGGGCGAGAAACTTCTCGAGGAGGCTCGGCCCGGGAGCCTCGAGCAGATCCTGAAGCAGCTTTGTGGTCTCACCGATTCGCGCGACGGTTCGCCCCCAGCCGGGCTCCAGCCCGATCCGCCGAAATTCCGGCTCGACCTCCGACCAATCGGTGTCGGGGCTGTACTTCTTGAGCAGATCGCTCGCCTCGCGCAGGCCGCGGCGCACGGCCTCGGGATCATCGAGTTGCGGGTTGAACATGAGTTGACGGCCGTCGAGGGTGTGCAGAGACAGAAAGGAGATGAGACGCTTGAGGCCGAGATCGGACTGGGCGAGAAGCTGCCCCGAGAGCTGACGGTTGAGGAACTCGAGACCGCGACCGATCGAGTGGACCTCGCGGAGCCGCGGGAACTCGTGGCTGAAGGGCCCGAAGTCGAATTCCACGGGCCACCCGTCGGTTGAACGATCTTTATCGATTAGCGCCTCTTTGAAGGCCTGATACCTGGCGATCGGCACCCATTCGATCTGCAACGTTTCGGCGTGAATTCTGATGTGCACCCACCGGCCGACCTCGGGGCGTACGGCGAGGTAGATCCACGGTGCCTGAACCGCTGCTTCCTGAGTGAGCTCGATGGCCTGTCCGAGCACGCTGCCCTCGAGCGCGCGCCCGTCGTCGGTCGATACGAACGCTTTGAAACCGTCCAGCAGATCCGACCGCATGAGAAACGGCTTTTCGAGCCCGAAGTAGGTGTGGAGCAGCATGTAGACTGGGGCGCGGTTGGCCTCGATGAACTCTTGAACGGTCGCAGTGTTGATTGCCATCTGTCTCCTTTTTACGAGAGGTCGGTTTCGCGATCTCCACCTAATGTAACAGAAGGTATGTTCGAGAAAGTATCTGGCTGAATTTCGTGATCCACGATGCCTGAGCATCAAAGAAATGGCGTCAGCCCTTTCGCAAACTCGAGGCTGCCAGAAGCTCCCTGACCCTTGAGCCCTGAAATTCGTCGCCGCCAGCCCATCCAATATCAAAGTTCCAACGTCCAACTTCCCGCGAACGAAATGGGCGCCCATTCGGGCGCCCGTGATCGTTCGTGATCTGGATGGCTCTACCTGACCTCGAACTCCGGTGGGTCGGCGAAGAACGGTGGGTTGCTCTCCAACTGCTCGAGCACGGCGTCGAGCGCGGCCTTGAGTTGCGGGTCGAGGCCCTTCGCGAGCAGGGTTGGGTCGTCCACGACGGGGATATCCGGGGTGACGCCGATACCCTCCGGGAACCACACGCCGTCGGGGCCGTAGAGGCGTCCCGGCGGGGCGGTATAGCGGCCGCCATCAATGAGCTGGTGGCCCACGGCGGGTCCGATGAGCCCGCCCCAGGTTCGGACACCGACGATGGGCCCCACCTTCAGCTCTTTGAAGAAGAAGGGGAATGCGTCGCCACCGGACCCGGCGCGGCCGTTGATGATCATGGCCTTGGCGCCGTAGTGGCTGATGGCGGGATGGGTGCGGGTGGCACCGTGACGCATAAAGATCCGCGTCACCATCGGCCGGTTGAACTTCTCGATGAAACGGTCGGGGAGCTGACCGCCGGCGTTGAACCGTTCGTCGATGATGAGACCGGGCAGGTTGTGCTGGCTGTTGAGTTGGCGGACGAGTTCGGTCTGGCCGGAGACCCCGGTGTTGGGGACGTGGACGTAACCGACCGTTCCTTCGGAAGCCTCCAGTACCCACTGTCGGTTCATCTCGATCCACTCGCGGTAGCGCAGCTGTGTCTCGCTGGAGATCGTCTCCACCAGTACGTCGCGAGATCCTTCCATGGTCGGAGTAGAGTTGACGGTCAGGGCGATCGTTTGGTCGGCGAGCCCGTCAAAGGCCGCGTAGGGATCCATCGCGGTGTCAATCGGCACACCGTTGACGGCCAGCACATAGTCGC
>JASJGQ010000344.1:0-3870 GCA_033791425.1 Acidobacteriota bacterium
GGCGCTTTGGCGTCGGCGCGGTCGGGCGGCGCGCACACGATCCTGGTCACCTGCGCTCCCCCCGGCGAGATCTCGGCGGTGGCCGATCTCGTCCTGGCGCTCGACACCGGTCCCGAGGTGCTCACGGGGTCCACGCGGCTCAAGGCCGCCTCGGCGACCAAGGCCGTGCTCAATGCCATCACCACCGCGGCCATGGTGCGCCTCGGTAAGGTCTACGGAAATCTCATGGTTGATCTGCGGATCGGTTCCGCCAAACTTCGGGACCGGGCGCTGCGAATTGTTGAGACCGCTGGAGGCGTTGCCCGCGACGAAGCAGAACGGCTCTACGACGCTGCTGACGGCGAGGTCAAAACTGCCATCGTCATGGCGCTGTGCAAAGTCGGGGCCGAGCGCTCACGGGAGCGACTGCAGGCCGGCGGCGGTCACGTCCGAAGGGCACTTGATACCGAAACGGTAGCCGAAAAGGGCGGGACCGTTTAAAATGAAACGCGAATATTGTATGTCAGCGATCCCAGTTCCGGCTCCGATCTCCGGAGTCGTGAACGGCGCCTTTTTGCCGGGGAGCGCAATTAAAATTTGGAAGGAAAAAGGAGAGAGGCTATGAGAAAACTTTTCGTCATTGTTATTGGAAGCCTCCTGCTGTGTTCGGTGGCGGGCGCCCAACAGACACAGACAGGATCCATCAACGGAACCGTCACACTCGAAGACGGTTCGGCCCTGCCCGGGGTGATCGTGAGCGCCACCGGCGATGTCCTACCCAAGGCGCGGTCGACCGTGACGGATGCCAAAGGCGAATACAGATTCGCCGTGTTGCCTCCCGGCAACTACAAGGTGACCTTCTCCATGTCGGGTTTTGCGACCGAACAACGGGACTTCGCGGTTCGCCTGCAGCAACTCTCCATCATCAACGTCACCATGAAAGACGCCACCTTCGAGGGCGAGATCGTGGTCACGTCCGAAAACCCGACCATCGACACCGAGTCGGCTCAGATCAAATCGTCGACCTCTGAAGATGTCATTCAATCCCTGCCGGTCGGGCAGCAGTATCGCGACCTGATCAAGCTCATTCCGGGTGTCCAGTACTCCGAAGACAGAATTCGAGGCGCCAGTGTCGGCGCCAGCGGCCAGGACAACGTCTACGAATTTGACGGGGTCGGCGTAAACCTGCCGCTCTTCGGGACCCTCTCGACCCAACCCTCGAACCACGACATCGAGGAGATGACCGCCGTCAAGGGTGGCGCGAACGCCATCGGGTTCAATCGTGCTGGAGGCATCCTGGTCAACACGCTGAGCAAGAGCGGGACCAACCAGTTCAAGGGTGAGGTCAGCTACCAGATCCAGACCGACAGCATGACCTCTGCCGTCGACGCCGACACCGAGTCAACCGGCGATCCCAATCAAGATTGGGCAGTGGCCAACATCGGCGGCCCGATCATCCCCGAGATGTTGTACTTCTTCGCCTCGTACTATCGCCCGACGGAAACCCTCGACAATCGGGGCAATGCCTACGGTACGGTGCCCCAGTTCGAAAGCGTCCGGGATGAGTGGTTCGGCAAACTGACGTTCAACCCGGCAAGTTCCGTCATGCTGAACGCGAGTTATCGTTCGTCTGAAACCGACCAGTCCGGACGGGGCGTCACGGAATTCGAAGCGGGCTCCACCGCGTACGGTGACGATTCCACCCTGAAAATCGCGATTCTCGAGGGAACCTGGATGGTCACTGACAACAGTTTCCTCTCGTTCAAGGTCTCCGACTTCGAGAACTTGAACGGGTCGGCTCCCGACAACCTCTTCGGTTTTCAAATTGCGGACGATGGCAGCGTCATGCTCGACGTCGACAACCTCGATCAACAGGGCTACCTCAACGTGCCCCAACCTGTCGACGGTGAGGCCGCGTACAACGCCTTTATCGCCCCCCTCATCCAGAGGTACGGCTATAGCGACAACGGCGTTCAGACCGGTGGTGGTGCGGTCGGAGGCGGCAGCACCTTAGACAACGACGACTTCTTCCAGACCAGCTTCCAGATCGGGTACGACTACTTCCTCGACACCACGGTCTCGCACAACCTTCACATCGGATACAAATATACTCTTGGTGAGGAAGACCTGCTTCGAAGCTCGAACGGCTGGGGCACGATCTCCGTCATCGGCGGTCGCGATGAAACCCCCGAAGGCGACCCGATCTACTACCAGGCGCGCTTCCACCAGCAGAGCCTTCAAACCGATGAAGGAGTGGCGGTCGCCCCCATCCACTCCGAGATCAAGAGCCAGAGCATCGAGCTCAACGACGTGATCCGGGCCAACGCATTCACCTTCAATGTGGGTGTCATCATTTCGAACGACAAACTCTACGGCCAGGGTTTGAGGGCCGTCAGTGGGAACGTTTCCGGCTTCGAACTCGACGCGGACAACATATACCTCATGAAGGAGATCGACTTCAGCGACATGATCCAACCCCGGTTGGGCGTGACCTGGAGCCCCAACGGCAAGGATGCCCTTTCCGGCAGTTACGCACGGTACTTTCCGGAGGCCTCCTCCCTCCCGCGAGCCGCATCCTGGGCGAGAAACTCCGCGCGTGAGATCAACGCCTATTTCGACGCAGACGGGAACCTAATCGAGCTCGACCCCCTCAGGTCCTCCTCAGGAAAAGTCTTCCAGGAAGGCATCAAACCACGGTCGATCGACGAGTATGCGATCGGCTACGACAAGCAAATCTCCAACGCCTGGACGGGCCGCATCAACGGCCGGTACCGCCGTGGGCAGGATTTCTGGGAGGACACCAACAACACCGCCCGTTTGAACTACGACCCGCCCGAGGGGATTCCGCGTGAGCTCTACGTGCCCAACCTGGACGAGATCCGGGCCGAGATCGGCGGTTCCTCCTATGTCATCGCCGCCCTCGACGGCGCCTTTACCAAGTACTACGAGCTCGGCGCAGAGGCCGAGTGGCGCGGCAGCAAAGGCTTTTTTCGGGGCTCCTACGTCTGGAGCCACTACTACGGCAACTTCGACCAGGACGACTCGACCACGAGCAACGATGCCAACAGCTTTATCGGATCGTCGTTTATCGCCGACGGCGCGGGACGGCAGCTGTGGAACTTCCGCGAGGGCAACCTCCGCGGCGACCGGCGCCATCAGCTCAAACTCATCGGCTTCTACCAGGTCCCCTGGAACGGTTCCTTCGGCGCCTTTGCCGTCTACCAGTCGGGTCAGCCGTGGGCAAAGTGGGACGTGGAGGCTTACCGGGAATACACTTCAAGCACGAGCGACACGAGTCGCTACGCCGAACCGGCGGGCTCCAACACAACAGATGCCCACTACCAGCTCGATCTCAACTACACCCAGAACTTCCCGATCGGCAACAGGTTCAACATCCAGCTTCGAGGCGACGTCTTCAACGTCACCAACAACCAGACCGGCTACAACATCCAGAACAAGTTCAACAGCGCAGGCTACGGGGACCCGAGAGCCTATTTCAGGCCCCGGCGCTTCCAGGCGATGGTCAAAGTGATGTTCTAGGGCGGGTTGGGTTTCGACCCAGCAACAACGGAGCCGGGATGAAAATCCCGGTTCCTTTTTTATTAGGGCCTGGGGCCTGAGACTTGGGGCTTGATGACGACCCGAAAGAAAACGATCTGAACGCCGTAGGCGGGCTTCAGGGCCCGTCCGCGGATCTCCTTGAAACGCCTGTGACCGCGGGCCGTAAACGACCCGCCTACGGTTTTCAGGAGCACCCATGACCCCGCGAGACGATTGCAGGCAGGTCCTTCAGGGCCTGCCCGAGGGACGCCGTGAACGCGAGTGGTGGCGACCCGTAAATTTTCCTTTCGAATCACATCTGAAGGTGGGCCAAGGCCCACCCTACCGGTC
>JASJGQ010000345.1:0-10606 GCA_033791425.1 Acidobacteriota bacterium
AGTACGTGATGCTCGTGCCCGGCACCACCTCGGTGACCTTCCACTGGTGACGGAAGATCCGATTGCCGACCTCGATATCGAACTGTGTTTCGAATCCCACCTCGGGGCGAAAGTCTTCGATTTGCTCGAAGTACCACTGCCGCATCAGATCCGGTTTGGTAATCGCCTGCCACACGGCGTCCAGCTGTACGGAAAACGACTGTTCCACAACGATCGGCTTTGAGCTCACGACCTGACCCCCTCGTTGTATTTCCTGATCTCAGATCAATCAACAGAGTGTCAGGCCCGGTTCATTTCCCTCCAACAGAGGTGCCACCAGCCAAGAAGAGACCAATGAGTGATTGCGAAGGGTGGCGCCGTTCCTATGTGAACGCGATACCCAGCGAGAAACCCTACGCCGATTCTTCCACAAAGGCGCGCATCGCCAGGGTCTTCGTCCAACGGATATACTGCTGTGTCGACCAGCCGCAATCGATGGTGAGGTGCTCCCAGTTCGGCAATAAGAGCATTGTCCACAGAGCATCCGTGGCCTTTTCTCGCGTCCATTCCGGTGCGAGGGTGCCATCAGAATGCAGCGCCTCAATGGCTGCACGACAGCCGTCTCGCAAAGCCAGCATGCGGTCCTTCCAGGCAGATGCCGCTGCTTCGTCGGTGTCCTGCGCCAGAAGGAGCGCTTTGCCGACGCCATAGATTTCTGGAATGTAGTGACCCCAGAAGTCGATATAGAGCGCCAGACGTTCGACGCCGGACGTTGCCGCACGAGAAGGGGCGAGTCGGCGATCCAGATCCAGGAGCTCGTCCCGGTACCTCGTTGTCGCCTCTAAGAGCTCCGCTCGCGAGGCGAAGTGCAGATAGACAGCCTGGCGGGAGATTCCGGCAGTCTTGGCGATATCCGCCATACGGACGCCCCGCCCACGGTGCTCTTCGAGCATCCGAACCGTCGCGTCCAGGATTCGTATTCTGGTTTCAATATTTTCACTTGACATGATGTAAATTGTGCCCTAAGGTTGACACCATGTCAATTGACACAGTGTCAAGTAAAAAGGAGTTAGGCATGAAAGATGATATGAACGGCAGCAGACGTTCCGATGGACTTACGCTCGTGCTCGGCGGGACTGGCAAAACCGGCCGGCGCGTCGTGGAGCGGCTCGCGAGTCGCGGAGTGCCGACGCGCATCGCGTCTCGGTCCGCCAATCCACCCTTCGACTGGGACGATCAGGGCACATGGGACGCCGCGCTCGATGGCGTTACTGCTGCGTACATAAGCTATGCCCCCGATCTCGCCATCCCCGGGGCGACGGACGCAATCCGTGACTTTGTCGAAAAGGCCACCGAGCATCGCGTCCAGCGTCTTGTCCTTTTGTCCGGTCGTGGAGAAGAGGAAGCCCAACAATGTGAACGCATCGTCCAGGACGCGGGAATCGAATGGACCGTTGTTCGCGCCAGCTGGTTCAACCAGAACTTTTCCGAGGGGGAGTTTCTCGAGATGGTTTTGGCCGGCGAGATCACGCTTCCAGCGGGGGAGGTAGGGGAGCCTTTCGTCGACGCAGACGACATTGCCGATGTTGCAACCGCCGCATTGACCGAAGACGGCCATGCCGGCCAGATATACGAGGTCACTGGACCCCGACTCCTGACCTTTACCGACGTTGCAGAAGAGATTGCCCGCGCCACCGGACGGGACACCCGATACATCCAGATTCCGCCCGAGGCCTTTGCGGCCGGTATTGCTGATTCCGGCGCGCCGGATGACATTGCGTGGTTGTTGGACTACCTGTTTTCCACCGTACTCGACGGTCGAAACGCCTACGTCTGTGACGGCGTTCAAAAAGCGCTTGGCCGGGCACCAACAGATTTTGCCAGGTATGCGTGTCGAATCGCCGAATCGGGCGTCTGGAACGTGTCGTCATGATCTCGCAGGGAGGTGGTGGAATGGACCAGCTCGTGCCGGTCGTCGGAACGACGGCCCTGCTCGGGTCCGCTTTGGTCGGAGGGATTTTCTTTGCGTTCTCGAGCTTCGTGATGAAGGCCCTGGCGCGCTTGCCCTCCGCGGAGGGCATCGCTGCGATGCAGTCGATCAACGTCGTCGTGCTCAATCCTTCTTTCCTGGGCGTATTTATCGGCACAGCCGTTCTATCAGTCGGCGCGATTGGGCTCGCCGTGGCAGGCTGGGATCGTCCCTCGGCCGTTTTCTTCTTGGGTGGGGCGATCCTGTACCTCGTGGGCACGTTTCTCGTTACAGGACTCGGCAACGTTCCCTTGAACGACCAGTTGGCCGCCGTGTCCGCTACGGACCCGGCAGCCCGTGATATATGGGTGCACTACCTGGACCGGTGGACGTTGTGGAATCACGTACGGACAGCCGCAGCGATGACGGCAGCTCTTCTGTACACCCTGGGCCTCATGCGGAGCGGTTGAGGCGCCAGGCCCGACGGTCCGGCGTTTTGGAAAGAGGGGTTCAGGAATCGCTCAATCGTTGGGCCTGCCACCAAAAACGGGGACGAAAAATCGAGGATGTCTCGGTACGGGATATCTCCCAAGGGCGGACGGGACAACTTGCATTTGCGCGGCTCTCCTCACGAATCAACAAGTGAGAACGTGGCACCCATCAGAATGGTGCCACGTGAGCCTCTTGCAGAATTCGCAAAAAGCGGACGGGGAGAAACCCCGCCCCTGCGTATTTATTTGTAGGGGAGGGATTTATCCCCTCCTTTTGGATGCGACTTCTTTCGTCCGGCGACAGCCTCGGCGAGAATGCAGAGGATCTCATACATCATGGTGGCGCCAACGAGTGCAGTGTTCCCCGAGGGATCAAATGGTGGTGAAACCTCGACCACGTCGCCGCCGATCAGATCAAGACCGCGAAGACCCCGCAGCAGCATGCGCGCCTCGAGAGTGGTCATCCCTCCAACTTCGGGTGTTCCTGTACCAGGAGCGAACGCAGGGTCGAGACTGTCGATGTCGAAAGAAACATACGTGGGACCATCTCCGACCACACGCCGTGCCAGGGCAATCGTTGCCTCCATACCAAGCTCAGTGAACTCCTCGATGAAGATGACGCGAATGCCAGAATCAAGAGAATATGCCCAACCTTCCTCATCGTTTTGGGCACCACGGATTCCAATCTGCACGGTCCGTTTGGGATCAATGAGGCCCTCCTCCACAGCACGTCGGAACGGTGTGCCATGGGTGAATTTGGAACCCAATTCCTCGTCACTGGTGTCGGTGTGAGCGTCGATATGCACCACGCCAACAGGCCTATCCGCGGCAATCGCGCGCAAGATCGGCAGGCTCACCATGTGGTCGCCGCCCGCACTCAGCGGTACCGTTCCCGCGGCCTGAACCTTGAGATAGAACTCCGTGATATCGGTAAGAGTCGCCTCGATATTGAATGGCCTGGCAATCGGAACGTCGCCCATGTCACCGACACGGCAAAGCTCGTATGGGTTGACCCTCGTGACGTGATGGGTGGTGCGCATCATGGTCGACATGTTGCGGATCTCACGTGGCCCGTGACGCTGACCGGTGCGGTTTTCTGCCCCACCGTCGAAGGGGACACCGATCATTGCGATATCCAATTTGGACGGATCCCGCACAACCGGCGCGCGCATGAAGGATGCAACCCCGGTGTAGCGCGGCGCGGACATGGCGTCGTGATCCGATCTATCTTCCATGGTTATTGCCTCTCCTTCGGATGGGTGCCACGTTCACATTTCCACACTTGTCAGGTTGAGAGTGTCGCATCGACTGGAAATGATAACCAAGAATGGACGGCGATTGGTCATCACAAATCAACAAGTGTGAACGTGGCACCCACCGAATTTGGCACCCACCGAATTCGCAGAAAACGGGCGGGGATAAACCCCGCCCTACGTATCTATTTGTAGGGGAGGGGTTTATCCCCTCCCTTTGGATGCAACAACCTCTCAAATACGCCGAAATCTGGTTTTTGCAGGAGGCTCACGTGGCACCCATCCACCCATCCGCGCTCGAAGGCTCACGCAAGAGCCTGCTGACCGGATAGCTTCCTCGAAGGTGAGGCGCTCCACGACCCATCGCCGGATCGCGGATCAACCCCACCTTCGAGAACAGTCTGATGCTCTTTTGTGGCTTACTGACTTCCTTCCGACCAACCACCGGACAGATCGCCCGATTCGAAGCCATCGCCGAACACCGTGATGTAGCGATCCCAGTCCCAGAAATCTTCCGGATTTCGGGTCAGCTCCTCCGGCAGAACAGCGTCCTTCGCCAGCAGCTGCGCCAGACCGTCCGGAAGCATGATTGGGAAATCCGGCTCGATCACGCTCTTCATCAACGCTTGCGGTTCGGACCCGCCGGTGAGGTAAAGCACCGGCGGCTCGGAGACGATGCCCACGTCGTAGGTCAGGTCGTAGCAACGACCCCCGCTGCACTCGCCCTCCGTGGACGGAACAGTCCGCTCGCCGACGCCCCGGTAGTCCGCAGCGCTCCAGAACTGGATGACCGAGCCAGGCACCTCTGGTGCGCTGGTTGGATCCACCTCGAGGGCGATGGCAGCGATCACAAGTGGATAGGACTCGAGAAGGGTGACGTCGATTACCTTGTTGGTATTGAGCAGATCACCATCCTCGACAGAGCCGTCGCTGAACTGAAGGCACTGGATACCGTCGACATCAATGTCGACGTTGGGAGCAGGGGCGGGGAAATCGATGGTGATGTTGCAGTTGCCGTTCGGATCGAGGACGGCGAAGATCACTTTCCATTCCCCGTCGCCGTCGAGCCCGTCTTCGAAGCCCTGAAGGACGTCGATCTGGTCGAAGTTGATGCTCAGCGTGGTCTCCCGAGGCTGCACCTCGACTGACCTGAAAGCGACGTTGTTGTTCTCGTTCGATTCGATGATCTGGTCGAAGGTGTCGACCTCGGCAAAGCTGGTGTATGGCCCGGCTGTGCGGAACGTGGATTCGATCTCCACGGTGGCCGAATCGTCCGGCTGGCCGGCGGCGTTGAGCCCCAGAACCTGGGCCGTCGGGCCGCCGCTGGCATCGATTCCGGTCGGTTTCCACCGCACGGAGAAGCCATCGGTCGGGTATGGTCCGTTGTTCCTCACCGTGATGCGAGCCGTCGCCATGCTGCCGCGAATCGGGGACGCCGGCACGATCACGAACTCGGTGATGATCAGATCGATCGGTGCAGGCAGGACCACTACATTCTCAAGAAACAGCTGGTTCGCCTCGTTGCTCTCATCGACGTTTCTGAAGGCATCCACCTCCGCCACCGCGCGGAAATTTCCGTGCGCGTTGTAGATAAAGTCGATCGGCAGTTCAACGATCTCTTCCGGTTCCACGGTGTCGATCTGGTTGACCAGCGTTCCCGGGCTCGGCGTGATCAGGCCTGTCGCGTCGGGGTTCCACTCCACGACGAACGAGTTGGACGGCGCGTTGCCGTTATTGATGATCTTGAGGCAGACATTGACGTTCTGACCCTGAGTGAGAATCGGCTCTTCGAGCTTGTTGGGCTCATCCCTTCGGCATGCGAGACCGGGGGGGCCGGATCGAATGTCCATCTCGATGATCTGAAGATCGATGAAATCCTCTTCCACCAGGACCTCGAGGTCCCTGGTGTTGTTGTCTTCATCCAGCTCCGTCACCTGGTTGGTCCGGTCGAGAGTTGCGGTGCTGGTAAAGGTGTTGACGAAATTGTAGGTGTAGTCGAATTCGACGACCGTCGACGCACCAATGCCCAGGCCGTTGATCTGACGAGCAAGCGGCGCCGCATTCTCGCTCGGTTTCCAGTCCAGAATGAAACTCGTGGCGGGCGTGTTGCCTCGATTGCGCACCACCACCGTCACGGTGGCGCCGATGCCGCGGACCGGTTGAGCCGGATGGATGACCAGGGCGGTGATCTCGAGATCGGGCCGTTGCGGCTCGACTGTGAGGCTCATGCTCTCGACGTTGTTGGTCTCGTCAACTTCACTGACCGCGAACGAGCTGTCCACCCTGGCGGTGGTCGAAACGGTGCGCGCGGAAGCATAGGTGTAATCGAAGAACACCGTCGTCGAGGCGCCCGGATCCAGTCCGTTGACCTGGGTCGAGAGGGCGGGCACCAGGAGCGCGGGGCTCCAGCGCACCAGAAAGTCTCCGGCCGCGCGGTTGCCCATGTTCCAAATCGTGATCGAGGCGCGCGAAAGCCTGTCCTGGACCGGCAACGGCGGAATGCTCGTGTCCACCCCCGCCGCCGGCTCCACCCTGAAGTCGCTGATCAGGAGGTCGATCCCTTCCTTGAGGACGGTGATGGGGAGGATTTCGATGTTGTTGGCCTCATTGAACTCCTCGACCGTGTTGTCGGAGTCGACGGTGGCGACGGTGGTGAAGTTCCCCGCTTCGGGAAAGGCGTACTGGAAGTTCGCCGTCGTCGTCGCCCCGGCAGCCAGCCCCAGAATGAAGTCGGTCGGGCCGGTGGGGGCGAACTGCGCTGACTTCCACTGCACCAGAAAGCTCAGCGAGTCACAGGTGCCCTGGTTCTTGACGTCGATCTCGATCTGGGCGTTCTGATTCTCGATCGGAAAAGTCGGGATGATTCTGAAGTCGGTGATCACCAGATCGGCGCACTCGGTCGGGTCGCCGTCTTTTGCTTGCGCCACGTTCTCGGGCTCTGCCGCCACGTCGATCCCCACCCACCACGGCACCCGCAATGTCGTGTCGTTGCAGGTCAGCTGGATCTCACCGCTGAACTGGCCGCGCAGAACGCCGGCTGTTCGAGCAGCGTCGAGATCGAGCCGAATGGTTGCGGTCTCGCCGGGCGCGAATTCGACGCTGTAGGCGGACAGCGACAGCATGGCGGGACCGGTGTCGACGAGGGAGCAGCTGAGGTCCGCCCCGGACACGTTCTTGAGCCTCAACTCGCGCGTCCCCACAACCGGCCCCTCGCGCCGGAAACCGAAGCTGGCACTGACCGGATCGACGCTCAGGGGTGAGCGGGACGCCGCGAAGACGTCGACGCGGCCGCTTCCCTGCGTCAGAAGATCGGCCGGCTCACCGTCGGGCAGCAGCAACGGTGCCGCTGTGTTGACAATCGCGGACTTGATGTCCAATGCGCTCCACTCGGGATGGATCTGCCGCAGGACGGCCGCCACACCGCTCACGTACGAGGCTGCGACGCTGGTCCCCTGAAATGTGGCGAACTCATCGTGAAGCACCGAGGAGAGAATGTTGACGCCGGGCGCAGTCACGTCCGGCTTGATCAGAAACTCGAACGGCGACGGGCCGCGGGAAGAGAAGCCGGCCACCAGGTCGGCGCCCCCGAAGTGCTCGTTGCGCTGTGACACTTCAAAGGTGGCGCGCGCCGGCAGCGCATCGAGGATCGCGGCGCCGTCGGCGCTGCTCGCCATCAGGGCAGGAATAGTCGGCAGGGCGCCGCTGCCGTCGTGGCGCATTGAGATCGGCGGCCCCGACATGTTGCTGTAGACGATAACGCCGAGCGCGCCCGCTTCCTGGGCGTGACGAATCTTCGCCGTGAAGCTGCAGCCGCCGTCGTTGATCAAGACGATCTTGCCGGCAGCGACCGATGGGTCGGGAGCCGGCGCGCAGGCGGTCACCCCGCCCCTCGTATCGGCCCAGTTGACGAGGGCCTCTGGGGTGGAGGGGAGTGCCGCGAAGGAGTCGAAGTCACCCGCCGCGGCGAGAAACGAACGGCTTCCATCGTCGGCCGAAACGACGATCGGCACGCCGATCAGGTGGCCGCCGCCGCTCGCACCCGCGGTCAGCGCCTTGGCCGCGCCGCCCGGTGACTGGATCGTGGCGATACCGGGACCGGTGTTGCCGGCCGCAACCGCGACGACGACCCCGGCATCGACCGCGGAGTTCACCGCCAGCGCGAGAAAGTCGGTCGAGCGCTCCACCCGTCCCTGAAGGCTCAAGTTGATCACGTCCATTCCGTCGATGACCGCTTGTTCGAGGGCGGCCATCACGTCGTGGGCGAGAGCCGCTCCCGAATAGGCCTCGTAGCCGCGGCCGAAGCCGGGAAAGACGTTGAAGTCCCAGAGCTCGGCGCCTGGGGCGACGCCCGAAAGCTGACGGGAGGTTTCGTGATGGACAGCGCAGCCGCCGATGGTCCCGGCGACGTGGGTGCCATGATCCATTACCAGAAGCGGGGCACCGTCACCGCCGGCCTCTCCAGAGAAAAAGACCTTGTGCGGAATTGAATCCTTGCACGAGAAAGCGGCGTGAGTCTCGTCGATGCCACTGTCGATGACGCCGACCCTCACTCCCGCTCCCGCGTTCTCGAGCCCACCAGTGCGCGGCCAGACGTCCGTCGCCCTGATGAGATCGAAGCCTGCGCTGGCACTCGGTCGGTAGAGCCTGCTGTAGCCCCAGCCGACCACGCCCGGCCCCTCGGCGAGGCTCGCGGGGGTCGCCCCGTTGAGCCGCACCGCCACGCCGTTAAACGTCACACTGAACTCGCGAACGATCTGCGGCGCGGCTCCGCTCTCTGCGCCCAGACTCAGAAGCCAGCTGCGATAGAGCTCGCGCTGGCTCGCCAGATGTCGAAGATAGGCGTCGGACGCGTCACTCGCGAAATCCAGCCGTCCGCTCAGCGGTCTGGTTAGTGGTAGCCCCTCGATCCCACCGTCGTAGGAGGCGAGGGGAGCATCGCGGAACTGGAGAACGACATAGTCTGAGGCCGCGGCTAGCGGCAGCCGGTGTTGGATGTAGTCGCGCTGCGGCGGCCCGTCCAACCTGATCGGAGCTTCCTTCTGTGCGAAGGCCGCTCCGGCAGCCAAAAGCACCACGAGCACTGAAGTCACAACGAACACTGGAACAACGACCCGTTTCACTGGAGCGACCGCTCGATTCATCATTTCGACCTCCTCGTTGCGGCCGAAGCATGCCGCGTACTCGCCACGCCGGGGGCCGTTTCGTCCAGTTCCCTCAATGGGGACTTTCTGGATCGGAAGAGACCCACGCCGCAACGGTCACACCAAGCCCCGGCCATTTACGTTAAGAACCGGTCAACGTTTTCAGAACGTTTTTTACATCCTTTACCATTTGCGACGAGATGTCAACCAAAGAGATGGAGATTCCTTCACATTCTCACCCTCGTGGTGCCTCCCATTCGAAGGGAGAAGGGTGTCGCGTATGAAGCTGCCGCCCATAACACCCAGGGGAGTGGAGAATTCGGTGGCTCCGGATCGTGCATCGGACTAGACTGAGTTTGTTTGTTTGCGTGACGGGAGGGTGACGATGCGATCGATCATGAGTGTGTGTTTTGTGACGGTTGCGGTCCTCGGGATCGCTCCCGCAAGTTTCGCTGAACTCCCCACGTCGGTCTCGTTTGAGACCCTCGTCGACCGGTCGTTGGCCGACGACATCAGTGTGCCACTCAGCTTCTGGCTGACTGACGGCTCGCTACTGCTTTTCGATCGGCGAATCCCGGCCGCCGATCGGACAATCGAGCACTTCGACCCCAAGAGTCTTAAACGTTCTTCTGCATGTGATGCAACCGCGGCGCTCGCCAGCGTCCGTCAACTCCTGGACGACGCGACCGTCTGGCCGGATGGTCTTCCGTGGCCGGATCAGTTCTCGGCTGACGGTCGACGAGCGGTTTATCGAGTGGCCGGGGATCTCTTTCTGCTCGACCTCGAGCACTCTCAGTTCTCCCGTCTGTCTCGCACACCGGAGACCGAGATCAACCCCGGTTTTTCGCCTGACGGTCAATATCTCGCTTTTGTTCGTGCCAACAACATCGTTGTCATCACGTTCGCAACCGGCGCGGAACAGGTCCTGACTCACGACGGTTCATCCACTCTGCTCAACGGCACCCTCTCCTGGGTCTACTGGGAAGAAGTCTTCGGCAGACGCGACACGGCCTATTGGTGGTCGCCCGACTCGCAGGCGATTGCCTTCCTGCAGACGGACCAATCCGGAGTCGACGTGTCCCTTCAGCAGGAGTACGAACCGGAGACACCGCGCGTGATTCGACAGTATTACGCCAAGGCCGGCCATACCAATCCAGTCGTTCGTGTCGGTGTTGTGACGCTTGGTGACGCGAAGACGGTTTGGATGAATACAGGCAAGCCAACGCCGGAGTGGGTCGTGCGCGTTGCGTGGCATCCCGACTCCAAACGGCTGGCGATTCAGACCATGCCGAGATCGCAAAATCGTCTCGACCTTCTCCTCGCCGACACCAGTACCGGCGAGAGCAGCATCCTCCTGACGGAAAAAAGCAAGACATTCGTCAATGTGAACGAAGATCTGCAATTCGTCGATGATGGCAAAAAGCTGCTTTGGCCGTCGGAGCGGAGTGGGACCTACCAGTACGGCCTCTACAGCCTCGATGGCAAGCTCATTCGCTGGCTCGATATCGGGGATCTCGTGGTTCGAGCCTCCTCCGGCGTCTTTTGGGTGAAGGCGGGAATCTGCGCGACCGACGATGCCAAGCGCCTGGTGTATTTCACTGCAACCGAGGGCTCACCGATCGCCCCAGCCCTCTATCGTGTGAATTGGGACGGTGGACCAGCAGAGAAAATCGCGACCGCCGCCGGGACCCACAGGATCAGTTTCGACGATGATGCACAGTTCTTCCTCGATGAACTTTCGACTATCAGTACGCCGTCGAGCCTGACGCTGCG
>JASJGQ010000346.1:0-2960 GCA_033791425.1 Acidobacteriota bacterium
TTCTGCGCGAACAACTACCTCGGTCTTGCTGACGACCCTGACATCATCGCGATGGCCAAACAGGCCCTTGATGATCGCGGTTTCGGGATGGCTTCGGTGCGTTTCATCTGCGGCACCCTCGATCTGCACAAAGAGCTCGAGCGAGTCGTCAGCGAGTTCAACGGCACCGATGACACCATTTTGTACTCCTCGTGCTTTGACGCCAACGCGGGCCTCTTCGAGGCCATATTGGGCGCGGAGGACGCCATCATTTCGGATGCGCTCAACCACGCTTCGATCATCGACGGCGTCCGCCTCTGTAAGGCGGAACGTTTTCGCTATGCCAACTCGAACATGGAAGAGCTCGAGGAGATCCTGAAGAAGACAGGAGGGCACCGCCGGCGGCTGATCGCCACCGACGGTGTGTTCTCGATGGACGGGTACCTGGTCAAACTCGACCGGATCTGTGATCTCGCTGATCGCTACGACGCCATGGTCATGGTGGATGATTCCCACGCCACCGGCTATATCGGCCCCACCGGACGCGGCACGGCCGAGCACTGCGGGGTGCAGGGACGCGTCGACCTCATCACGTCGACCTTGGGCAAGGCTCTCGGTGGTGCCTCAGGCGGTTACACGACCGGCCGTCAGGAGATCATCGATCTCCTGCGCCAGCGTTCACGGCCTTATCTCTTCTCCAACACCTTGACGCCGTCATTGGCTGCCGCCGGTATCGGGGTGTTTCAGATGTTGTCCTCGACCACGGCCCTCCGTGACAAGCTGATGGAGAACACCCGATATTTTCGCGACAAACTCTCGAAGGTGGGCTTCGATCTGCTCGATGGCGAGACGGCCATCGTGCCTGTCATGCTGTATGACGCCCGACTCGCCGCGGACTTCGCTGACGCTATGCTCGACGAGGGGATCTATGTCATCGGTTTCAGTTTCCCCGTGGTGCCTCGGGACCAGGCACGGATCAGAGTTCAGATCTCGGCCGCGCATGAAAAGGAGCACCTGGACCGGGCGGTGGCGGCATTCGAGAAAGTCGGAACGAACCTCGGGGTGATCTGAAGCGGAGCAGTCGGCCCGTGCAAGAAACGGCACCGCCGGATGCATGGACCGAATGGGGTGGAGCGGGCCGCGCACTCGTTTTTGGACACGCCAACGGATTTCCCCCCGGAACGTATCGCCTGCTGCTGGAGGCGCTCAACCGCTCCTTCTCAGTGAAGACCTTTGCTGCGCGTCCTCTGTGGCAAGGGAGCGACCCCCGGTCGGTGGGCTCATGGTATGACCTGGCACAGGATCTCGGTGGCGAGCTCGATCGGCGACGAGTGCGGGGCGCCCTGGGTGTCGGTCACAGTCTCGGCAGCGTCCTCGGCGTGATGGCCGCGGCGTCGGTTCCCGACCGATTTGCGGCGCTGGCTCTGGTAGATCCGGTGATCTTTACTGGATTCCAGTCGCTCTTCTGGGGAACGCTTAAAGGACTCGGATTCGGCTCGAGGATCCCGCTCATTCGAGGGGCCCAGCGGCGCCGCGAGACATTCCCGACCCTCGATGACGTGCGGAATTCCTACGAAGGGAAATCGGTGTTCGCCACCTGGGACCGGATGGTGCTCGACGACTACATCAACTCGGGATTTGTCGGGACCGGCACCGGTGAGGTACGGCTCCGCTATCCAAGGGCATGGGAGGCGAGGATCTTCGAATTGACGCCTGCCTTCGTATGGGGTGAGCTGGAAGCTCTCGATGTGCCGATTCTGGTGATACGGGGCGCCGCCTCTGACACCTTTACCGCGGCGACGGCCAAAAGGATGCGCCGCGAACTACCGGGGGCCCGCGTCATCGAGCTTGCCGGCACCAGCCACTTCGTCGCGATGGAAAAGCCGCGCGAGGTCGCGGGTCTGATCGTCGACTGGGCGCGCGAGATGGGGATCTGAGGACATGAAAGCCGGGGTTCTCAACGGCGAGTTGGCAATTCGTCTGTGGGTTCATCTCTTTTTCGGCCTGCGAACAGGAGACCGACGCCCCAGGGGGCGCCGTCGAATAAGCGGTCGAGGCTGAAGATCGACCGCACGAGGCCGACCAACCAACGTTTCCTGCCAAGGGACGAGACCGTCTTCAGTGTCTGGTCGCTCTCAAGGGCGCCGTCATGCTCGAGACGGCGACGATTGACTCGTTTGAGAAAGGCATCGTCGTAGAGCCTGAGCATCGGCCAGCCCCACACGACGACTTCCGGGTCGAGACCGGAGACGTTCAGGATCGTCGCCATTTCAGGCGCCGTGTAGCGTCTCAGGTGCCCCGCCCAGTCGTCCCAGTCCGACCACTGTTGAGGTCCGGCCGGGACCGTGCCGACCAACCAACCGCCTCGGGCGACGACCCGTGCAAGCTCCGCAACAGCGATATCGTGGCCCGGGATGTGCTCCAGAGTCTCAGCAGTCGTAGCGCTCGAAAAGGTCTGGTCGGCGAACGGCAGGCTCGTGATATCAGCGACGACCGGCAGGACGCGATCACCGAGACCCGATGCTTCGGCACGATCGCGGAGGTATCCGAGTGAGAGTGGCGACAGGTCGGCGGCCACCACCATTCGGCCCTCGCGAGCCAACGTTAGTGACAGCGACCCGACCCCGGCTGCGCACTCGAGGTGGCGACCTGAAACCGGGGCGACCTCGCGTAGGCGCCGGACCAGACGTTCCTCGCGGTGGGCGTGCCGTGGCCCGAAAAACTCGGGGTCTGCCCCCCATTCGGCTTTTCCCATCTGCTGAGGATAGCAATACTGAATTAGGAATTAGGAATTAGGAATTAGGAATGCTCGGCATCCGCTCGGGATGCGCGTGCTGATACGAGTCGCGTGCGACGGAGGTGCCATTTTCAATATTGTTGGACACACGAACATCCAGGTCGGCGAGATGATCCGGACCAACAATGTTGAAGGTGGCTCCTCTCGGGCAGGGCGTGCGGAACGTCAAGGTATGGTGGAGGTG
>JASJGQ010000347.1:0-2571 GCA_033791425.1 Acidobacteriota bacterium
CGGCGGAGTGCCCACGATTTCCTTCCGCGATCTCGCCATCCAACGACGCGACAACGATCTCGTCGGAGCCTCCTTTGGCCGCGGTTTCTACGTGCTCGACGATTACACTCCCCTACGGAACATAACGGCCGAGGCCATGCAACGGGGCGCGGTGCTGTTTCCGGTCCGCACCACGCCGTGGTACATCCAGCGCCGACCTCTCGGTCAGGACGGCCAGGCCTCGCAGGGCGGCGCCTACTACGTCGCTGAGAACCCGCCCTTCGGCGCGGTCTTTACCTACCACCTCGCCGACGATTTGAAGACCCTCAAAGACGAACGCCGCGAGCGGCAGAAGAAGATGGAAGAGGGCTGGGAGGACACGCCATACGTCGGATATGAGGCGCTCGAAAAAGAGCGACGCCAACCCGCGCCAGAGATCGTGTTAACCATTCACGACGCCGACGGCGGTGTGGTTCGGAGGGTGACCGGTCCCGCGACCGGAGGCTTCCACCGCGTCGCGTGGGACCTCACCTACCCGACCTCTGCGGCCGTCACCAGCGCCTCGTCGAGTGAGACGCAGAACGATGAACGCAACCGCGGCGACAGCGGTTTCATGGCGCCTCCCGGCGCCTACTCGGTGACCCTCTCGACCAGAATCGACGGTGTGGTGACCGAGGTCGGCGGACCGGTGGATTTCGAGGTGGTGCGGGTGTTCGAGGGTGTGCTCGATGGCACGGCGCCCGAGAGCACGGCTGTCTTCATGCGGCAGGTGGCGGAACTCAACCGCGCGGTCAGTGCCGCATCGAATGCTGCGAGCCTCGCTTTTGACCGCATCGCTATCCTCGAGGCGGCGCTGGCCCGCTCCCACAGCGATCCGGGTACGCTCGACACCGAGCTTGAGGGCCTCAAACAGCGGCTCTTCGTTCTCGACGAGTCCCTCGCGGGCAATCGGTCCATGCGTTCCCTCGGCGAACCGCGGGTGCCGACAGTGGCCGGCCGCTTGCGCGTGGCCTCGATGAGCGACGGTCAGTCGGACTACGGCCCCACCGCAACTCATCGCCGCGCTTTTGAGATCGCCACCGCCGAGTTCGGCGATATCGAGCCCCAAATGCGCCAATTGCTCGAAATCGATCTGCCGGCCCTGGAGGCGGCGATGGAAGCCGCCGGCGTACCCTGGACACCCGGGAGACCTTTGCCGACGGTTCAGTAGCACCAAACGCCCGGGGGGATCTCTGTCGCCCCTTCCGGCTTCGCCTACGGCTACGCCGGGACGAGCCGGGGCTTGGATATTTTCTGCGTTCGTACTCCGGGGCTCGTGAGCCCCGGGAAAGGACGCCCCATTCCACCAAGCCCCGTACGGGGCGACAGAGAGCAGCCCGTGATACGTGAGGCAGGCCCGCTAGCCGATCCCCTCCACCCGGGCGGACATCTCTCCGACGCGTTCTGAAAGCGCCGTGAGGGTGTCGCGTTCTCCAAGGAGTCGATCCGACTCGGCGCGCACGAAGCGGGTATAGGGCGCGATGGTCTCGTCGAGACGGTGGCGGCCGCGCTCTGCTTCTTTTTCAAAGTGCCCGGTCAGCGCCGCCATGAGCTCGGCGCGAAGCTTCGAGATCTTTTCTTTGAGGTCGGCCTTGGCGCGACGGCGACGGTGCGGCAGGACAAAAAGACCGAGGACCGCCATCAGACCGGCCGCCGTCAGCCCGGTGATATCGGCGGCCGTCGAGCTCGCCGCCAGCGCCACCGCGGCACCGAGCCCTACGGCACCGACCTCGAGAACGGCGGTCGAGGTGACGGCTCGCTGGACATCCTCCGCCATTCGCCGAGCCTCCGCCACCCGGTCGTAAGAGGCCATCCCGTCGCGGGCGGCGCGCCCAACTGTCTCGAGCAGACGGGCGCGATCGGTTTCGAAGCGGCCGCCCACTTCACCAACCATACGGTCGGCGTGGGCCGAGGCCCGCCGGTTGACGTGGTTGACCACATTCTGCCAATGCGAGAGCTCGGAGTCGACGAGCCAGTCGATCAGCGAGTCGACCTTGGCCTCGACCGTCTCCGGAGCGTCGGCCACGACCTCGGTCTCGAACCGCTCTTTGAGCTCCGTCGTGTTGAAGAGCCTTGGCAGCCGCGCCAGGCGCACCGTGTCGTCGAAGAACTCCATCCCGCGCTGTTCCATCCCGTGGAGGCTATTGTCGATGTCCGACAGGCGGAGGTCGAACTCGCGGCGGACATCCGCGGTCCAGGTTTCGGTCTGGCGGCCGATATCGCCGATCGTCTGCAGGTCCTCATCGAGCAGCCCGAGTCGGGCCTGGACGGTTGCGAGCGACCCTTCCAGCAGGTTCCCGGCCACGCCGAGGGGATTGCCCAGCTTGAGCCGAAGCAGCTCCCCGCTGTCCAGAGTGTCGTGGAGAAACGTCTCTACCGCGGGCAGACCGCTGGCCTTCCGCTCGACTTCGTTCTCGGCCTCGCGTGCGCCGAGCGCCGACACGGCAAATACCTCAGGGTCCACACCGAGGAGGCTACCGGCGTTCGAGGTCACGTAGGTCACGACCTCAAGCCGTTCATCGTCACTTCGCAGAATGTCCACTTTGTTGACGA
>JASJGQ010000348.1:0-11476 GCA_033791425.1 Acidobacteriota bacterium
TGCCATCTTCAATGTTGTTTGATTCATTTGCATCCATGTCGGCAGCACGTTTCGGGCAAACATTCTGAAGGTGGCTCCTCTCGGGACACGCGTACTGAAAGACAGGTTCACTCGAACGCCCGAAAACGTCCCACTGTCGAAACGAAGGCCGTCCCTACAAGAGATTTCTCCACTCGCTACGCTCGGTCGAATCTCATTCCTTGGCTTGGAACATGATAAGGAGCGCGTCCCCTCTGCTCCTCTGCCCTAGCTCTCATCCTCGAGGCGGCGGTAGAGGTCACTGCGCCGGTCGCGGAGGAAGGGGAAGTGCTCTCGCGCCTGTCGGACCACCTCGGCGTCTACCTCGTTGAGGACCACGCCGGGCTCGTCGGCCAGTGTGGACACCACCTCTCCCCAGGGGTCGAGGAGGCTGGTGTCGCCGCGGTGGGGATAGCCCTCGGCCTCACCGACCCGGTTGACCCCGAGGACCCATGCCTGGTCATCGATGGCGCGGGCGGCCAGCAGCGTGCGCCAGGCGTGGGCGCGGCGCGATGGCCAGTTGGCAACCACGACATAGAGATCGGTCGCGTCGGCTGCTGCGCGGAAGAGCTCGGGAAAGCGGAGGTCGTAGCAGATCAGCGGTGTCACCCGGACGCCTTCGATGTCGATGGTGGCCAGCGCGTCACCGGCCTCGAAATGCTCGGCCTCCTCGGCGAGTGAAAACGGGTGGATCTTGCGGTAGTGGACGACCTCGTCGCCGTCGGGCGAGAAGATACCGCAGGCATTGGCTGGCCGGGTGTCTCCGTGCTCCGCGTAACCAGCCACAACCCACACTTCATAGGCGGAGGCCATGCCTGCGAGAAGGGTCTGAATGGTGGAAGCGTGGGCCGCCATGGATTCGGAACGCATCGAGAAACCGGTGGCGAACATCTCGGGCAGGGCGATCAGCCGCGCTCCGTCTTCCACCGCCTGTTGGATCAGCGGCGCCACGCGGCCGAAGTTTTCGGTGGGGTCCTCCCACGCGATGTCGAACTGAATACCGGCGACGATCATGGTGCTGGAGGCACCGGCACACGGCACGCCTGCAGACGCTCGGCGAGGAGGACGTTGAAAACCAGTTCCTGCCCGTCCTCCCAACCGTCGCGCCAGCGTTTCGGTCTGTCCTTTGGTGGACTGGTGTCGTGAAATGAGAACGAGGCGCTGAGGAGGGACGAACAGTTGGTAGTGCTGAACGAGCTCATCTCTTCGGCCCCCATGGAAAAACCGTCAAGGTAGTCGGCGTCGTCGCTGAGGTCGTCTGCCACGTTGGCGGCATCGTTGATGGCGCGGTGCACCGCCGCTCCGACGGCGGCGTTTGTCTGTTCGGCCTTCCACGCCGTGTATTTCTGCAGGGTCTGATCGTAGTCGTCGGGCAGAGCTTGTATCTCGCGTCCATTCCAGGAATCGGATTCCCGGGCGTCCTCGAGCGATGGATACAGGGTCATGGTTTCCTCGAGTCGGGCCACGACGGCTGTGTCGTTGCCGCTCTTCACGTCCTCGCGGGCCATTGGGATGATGAGCTGTACCTCGCACTCCCGTTCGTCGAAAAGCTCAAAGGGACCGTCGGTGTGGGAAATGCGCAGGGGCACTGCAAGAGTCAGCAACAGGTCGACCCTCTGCCGCTTGGCGTTGACCTTGTCGATCTTGACAAGCTCGCCCGCCTCGAATCGATTCTGCGCCTTGGCGGCCACCCCGGCATCGCCAACCTGGTTGTCACTGTACGTGCCGGCACAGGCGGAGTAGACCTCGACCTCGAGAACCGCCCAGGCGCCCCGCAGCCGTTGGTTGAGCCGGTCGTCGAGTTCGGAGGCAAAGCCGGTTGCTGCGACCGACAGGGTGAACGCCAGGATAGATTTGAAGAGGGTGGATTTTGACATGAACACTCTCCCGTGACTCATCGGCCCATTCATTCGAGGCTATCACGGGCTCTGCCATAATGCGGGTGGCCCATGAACGACCCGTACGCACCTCCCACGGGTGGGGACTATCGTCCACCAGCCCGTCCTCGACCGCCGCGAACGCCGGCGGTGACGGTGATCATCGGAATCAACGTTCTGGTCTTCCTCGCCTGGCAGGCGGCATCGGTGATGCCGGCGCTCGAAGAGTTCATGGGGATGAACTTCCTCGTCAGCACCACCCACGTCATGCACGGACTGGTGTGGACGCTCCTGACCGCTGCCTTTTCCCACAGCGAGTTCTGGCATCTTGCCATCAATATGTTCGTCTTGTGGAGCTTTGGTACGGTCCTGGAACGGCTATGGGGAACGCGGAAATTCGTGGTGTTTTATGTCATCGCCGCGGTGGTCGCCTCGATCTGCCACTGTTTCGTTTCGACCGTGTTGATCGGCAACTCGGACATTCCAGCCCTCGGGGCGTCGGGGGCGGTCAGCGGTCTCCTGCTGGCGTACGCTCTGTTGTTTCCGCGCCACAAGATCCTTCTTATGGGCATCATTCCGGTGCCGGCACTGATCGGGGTCCTCGCCTTTGTCGGCATCGATCTCTGGGGGCTGTTCGCCCAGACCCGGGGCGGGGGGCTGCCGATCGGGCACGGAGCGCACCTCGGCGGTGCTCTGGCCGGCGCCGTGATGTACTTCTTCTGGTTGCGTTCAACTCGTCCCGTCGAGCCCGAACCGCAGGGCAGACCGCCCCAGGCCGCAGCTGTGTTGAGTCCGGATGAAGCTCGCGATTTCGAACGCATTCGTATCAAGATTGAGACTTACGGACCGCAGGCCCTCAACCCCAAGGAGCAGGATTTCCTTGATCGACTGCGGGAACGGGTGCTACGCGCAGGAGGTCACAGTGGATAAGGGAGGCATCGTGGAGCGGAGTGCCAAAGATGTTCGGTTGGAAACCTTCGATTCCTTCAAGGGGGTTTTCTCGAGCGCCCCCATCCGATTGATGAGCCGGACGGTCAGCGCGATGCGGGCGATGGGATACAACGATCTCGCGTCGGCGATCGGCGACCTCGATTGGCAGACGGTGCCCGAGGATGATCCCGAAGACCCAAACCTGCACCACGACTGGCAGAACCTGCTCGATGGAGCTTTCTCGCACGTTGACGGTTGGCTCAACCAACTCGGTGCCCACCCCCTCGGCTACAACCTCGACTCCATCGGTTTTCCGGCGGTGACCGGGGCGTGGAGTGGCCTGTGGTCGAAACAGCTCGGTATCGACTTTGCGAATGAGCCCCACTCACCACCGGAGATCGTCGTTTTCCACGGCGGCAACCAGGCGCTGCAGGCGTCGCTGCTCGGTGTGGCTGAAGCGCGTCGTAACCGGGTCGGTGACAACAGTCCGGCAACTGTATTGGTGCCCATTCCAACGTTCTCCTGCCCGATGGATCAGATGGCTCTGCAGGGGATGCAGGTCTTCTTTCTGCCGCCCGGCCGTGAAGACATGGATCCTCAGGCTGATGATCTCGCCCAGGTCCCGGACGGTGTCGACATCGACGGGGTCTACCTGATGCCGGTCAACAACCCGACCGGTCGAACTCTGCCGCCCGAACAGATGCGGGCATTTGTCGATGCGGTCCTCGACCGCTGGCCTCACGCCGGCATCATTCTCGACTCGGTGTACGTCAGGCTCCATCCACAATATCGAGAGCTTCTCGCCTGGTACCCGGAGAACGCCCGCTATCAGGAGGCGGTGCTCTTTATCGACTCTCTGTCCAAGACCCATGGGGTGACCGGTCTCCGTGCCGGTGCCATCCTCACGAAGTCGAACGCTCTGCGCGACGGGATCACGCGCTATGCGCAAAACATCATGGCCGGTCCGTCGAACGTCATGCAGGCTGTGATGCTCTCGTTGCTGGCGCCCTTCGCGCTGGGCGACGATGAGCTCGCCGAACATCGGATCCGGCTGTCACAGCGCATCGGGCGTCACCTGCAGCGCCGCCGGCGGCTCTTGATGCACCAAGCCTTCGACCGTTTTGGCCAGTTCATGGCCGAAGAACAACCACTGCTGCCGGATCCGGAGAACTTTGACTGGCAGGGATCCATGTACGCGGTCCCCAAGCTCTCACCGCAGTGCTGTCAGATGGCCGAGGAGAGTCAGGTGTCGCCGACCGTGTCCTTCTATCTCGAGACCGGGATCGGCGGCGTGCCCCTGGATGGATTCTGCCGCAACCCCAACCTCGAACGCCACGGTCTGGTGGTCAACGCCGACTCGAAGAGGCTCGAAGCCTTTCTCGAAGAGTCGCGGAAGTATGTGAGACTTTCTTTTGGCATGACGCCGCCACCCAGGGAACCCTGAAGGATCAATCGATTGATGCCTGAACGTCTGAAGTGGTGACCGCCGAAACCGCGAGGGCGGCGAACCCGGCCATGAAGAACGCCGGCACCAACTCGTAGAGGTTGGCCAGCCCCCACTGTTGGACGAGCCACCACGACAGAAGCGTGAGGAGGGCGGCCGCCACGACCGCTATCTTGTCGGCCGGTGCAAACGCTCGTGACACCTCGCCTACGACCAGAATCGCAACCGCCGCCAGCAGGGCGACCCACCACGATCTCCCAAAGGCGACTGCGTTTCCCACTGGATCACGCCCCAGGTTCCAAAGAACTGTCACACCGGCACCGGTGAGCATGGCCGCCAGGGCGCCATGGCGGTTGACGGCATTTTTGGTCAAGGCGAGCAGGATCAGCGGCGCGAATGCAGCCCCCAGCCCCGACCACGCAAACAAGACAAACCAGAACACCAGACGTACCTCGGTCAGCGCGACGAGGACGCCGATCACCCCGACCACGATCACGGTGATCCGTCCCAGTATCAGGCTGCGGCGGTCGTCCCGAGCCTTGCCCAGGGTCTCCTCGACCACGTCGTACGCCACCGCCGATGCGGCGACCAGGAGTTGCGACGAAACGGTCGACAGGATGGCCGAGATCACGGCTGCCAGCAGCACCCCGGCGAGCACCGGGTGGACCAGCTCGAGCGCCAGGGCCATCAGGGCCTGCTCGCCGTCGGCGAGGTTCGGCAGCATGACGCGGCCCACCAGACCGACGACCCCGGCTCCGTAGAACACCGCCACGCCCCATATCATGGCGATCACCTGCAGACGCTGCACCTCGCGGTCGTCGCGCGTCGCCATATAGCGCGTGATGACGTGCGGCATACCGGGATAACCAAGACCGATGCCGAGTTGACCGATCACAAAGCCCCAGAGAGCGGGTCCGACCCGGTCGCCGCTGGCGGTCAAGAGGTGGGGACTGATCGATCCCAGGCCCTGGACAAGGGCATCAAACCCGCCGAGGCGCATCACTGCGTACAGTGGCAGTGCGATCAACGCCCCGGCCACGAGGAGCCCCTGGAAGAGGTCCGTCCAGGCGACGGCGCGAAAACCGCCGAGGGACGTGACGAGGGTGATGACGACGGCGCCGATGATGATCCCGATCAGGTATCCGGTGCGGCCCTCGAGCCCGAGGGACGACGAAAAGGCCTTGCCGGCGGCGGTCATCTGGGCCGCGACATAGCCCATCATGCAGACCAGGATGATGGCCGTGGCGGTGACCCTCAGGACGTTGCGTGGATCGCCCCAGCGGCGGGTGATGACATCGGTGAGGGTGATCGAACCATGGGTTGCCGACAAAGGGCGCAGCCGCGGCGCCACCACGTAGACGTTGACCAGATAACCGAGCAGACAACCGGGCGCGTACCACAGGCCTGAGACCCCGTGGGTGAAGGTCATACCCACCGCGCCCAGGGTCACCCACCCCGATTCGGAACTGGCGGTGGAGGAGATGCCTGCGGACCAGGCGCCGAGCGAGCGTCCGGCGAGGTGAAAATCTTCCCCACTGTGGGTCCGCCGCGCGGCCCGCCAGCCGATCGCGAGCAGGACAAAGAGGTAGAGGACCATCACCACGGCCACGGTGGTGATGGTGGAGGGATCGAGGGGCGTCATCGCTGAGGTTCCCGGGCCGGTCCGTCAAGGAAGTTCTCGACGAACACACCGATGACGAGTGCCACCGGAAATACCCAGAGCAGGAGGTGGGCGCCGAGGCTGAGGTTGAATTGCTCCATGTCGGATGCCTCCGCGGAAAAGTGTAGCGCGACCACCACAGCTGGATTTCGGAATTCGGAATTCGGAATTCGGAATTTCCATCGCATCGCCCATCGATAGTGAACGTCCACTGATTCAGAGTGGGTGGGAACACGTGCGGCGGAGGTGTCCGGCTTCGCTTCCAGCTACGCCGTGACGAACCGCGTGCGGCGGAGGTGCCTGGCATCCGCTTAGGAAACGCGTGCAGATACGAGCCGCGTGCGGCGGAGGTGCCACTTGCAATATTGTTGGACACAAGTGCATTGCTGCAGGTAGGACGATCCGGGCCAACAATGATGCGGGTGGCTCCTCTCGGGTATGACCTCGAGAAAATCAAGGCCCTCCGGATGCCTCGGAAAAAACGGTGGGAGAATCAATGAACGTCGGACGCTTTTCAAAGGCGCCACCAAACCGGGAACGACGTTCAGAAAGTCAGTGCCCGTCAACTGCCTCTTGAAGCCTCGGAAAACCTCCAACCACCCCGAATGCTAAACTCCACTCGACCGTCTGGAGGACCAATGAAGACACTCCGAAACTCCACCGCGTGCCTGGCGATTCTGATAATGGCTGCGCTCCACCTGACCGCCGCCGAACCGATCCACGTCATGGTGGGCAACGACGATGGGATCGACGCACCCGGCCTCGAAGCCATCGTCTCGATCCTCGCTGCGGATCCCGCCTACCGGGTCACGGTGGTGGCGCCGAAATTCCAGCAGAGCGTGTCCGGACACGGGTTGGTGACTCGCACCGAAATCGAGGTGACGGAACACGACCCGGTGGCTGGATGCCCATCCTGGTCGGTCGACGCGACCCCCGGTACGGTGGCGCGGATCGGACTCACCGCGTTGCTCTTGGATGACCCGCCCGATCTCATCGTGTCGGGCATCAACCGCGGCGAAAACGACGGCCTCGGGGCCTGGACCTCGGGAACGGTCGCGGTGGCCCGCGAGGGCGGTTTGGCGGGTATACCCGCGGTGGCCGTGTCGCTCCAGCTCGACTGGTCGGATCCCAAACCGGATTTCGCGGCTGCGGCGAGGTGGGCAAAACCGGTGATCGATGCGGTGCGGACCGAGGGCCTGCCGTCGGGCGTCTACCTCAACGTCAACGTGCCGATGGAACCTGCGGAGATTGAGGGATACCTGGTGACCCGGATGGGTCTCGACCCATCGGAAGAGGCGCGGTATGTGCTGGCAAGGGCCGACTCCGACGGCACGCGCTGGTACGTCAGCCGGTGGAAGCCACCGATCGAGACCGAGCCGGGTCGTGACTCGCATGCCCTGAACAGCGGTTGGGTGACGGTGACTCCGCTCGGTCTCGACCAGACGGCGGATGACGCCTTGTTGGTGTTGCAGCAATTCCAGTTGACGCCGCCCGGCGGCGCCGGAGATTGAAATCGTCCCCCTGGACTGCGGGCGCAAGGGCGTCTGACATTGACACAATGGCGGCGTCCACCTAGAGTTGGACCCCCTGTGCGTGCCATGGGGCGGTGTGTGTGCGGACACTTCGGTCGCGCCGCCGTAGGAGGAGTCGAATGGGACGTCGGATTACCCGCAAACAACTGAAACAGGATGACGAGTTCGTTTCTGCGGCGGAGTGGATCTTTCGCTGGATTGCCGATAATCGCCGGCAGCTGATGGCTGCGATCGGCGTCGTGTGTGCGGCGGCCCTCGTATGGTGGGGCGTCAGCTCGTGGATGGGGTCGCGAACCGACGATGCGTCGCTTCTTCTCTTCCACGCGGTGCAGACCTTTGAGGGCGACGCCGTCGCCGGGTCCCTGGTGCCGGGAGGCGATGTCGAAGCTGCGGAGATCGAATTTCTCCAGGTCATCGACAGCTACAGCGGTTCCGACCAGGCCGATATGGCAAGGCTCTATCTCTCTCGGATCGCTCTGAGCCGGGGTCAGACGGACGAGGCCCGTTCGGCCTTCGTCGAACTCAGCCAGGAACACGGCAACGACGTGATCGGTCGGCTGGCGACCCTTGAACTGATCGATCTTCGCATCGCCTCCGGCCAGGTCGCAGTGGTTGCCGCCGAACTCGAAGCGATGATTGTCGGCCAGAACGAAGGTCTGCCGCGCGACGCCGCCCTGTACAAGCTGGGCGAGGTCTTCGTCACGTCCGGGGAGCCCGAGCGGGCGCGGAGCTACTTCGAACGCCTGGTCGAGGAGTTCCCCGAATCGCCATACCTCGTGAACGCTCAGCTCAAACTCGGCGAACTCGGCTAGGGATTCGTGGCTTTCGTCGAGGCGGTCGCGGCCAAACGGGACGGAGAGGCCCTCGACCACGACCAGATCGCGGAATTTGTCCGCGGCGCAACCGACCATTCGATGCCGCGCGAACAGCTGGCCGCGATGCTCATGGCCATTTGTTGCCGAGGTATGAACGCCGACGAGACCCGGTGGCTCACCGACGAGATGCTTCGTTCGGGCGAAGCGTGGGACCTCGCAGCGGATCGGCCTGACGTGATCGACAAGCATTCCACGGGCGGCGTGGGCGATACCGTTTCGTTGATATTGGCGCCTCTCTTGAGCGCGGCCGGCGTTCCGGTGGCGATGATGGCCGGTCGCGGCCTCGGACACTCGCAGGGGACTCTCGACAAGCTCGACGCCATTCCGGGTTGGGATTCCAGCCGCAACCGCAGTCAGACCCTCGAGCTTCTCGATGCGTGCGGCGCGGCGATCATCGCCCAGACTGACGATGTGGCGCCCGCCGACCGAACCCTGTACGCGCTGCGCGATGTGACGGGCACCGTGCCGTCGCTGCCCCTGATCGTGGCCTCGATCATGTCCAAGAAACTCGCTCTCGGCGTCGGGACCCTGGTTCTCGACGTTAAATGGGGATCTGGGGCATTTCGCAAGACGATCGAGGATGCCCGTGAACTCGCGGTGGCATTGCGCCAGGTTGCGGTGGACAGCGGTGTTCGCTGCCAGGCCGTGATCACCGACATGAACCAACCGCTGGGCCCCGCCCTGGGGACCGCGTGCGAGGTCCACGAGGCAGTTGCGGTACTCGACGGCGGCGGTGATCCTCTGCTGCGTGAGGTGACGATCGATCTCTCACGTGAGGCAATGGTTCTTCGCGGCTGGGATGAGGCGGAGGCCGGGTCGGCTCTCGTCGCGGCGCTCGCCGACGGGTCGGCCCTCGACGCTTGGCGACGGATGGTCATTGCTCACGGTGGTGATCCCGACCTCGACCGTCTGGCGCGGCCCGTTGCTTCGGTCGAGGTGACGGCGGTCGCCGATGGCTTTGTCGTCGCCTGTGACGGCGAAGAATTGGGGCGGGTGACGGCAGCGGTGGGTGCCGGGCGTCGCCGGGTGGAGGAGGAGCTCGCGCACGGGGCCGGGGTGCTGGTTCACGCGCGGATCGGCGACCGGATCGAAAAGGGACAGCCTTTGGCGACCCTGCTGGTTGGGGCCAGGGAGTTTGACCAACGGAAAATGGTTGAGCGCATTCGGGAGTCCTTTGGTATCGGCCCGGACGCCGTGGAGCCTCCACGGCTCATTCTCGGACCAGTCGGCGCGGTATGATGTGAGGACACGCTCGGTGGCGGCGGGTTGAGAATTTCCTGACAATTTTTACAGTGAGATATGCGGAGGCGATATGACGGACAGGCAACGGGTGTTGGTGACCGGCGGCGCTGGTTTTCTCGGTTCGCACCTGTGCGGACGACTGTTGGACGAGGGTCTCGAGGTCGTGTGCATGGACAACCTCATCACCGGTTCGCTCGATAACATCGAGGGGTTCTTTGGTCGCGACGGCTTCCACTTCGTCCACCACGACGTGACCAACTTCATCCATGTGCCCGGGAAACTCGACTACATCCTGCACTTCGCGTCGCCCGCTTCTCCCATCGACTATTTGAAGCTGCCGATCCAGACACTGAAGGTGGGCTCGCTCGGCACCCACAAGGCGATCGGGCTCGCAAAGTCAAAGGGCGCCAGGTTCCTTCTCGCCTCGACATCGGAGACCTACGGTGACCCCCTGGTCCATCCCCAGCGCGAGGACTACTGGGGCAACGTCAACCCGGTGGGACCGCGCGGCGTGTATGACGAGGCGAAGAGATTTGCCGAAGCCATCACCATGGCCTACCACCGCCATCACGGCGTCGACACCCGCATCGTCCGTATCTTCAACACCTATGGACCACGGATGCGGGCCGGTGATGGTCGCGTCGTGCCGACCTTCATCTGCCAGGCGCAGGCGGGGGAGCCGCTCACGGTCTTCGGAGATGGTTCCCAAACCCGGTCGTTCTGTTTTGTCACCGACCTCATCGAGGGCATCTGGCGGCTACTCAACTCCGACTATGTGGAACCGATGAACATCGGCAATCCGGCTGAGATGACGGTGCTGCAGTTCGCGGAGGAGATTCTTCGATTGACGGGCTCGTCGTCGCGGATCGACTTCGTGCCCCTGCCCGAGGACGATCCCAAGGTTCGGCAGCCCGATATCTCGCTGGCCCGCAAAGAGCTGGAGTGGGAGCCGAAGGTGGGGCTTGCCGAAGGGCTCGAGGAGACCATCGCGTTCTTTTCGGGCTGATCTCGCGAGCCGACAATTCGAGAGCGCCCGACTTTGATATCGCGCTTCCCGAGAGGATGCCACCTTCATCATTGTCTGCCCGAAACATCCTGCCGAAGTGGATATGGGTGCATCAGACAATATTGAAGATGGCACCTCCACCGCGCGAGGTCATTTCGTCCGAGAACGCGAAGCAACCCCCGGCTGTCATTTCGACCGAGCGGAGCGAGCGGAGAAATCTCCTGCAGGAAGAACCTCACTTCCCCCTAAACAAGGCCGTTTGGCGCGGTGTGCTGCGCTCCGATGGCGTCCTGCCGGGGTGTACATTCCGATTCTCTCGGCTGCATTGCCCGTGAGTGCCCCCTCCGAAGATATTTGCGCCCGAAGCAGTTGCTCAAAGTGGGAACAGACAATCGCAAAATCATTCGGAGACGGCACGTCCGGTGAACGCGAACGGCTCGTCACGGCGTAGCCAAAGGCGAAGCCGGATACCTCCGCAGCAGGCGGTCTCACCCACCCCTGAGCAACCGGGTTCTAGTCGTCGGTGGGGGGGTCGGGCGGAAATTCCTAATTCCTAATTCCTAATTCCGAATTCTGCTGTGGCAATGCCGCAGCAAGCACCTCGTCGACCGTGTGGACAAACAGGAAGCGGAGCTTGCGACGGGCGCTGGGCGGCAGGTCCACGAGGTCGCGTTCGTTCTCCGCGGGCATCAGGACCTCCGGGATTCCTGCCCGGAGAGCCGCCAGCACTTTTTCCTTGATGCCGCCGACCGGGAGGACGTCGCCGCGCAGGGTGATCTCACCGGTCATTGCGAGGTCGTGGCGAACCGGTCGCCCGCTCGCTGCAGAGACGATGGCCGCGAGGATGGTGACTCCGGCCGAGGGTCCGTCTTTGGGAATGCCACCTGCCGGC
>JASJGQ010000349.1:0-7862 GCA_033791425.1 Acidobacteriota bacterium
CATCAATGCGGTACGTGGCACCCATGTGGCACCCATGCATGGGGAGGAGGCTCCTGGCGAACCGTGTGTCCTTCCTATAGCGTCTTCACCGCCCACCGCAGCTTTGTCGATGACGAGCGAGGGTTGGCATGTCGCTCCTCGCGCGACGGGCGCTCGGGCGATGCTGCGATATCCGCAAAGACTCCAGCCCGAAGCCCTTCCAAAAAAGCCTTCTTCACCCGGCGATCTTCGCCGCTGTGAAAACTGAGGATGACCACTCGGCCGCCGGGCTTCAGGGCGCCGGGCAAATAGGCGAGGAACTGTTCCAGTACGCCGCCCTCGTCGTTCACGGCGATGCGCAGGGCCTGGAAGCAGCGCTGAAGGGATGCACGGGTCTGAGGTGACCTGCGATCAAAGCCGGCCGCAAGCAAGACGCCTCGGATGATGTCGGCCAACTGTCGGGTGCTGATGACGGATTCTTCGAGGATACAAACCGCGTGGGCGATCTCCCGCGCGAAGCGCTCATCGGAGTTGGTCGCCAGAAGCTCGGCCAGATCGATCTCGGACAGCTCGGCCAACAGCCTGGAGGCGGGCTTCCCGCGACGGGAGTTGAACCGCAGATCGAGGGGTCCTTCGGCTTTGAAGGTGAACCCACGGGCTGGGTTGTCGATCTGCATGGAGCTGGCGCCCAGATCGGCGAGGATGCAGTCGAATGGGCCTGTTTGGGGAATCAACGCTGGGAGCCCGGCAAAGTTGATTCGCCGGGCGGAGAAGATGTCCTCTTCAAAACCCTCGTCCCGCAGCCGCGCCTCGGTGCGGGGCAATTCGATGGGATCCATGTCGAGCCCCACGAGGTGTCCCCCGGGTCGCAGGCGAAGCATGATCTCGCGGGCGTGGCCTCCGTAGCCCAGCGTCGCGTCGAGCGCCGATTCGCCGTGCTTGGGTGACAACCGCTCCAGGACTTCGTCCACCATAATCGACCGGTGCGTGCCCGCCGGCGTCTGGCCACGAGCCTCCACCTTCGCCGTTTCTTCCGCATAGCGCAGGGGGTCCAATTCTTTGTATTTTTCCTGATAGCGCCGCGGGTGGGTGCCCTTGTACCGTGCGCGGCGGCGATGCGGGGGAGCGTCGTCGGACATGAGGCATTATGCCCCAGGCGCGCTGGCCGTGAACAGTTCGAACGAAACCGACACTGTTCGGTAAGCACGGTGCCACGAATCACCCTCACAATGAAACGAGTGTGAACGTGGCACCCATCGAAGTGTGCACGTGGCACCCATCAAAAAGGCATCAGCCACGGGATCATAAACGTCAGAATCGCCAGAATCACAATCGTCAACGGGGTTCCGACCTTCAGATCGTCGATCGATCGATAGCCGCCTGCACCCATAACCAGGAGATTGGCCTTATGGCTGAAGGGCGTCATGAATGCGGCCGAGGCCGCCAGGCCAACGCCCATCATCAGCGGATACGGCGACAGCCCGACCTGAGATGCCGTCGAGACGACCACCGGCCCCAAAAGCACAACCGTCGGCGCTCCGTCGAGCCCCTGACTGAGCAGGCTCGACAGCACCATGAGGGCGAGCAGAACCGCATACGGCCCCGCATCCCCGGCAATTCCAGCAACCGAACCAGCGAGAAGCTCCGCCGCCCCGGTTCGTTCCATCGCCGCGCCCACCGGTAGAATTGCGGCGACCAGAAAGATGGCGCGCCACTCAACCGCCCGGTAGGCCTCGTTCATGTGCAGCGCCCGAGTCAAGACCACAAGGGTTGCGGCGAAAAAGGCCGCGACCTGAATCGGGAACACCCCGGCCACAACCAGCACCACCCTCAGAAGCAGTGCCGCGATCGCGAATGGAGCGCGTTCCGGCCGTCTCGGCCCGGTGTCGCCTCCGGAAAGGACCACGAAATCCGGATCTGATTGGAGGAGGGCGACCTTATCCCGGCGACCGTGCAGCAGCAGGCCGTCGCCAAGGCGAAGGGGAATATCCGGCAGCCCGGATCGGATCGGATCTCCACCCCGCCAGATGGCCAGGGCGCGCAGTCCGTACTTCTTGCGGAACGCCAAATCCCGAAGGCTGTGACCGATGGCTGCTGATCTTGGCGCCACCACCGCCTCAAGCAGCGTCACATCCCCTGACTCGAGCGATGCCCCGGGCGTCTTGTCAACAACTTCGACCTGACCGAGTTCCAAGAGCTGGGCTACTTTGGTTGGTTGGCCCGTGACCAGCAGCTTGTCGCCGGCGTGGAGCGGCTCTTTCGGTGACACGACCAGCTGGGTTTCGTCACCGCGCACCACTCCAACGATGGTCAGATCCGAACGTTCCCGCAATCGGGTTTCAGCGACTGTCGATCCGGCCATCGACGAGTTTTCGGCCACCTGCAACACAAAAAGTCCGTCCTCGAGCCGCTCGATGGCGTCACGGCCTTCCGCGACGACGTCCACCTCCGTTCGCGAGGCCAGCTCGTTGATGAGAGCCACCGGCCCGAGGGCAAGGACCTCGTCGCCAACCTCGAAGGGGAGGTCGGTGAAACCGTCCCGAAGTGACTGACCGTTGCGGCGGATCTCGACGACGGTCACCCTGAAGCGGTTCCGTACGTCGAGATCCTTGACAGATTTTCCCAGGAAGTCCGAGTCGTCCGTCAGACGAATAACGATGCCGCTCACTGACGTGGCCGCCGACTGCATTGTCGTCGAACCGAGCTCTGCCACCTCGAGATCCTGGAGCTCCAAGCGATCTTGAAGATCGCGTCGCCGTCCCTGAACGACCAACCGATCACCGGCTTTCATCGTGTAGCCACCTTCGGGTGCCAGCGTCTCTTCGCCACTGCGAAAGACGGACACAACCTGAAGGCCGAGCACGCTCCCCAACCGGGTCTCAGCCAGGGTCTTGCCGGCGAGCGCCGAGTCGGCCGGAATCGTGATCGAAAACAGACTTTCCTCGAGTCGGTAGACTTCGGCGAGGTTGGCCTTTTCCATCTCGGCCATACCACCGCTGGGATTTGGGAGAAGCTTGCGTCCAACGGTGACCATGAAGAGCACACCGGCGGCGAGAAGGGCGAGGCCGTAGGGTGCAAACTCGAAGAGTCCGAAGGGCCGCAAACCCTGGTCGGTGAGGACCTCGGAGGCCAGGAGATTCGGCGGTGTTCCGACCAGGGTCGTCGTCCCGCCGAGAATCGCACCGAACGCCAGAGGCATGAGAAGCCGAGAGGGCGCGAGCCCCGCCTTCCGCGCCAGGCTGACCACCGCCGGAAGCAACACCGCCGTAGCCGCGATGTTGTTCATGAAGGCGCTCAAGACCCCTGCGACGAGCATGATCGCGACGATCAGCAGTATCTCCCGGCCGCCGACGACCCGGTAAATCCTGCTGCCGAGCACGTCCGCGACGCCCGTGTACTGCAATCCCGCACTCACCAGAAAGACCGAGAGCATCGTGATCACTGCCGGAGAGGAAAAACCCTCGAACGCCTCATCGGTGGTCACCAACCCTGTAGCCACCAGCAGCGAAAGGCCGGTAAAGGCGGTCACGTCGACGGGCAATTTCTCGGTGAGAAAAAGCACCACCATCGCGCCAAGCAGGATAAAGAGAAACGCGATCTCGAGGGTCATCAAAGCTCCCTATTCGCCAGATCGTCAAGGTATCACGCTAGGGTGCCACCCATCATCCATCTTGTACGTGGCACCCATCTGGCACCCATGCATGGACAAAAAATCAACAAGTGTGGAAGTGTGTACGTGGCACCCATCATTGCGAAGGGTGGCATCCGTGCAAACTCGAAGTGCGCCACCTATGCGGAACGCGAGCCAGGAAGGTCCAACCCGTGACGTTCGACTACTACAGAAACCTGACGCCAAAGCAGCGGAAGACTTACCGGGAAAGCAATCGTATCGCCCACGTGGAATTGGGAGATCCGTCGAAGCTTCAGGGTGCGGTGACCGCGCTGCGAGACGCGTTGTCCGCCGGTAATCGGAGTCGGGTGAAGCGGGCTTGCGTTGCTGTCGCCCGGGGCGTGTGCGATGACCTGGGCATCAGCCGTGTGCGGGTGAGGGTCGGCGGTCGTCGGCCGACGGACACCGACGGCGGGGAGCTCCTCGGGCGGTGCTCCTGGGACGAAGAGGAGACCAAGGGTGCGCTGGTGGAGGTGTGGATGCGCACGGCCAGACGCGGTCAAGTGGTGGCCTTCAAGACCCTGCTGCGCACCCTGATCCACGAGATTTGTCACCACCTGGACTACGAGTTGCACGGCTTGGACAACACCTTCCACACGGAGGGCTTCTTCCGACGCGAGTCGTCGATCTTGCGCCAACTCGTCGACCTACCCGCCGCCCCCGAGCCGGAGCCCGAACCGGAGCCGGACCCGGAACCAGATTCCGAGGGCCAGCTCGGTTTCGACTTTTAGGAGGGTTCCACCCTCTGCATCCCATCGCTGGGGTGCCGCACCAACATAAACATACGGAACCATAAACATAATGGTGCCAGACACCCACTTGCAAACAATGAGTGATTGCGAAGGGTGGCACCCATCCGACGGGCGGTGGATCTCCTTCTCGCGCCGCTACGGCGAGACCTGGCCCACGACCACCGACGCCGAGATCTACTGGATGGACGCGGCGATCATCAAGAAGTTACGGGAGGGCTGAAGGGTGCCACTTATATAAGGTGCCATGTGTGATTAGGCAATATTTAACATTGTTTCCTATGACATGATAAATGTGACATGGGTCATCGACCCCCGGCCCGACCTGCGATGTAATGGTCAGGGACCGGAGGTGACGAATGAGTTCGAAACGCGCTGTTTTCTGGCTGGCGGTTGCGGCGACCGTTATGCTCACTGGTTCAACAACAGCCTGGTCCCAGACCCGGCACTTCGTGTTCCCCTGGCAGACTGACGGAGCGATCGACCAGTGGCTGGAGCCCCATGTGGTCGATATTGACCGCACCGTCTCGGCCAAAGATCTCCTTTTCGTTCATCTGCCGGGTTCGTACGACGTTCCATTGTTCTCGATCCTCATCTTGGACCACGCCGCACGGCTCGGATATCCCGCTATCGGTCTGCGCTACCCAAATGGGTGGACCATGAGTTCACTGTGCGTGTGGAACTCTGACAGCGGGTGCTTCGAGAAGGCCCGGTTGGAGATCGTGAATGGAGAAGACAGAACTCCCCTGTTGGCCGTCAACCGGGCGAACTCGATCACCAACAGGCTGGTCAAGCTCCTCGAGTACCTCGATGAGCGATTCCCGGAGGATGACTGGGCCCGGTTTCTGGACGGATTCGGCGGGGTCGACTGGTCGAAGGTCATCGTTTCGGGGCACTCGCAGGGATCGGGCCACGCCGCCATGATCGGCCACCTCCATCGCGTTGCACGGGTCGCGATGTTCGCGGGGGCCACTGACTACAGCGTCTATTACGGCCGGCCCGCGCCCTGGGTGGGGGAGCCGGGAGCGACCCCGCCCGATCGACACTTCGGGTTCGGTCACACCGCAGACGCGCTCGTACCGGCGAACCTGCTGGTCGAACTGTGGACGACTCTCGGTCTCGCGGAGAACAGGGGGGTGGCGGATGTGGACCTGGAACTGCCCCCATACAGCGAGGCCCACATGCTGCTGACGAGCGCGGTGCCCGACGGCTCCGGCGCGTTTCCCAACCACTCCTCCGTGGTCGTGGATACCTTCACTCCCAAGCGATCAGACGGCACCCCCCGGTTCTCCGTGGTGTGGACGGCAATGTGCTTTCCGGCGGTCGAGCCGGACGAGGCCGACTCGCCATACCGACGTCCGACCGCTCGGCTGGCGGCGCGAAAGTAAGGTGCCTCTATAAGGAGTCAGGGCCTCTAAGGTGCCAGACGTCTAAGGGTTCACACTTCGCATGGCCTCATTGTGGCCCCTGGGTGCCAGTGAGAAACAACATCGCTTTAATGGGAAGCGTGGCAGCCATCTACAGCATCAGCATCTACAGCACCCCACCCGTCAGCGCCCGAAGCGACGTTGACGCTCGTGGTAGGAACGCAGCGCCCGCAGGAAGTCGATCTTGCGGAAGGCCGGCCAGTGGGTGTCGCTGAAGTAGTACTCGGCATAGGCACTCTGCCAGAGCAGGAAGCCGCTCAGCCGGACCTCGCCACTGGTGCGCAGGATCAGATCGGGCTCCGGAAGTCCCGAGGTGTAGAGATAGCGGCCGATCGCTGCGCCGTCGAGCTCGTCGGCAATCCGTTCGACGGGGTCACCGGCCTCGAGGCGATCCCTCAGGTAGCGTCGGATTGCCTCGGTAATCTCTTCGCGGCCCCCGTAGGCCATGGCGATGTTGAGCACGTGCTCGCCGTACCTTGCCGTCGCCGCCTCGGCCTTGCGAATCGCCTCCTGGAGGCTCTCGGGAAGCAGCCCGAGCTCGCCAATGTAGCGAACGCGCACCCGTCTGCTGTGCACCTCTCGATGCTCGGCGATCTCCCTCGTGTTGTCCTCGAAGAGCTCGAGCAGCGCCTTGACCTCCTCGGTATCCCGCTGGAAGTTTTCCAGCGAGAAGCACCAGACGGTGACAACGTGCACGCCCGCGTCGTAGCACCAGGACAGCACCTCCCAGAGCTTCTCGGCGCCCTGACGGTGGCCGTCGCTGACGGTCTGGAGACCGAGGCTGCGGGCGAAGCGGCGGTTGCCGTCCATGATGAAGCCGATGTGCTGGGGAACGGCCCAGCCGGCTGCCTTGCTCTGGAGGCGATGCTCGTACAGACGGTATATCGGAGATTTGACGAGTTGTTTGAAGATCTCCCAGGAACGGATGAGTCGGCCTCCGACGACGGGGAGAACTTCGGGCCGTGAACTGGACGCTTCCGGGATGGCCATGGGCTAAAGGTAGCCCAATAATGTGGCGGGAGCATGGCGCGAAGGGCGGCTCAACTCGGAAGTGTTACGGGTTTTGGGGATTGGGTCAAAGCAACAATGAGTGATTGCGAAGGGTGGCACCCATCAGATACAATGCCATAGTCTGGCACACAGAGCCGAAACTTGCGTGGTGTCAGTCCATTGTTTGTCCGGGCGGAATGCCAGTGCTTGGCCTGTCTGAAGTATGCATTTTCCGCACACGATTTTCTCGGCCGCATTAGGTATATCTTTGTGAGTCAACAGATCAACAAATCCATGAATACAACAGGAATTCGAGGGACGAAAATATTGGCCTATTCGTATCCATTTGTCGTTCTCTTGTCACTGCCGGAGATAGCGAACAGTGGATACTGGTTCTGTTGGTACGTAGTTGAAACGATAAATCACAGCAGCCTCGGTCGCACAATGGAGACCCATGTTGGGCTGGGGGTGATCTTTACGATTGTTGTTTACATATATTTTCTGACTGTAGGATTGATAATTTTAATTTTTTCTATCTGGCTATTTGTCAAGGCACTGAGAGTTTCGAAAGGACTGCTGAACTGGTTAGAGAAGTCGAGGAAATCTATCGTCTTCACAAATTTCGTCTATGCTACCTTCATCGCATGCGCATTTTTTCTCTGCAATTATTGTAATTTACCTGGTCGTTCTGTTGAGCAAGGGCATAGCCGAGCCGAAGGCGTGAAAGTAGAATGCACCGAAGGACTTGGCCGCAAGTCGATCAAGATGCTGGATTCATTCATTGTTCCGTATTATGTCCTGTCGATCTATTTTTTCACTCGGTCAAGAACCAGAGAACGGTTTGAATAGATATGGAATCATAATAATACGGTGATTTTTGTATCTATTTGAGGTTTTAACCTGTCGATTTTCAGATTCTGATTTAAGCTAATATGAATCTTTCAGGCGAGAAGAAAAATATTCTGATCCGGATCTTAAAGGCAATATTTCTGACTCTATTGAATCCAATTCTTGCCCTTCCATTTTCATATTTACTTTATGTAGTTA
>JASJGQ010000350.1:0-2970 GCA_033791425.1 Acidobacteriota bacterium
TGAAACAGAAGGGCTATCCGGCGGTTCATCACAGCGCGGCCTATGTTCAGGCTTACCAACCCGCCTACCGCGTGATCGATGCCTCGATGGCGGCGGCCCAAGGGTGGTGCGGGAGCGCGTTCTAATTATTCAGACGTTGAAGCTTTGCACGTTTGAGCGTCCAGGTGGGGAAGGCGTTCAACCTGTGGAGTGGGTGTGTGAAGGGGGCGTCCGCCAGACACCGGCGAACCGCCCACCATTTTTCCGGAGATGACACAACGTATGCGATTCCTGGTCTTTTTCTCGGTGGTATTTGGAATCTGGCTGCTCGTCCACATCTACGTGGGCTGGCGTCTGTGGTCGCTGCCGCTGTTCGCGAGCCCGGTCGGTCACCGCGTCCTGCTGATCGCTCTTGCCGTCGGCTATTGCTCGTACCCGTTGGGTCGAATTCTCTTCAACCGTGGTGCACCGAATGTCGGCACGGCGATCGAATATGGCGGGGCCGTGTGGATGGGGGTTTTGATTCTCCTGCTCTCCGCCCTCGGTGTGGTCGATCTGGTGACCGTCTTCGGTCTGATTCTCAAACCGTGGGTTGTTGGGCTGAGGGCGGCTGCGGTTGGGCTTGCCGTGGTCCTGGCGATCGTCGCCTGGGTGGGTGGCCAGGTGCGGCCGCGGACGGTGGAGCTTGATGTCGAGCTGCCCAACATCCCGAATGCTGCAGACGGCCTGGTCGTCGTCCAACTTTCGGATCTCCATCTCGGCAACCTCATTGGTGCTCGCTCGTTGCGATCGGTGATCGAACAGATCCAGGGTCTTCGACCGGACATCGTGGCCATTACCGGTGACCTCGTCGACTCCGATGTGGGCGCTGTCGAGAATCTCGTGCCCGTGCTTCAAGAACTCAACGCCCCGATGGGCGTGTTTGCGGTGCTCGGAAACCACGAGTACTACGCAGGGGCGGAGAGATCGCGACAGCTCCTGCGCGACGCCGGTTTCACCGTCCTCGACAATGCCGCCGCTGAGGTGACGCCCGGTCTGTGGGTTGCCGGGGTCGCCGATCACGGCGGTGGCCGGCAGACCGGTGAGCTGGTGGCCGATCTCGACGCGGCCCTGGCCGACGTCCCGCAGGGTGCGGCCATTGTGCTGCTCCAGCACACCCCGGGCAATGAAGATGCCGCCACCTCTGCAGGAGTGGGTCTGATGCTCAACGGCCACACCCACGGCGCCCAGATCTGGCCGGCTCATTATCTGGTTCGGCGCGTCTTCCCGCACCTGGCCGGTGTGCGCCGGGTCGGCGGTATGATCCAAATCGTGTCCCGCGGCGCTGGGAGGTGGGGCCCGCCCATGAGGCTCTTCGCGCCATCGGAGATCTACCGGATCACGCTGCGGCCCGGGCCCTAAAGGGGAGCAGGGGAGACGGGCTCCTTAGCATCTTCGAAAAAAGAAATTGTCATTTCGACCGAGCGAAAGTCACGGCGAAGTCCGTAGGACGAAGCCGGAAGCGAGTGGAGAAACCTCTGCCGGCTCCCTTTCGCCCTTTCGCCCTGTCCCCCCTTCCCCCCTTCTCCCTTTCCCTTGGCGCTGCTATTGCCTCGCAGGGTCTCCGATGCTAAAGTTCCGCCCGCGCCAACGTAGCTCAGGGGTAGAGCAGCTCACTCGTAATGAGCAGGTCGTCGGTTCGAATCCGACCGTTGGCTCCAAAGCCCAGTCTTCAGACCTCCCCTCATTGGGAGGTTTTTTGGTGTCTCGGGCGCTCATGCGAACCGATACGGGATCTCAAACTTATCGGTTATCCTTGAAAGAGCTGGTTTCGATACTCGCTTTCGACCTTTCGACGGCGGCCGGCAGGGGAATGGGGTCCACATGAAGAACTGGGTGTTGCTGCGTCACCGTTGGTTTTTCACGATCGTCTGTGCCGCACTGTTGATCGCCTGGTCGTCCGGGGTTCAGGCTCAGGTTCAGGCTACGTTGAGCAAGAGCTTTGAGCCGGATACCGTCGGCCCCGGCGCGGTCAGCACCATCACCTTCACCATCACCAACGCCACCGGGTCGCCGGTGACCGGCCTGGCGTTCACCGACGTGCTGCCGACCGTTCCAGGCGACGTCGATATCGCCGACCCTGCGAACGCCTCAACAGACTGTCCCAACGGCATCCTCACTGCTCCCGACGGTGGCGGAACGATCTCTTTCAGTGACGGCGATCTGGGAGACGGTACGTCCTGCACCGTCACCGTCGACGTCACCGCCAGTACGATGCCATTGAGATGTGCAGGTTACGATGGACAGACCGATCGAGGCAGAGCGTGTGGCGCTCGTGGAGGCGCGGTTGAGGGGCGGTCGTAAGAAACAACTGATTCGTCACCTGGCTCTGGCTTTGCTTGTCATCGGGATCTGTTCGTGCCGGCCAAATCCTCCAGTGGCGCCAGGGGCAACCACCACGGATCTGCGAAGTGTCCTCCTCATCACCGTCGACCCGTTGCGCGCCGACCACCTTTCCGCCTACGGATATGGGCTGCCCACGAGTCCCACTGTCGACCGTCTGGCGCACGGCGGGGTCATCTTCAAACACGCCTTTTCGGGATCGGCGTGCACCGCACCGTCGACGGCCTCGATCATGGTCGGCAGGTACCCGAGCTTCCACACGGTCGGTGTGCTCAACGGGCTGTTTCAACTCAACCCGTCGGCCGTCACTCTGGCGGAGGTCCTTTCGGCGAATGGATATCGAACCGGCGCTATCATCGGCAACCCGGTTCTCAGAGCCGCGGTCGGGTTCGCTCAGGGTTTTGAGACCTACGATGATGACCTCGAGGGGAGCGAACTCAACCGACCGCGGACCCGTGAACGAACTGCCGAACGGGTGGTTGATCTGGCGCAGACGTGGTTTGATGGCGCCGATGGGCGACCGGGTTTTCTGTGGCTGCACTTCCAGGATCCGCACGGGCCCTACACGCCGCCGGAGGGCTGGGCGCCATTCCAGACAGCCGGCACCGA
>JASJGQ010000351.1:0-7622 GCA_033791425.1 Acidobacteriota bacterium
CCGGCGATTGAGTGGATCAACGTCGACTTGCCGCACCCCGAGCGCCCAACAAGCCCGAAGGCCCTGCCCGCACCCACCTCGAGATCGAGATTCCGCAGAATCGGCCGCGCCTCTCCACCGAGACGAACCGAAAGCCCGGCGGTTTCGAGGCCGCCAGCGACAGTGGCACGCGATCGGGGCTTCTTCGGCACCTCGATTGACTACAGCGATCGAGGCTCGAAGTCAATGAACCCGCATCCCGACTCCGACACACCGCTACAAAAACTTGACTAGAGTCAAGGAAACGTCACAGTTGAGACGGCACTCTTTACCATGTGGACAACACCTGGACCGATCGAAGGAGGAAATCAATGCGCAGAACGACAGTCATTTCCGTTCTTGTGGCCGTTTGTGTGCTTGCCGTCGGCGTCTCTGTAGGAGCCGTCGAGTCGGAGTGCGAGACCTGCCACGCCAAGCTCACACCGATGATCGTCACGGACTTCAACCGCGGGGTGATGTCCGAGACCATGGGTTGCGCAGACTGCCACGGTGAGGCCCATATGGGCATGGATGACGCCGACAAGGCCGAGCTCCCCACGATCGCCACCTGCCAACCGTGCCACGAGGAAAAGGCCGAGCAGTACCTTGCGGGCAAACACGCCAAGGGGCTTCTGGCCATAGAGGCCCTCCCTTTCTCCCACGGCCAGCCCGACGCCTTCGTCGCCGGGCAGCGCGGTTGTGGTGGCTGCCACACTCTCGGTCTCGCCACCCAGGAGGACCGGAAAACCGAGGCTCGCCAGTACTACAAATACGGCATGGACTGTCAGAACTGCCACACCCGGCACGCGTTTTCGGTCAAGGAGGCGCGCGAGCCCGAGGCGTGCCAAACCTGCCACCAGGGCTTTGATCACCCGCAGTGGGAAATGTGGTCGACCTCCAAACACGGCGTGGCCTATCTTCTTGACCGCGAGGCCCACCGTGGTCCCACCTGTCAGGACTGCCACATGCCGGGCGGCGACCACCGTGTTCGTACGCCGTGGGGTTTCCTCGGCGTGCGTCTGCCTGAAGCGGATGAGGAGTGGATGGGCTACCGAGCGACCATCCTCATGGGTCTCGGCGTGCTCGATGCCGAGGGTCAACCGACGCCCCTCCTCGACGTGGTTGTCGCGGGCGACATGGCCCGACTCGATGCCGAGACCTTTGACGCCGAACGCAAACGCATCACGGACACCTGCGGGAAGTGCCATTCCAAGAGCTTCTGGGAGGCCAACATCGCGGCTGGTGACGCCATGCTCAAGGAAACTGACGTGGTGTTTGCCGAGGCGATCAACATCGTCATGGGTCTGCGCCGCGACGGTGTCATCGAAGTTGAAGAGGGCGAGGGCGTCTACCCGCAGCTTCTCAGCTTCTACGAGGTGGAGACCACCGTCGAGCAGATCCTCTACGACATTTTCATGGACTACCGGATGAAGGCCTTCCAGGGCGCCTTCCACATCAACCCCGACTACACCACCTGGTACGGTTACGCCAAAATGCGCCAGGCACTGGCCGAAATCAAAGAGCTCGATCACCAAATGCGCGCGGCTGCAGCGACGGAATAGTCGCAAACTCTCAACATCTAAGAAGGCCCCCGCGCTGGGGGCCTATTTTTTTTGATGCAGGATGCAAGAGCCAGGATGCAGGATGCAAGGCAACCGTGTGAGGTGGTCGCGCGGCTTTGAGACCTGAATCCTGAAACCTGTATCCCTGGTTGCCGGGGGCAAGGTTCGCGTATGATCTCTCACCAACGAAAGTGAATGGAGTTCACGATGCTCGACATCCTCCTCGACCCCGGATTCTGGGCCTCACTGATCTCGGTCACTCTGGTGCAGATCGCGCTCGGAGCCGACAACCTCATCATCATCACGATCCTCGCCGGCAAGCTCGCTCCCGATGATCAACACAAGGCGATACGCTGGGGGCTGATTCTGGCCATGGTCTTCCGGCTCATGCTGCTCGCCGTTGTCAGCTGGGTCCTCCGATTTGCCGGCGAACCGTTCATGCACTTCGACCGGACGATCCTCGGGCTCCACGTTCAGGGGGCCCTCAGCGGCAAGGCGCTGGTTCTGGTCGGAGGCGGCCTCTTCCTGATCTGGTCCGGCGTCAAAGAGCTCCGGTTCAAGATCAAAGGCGCCGAGCACGAGTTGGATAGCGCAGCGAGCTTCGGCAAGGTGCTGACCGCCATCGTCGGCCTCAACCTCCTGTTTTCGGTCGACTCGATCCTGACCGTGGTTGGAATGACGGACAGCTATCCCGTCATGGCCGCGTCCGTCATCATTTCCGTCGCCCTGATGTTGATATTCGCCAAGCCGATTGCGAAGTTCATGCGGGAAAACCCCGACTTCGAGATCCTCGGTCTGTTTGTTTTACTGCTGATCGGGTTCGTTCTCTTCCTCGAGGGCGGTCACGTGGCCCACCTGACGGTCAATGGCAGCGCCTTCCCCTATATCCCGCAGTGGATCACCATCTTTATTCTGCTCCTGATGTTCTCGGTCGACCTCTATCAGAACTGGCTCGAACGCAAGCGCGAAAAGAAACCAGTTGAACTTCACCGGCGACAAAAATGATCGCGGTCTTCGCCCGCCGGGGTTGGCCTCAGAACAGAAATTGGACCCTGGATTCGGCGGTTCATCGACATGAAGGAGAGAAAGAATGAGATCGACCACATGTCCGAGGACGATCCTCGCTCTCGCGATCGTTGCAGTGGCCGCCTGCGGCAGCGGTGGGATTGATCAGCAAACGGAGGCGCCCGAAGCCATCGCGGAGCCCATTGCGGCACCCGTCAAAGAGGATGTGGCAATCGTTGCGATTCCGGTCGACTTGTGTGGGTCGTGGACCCTGGTCGCGATCGACGACAACCCGGTAACGGAGGTCGGCAAGACCCCGACCCTGGAGATCCTCGAGGACGGGTCGGTTGCCGGTGTCGGCGGCGTCAACCGGTTCCGAACCGAGGTTGAGTTCGTCGATGGACGCCTGTCGTTCGGCCCGGCCGCGGCCACCAAGATGGCCGGACCACCCGAAGCGATGGAGCTCGAGAGCACGTACCTTGCCCGTCTCGGTGCAGTCACGACCTACGAGATTGATGGCGAGACGCTCCGGCTGCGGTCCGGCGATAACGAGGCTCTCACGCTCGAGCGCGTGGACATCGAGCCGTGAACCTGGTGGTCGCCGCCGGGCCCAGGCGGGAAAAGTGGTCGGCAGCATCGCTGTGCCTGATCGTCAGCATGAGCCTGTTCGGGTGCGCCTCGGCATCTGCCGACGACTCGGTGAGCGCTCCCGCCAACGACCCTGACAATGTCACCGTTGGCGATCTGCCGGCAAGCTTCGAAGGCGAACTGCCGTGCGCCGACTGCCCGGGGATTTTCTACCACCTCGACCTGTTCGAGGATCGGGTGTTCTTCCTCCGCACCACCTATGACGGACGCGGGACGGGCGCGATACGAGACCACATCGGCTCGTGGGTCGTGGTCGGTGAGGACGGCCGTCTCGCCCTATTCGGCGGCACTAAAGCGCCGCTTTTTTTCCGGGTGATCGATTCTGACACCCTCCGCAAGCTCGATGTCGAGGGCCGCAACATCGAGTCGTCCCTCAACTACGATCTGAGGCGAAAGAATTCGGCCGAGCCCATCGAGATCCGCCTCCGGATGCGCGGCATGTACAGCTATATGGCGGACGCGGCGCTGTTCCAGGAGTGCCTGTCAGGACGGCGATTCCAGGTCGCGATGGAGGCCGACAACATCGCGCTGGAGAGGGCATACCTCGAAGCAAAACGGCAACCCGGCGAGGCATTGATGGTCTCGCTTCTGGGACGCATCGCCGAACGGCCGACCATGGAGGGCGATTCCACGGTCCTCACAGTGGTGCCTGAGCAGTTCATCGGCGTGTGGCCGGGTGAGACCTGTGGAGCGCGAATGGTCACAGCCGAGCTCGAGAACACGTACTGGAAACTGACCCGGCTCGGCGACGAACCGGTCTATCTCGGCGAACAGCAGCGCGAACCAAACCTGGTGCTGCGCTCCACCGACAACAGGGTGGCCGGGTTCGGCGGTTGCAACCGGCTCACAGGGGCCTACACGACCAACGGCTCATCGATCGAGTTCACAGAGATGGCAAGCACAATGATGGCGTGCATCGAAGGCGCCGACACCGAGAGGGCCTTTATTGGCGCGCTCGGCAGCGCGCAGTCGTACCGCCTGATCGGGGAACACCTCGATCTCTACGACGGGGCCGGCGTCCTCGTGGCACGATTCGAGGCCAGGAACAAGGAGTAGCGCCGGCTGTCGACGATGGCCCAGGACAACGCAAAACGTTTACCATGTGGCCATGAACGACCCAGACAAACCCACCGACCCCGGAATCACTCTCCGCGACGCAACCGAGGCAGACACTGGTCTCATCCTTGATTTCATCCGCCAACTCGCCGACTACAAAAAAATTTCCGACGAGGTCGTGGCCGACGAAGAGACTCTTCGCGCCTCCCTTTTTGGGGGCCGGCAGGTGGCGGAAGTGATCATCGCCTCCTGGGATGGTAGGCCCGCGGGCTTTGCCCTCTTCTTTCACAACTTCTCGACCTTTCTCGGCCGCAGCGGCGTCTACCTCGAAGATCTTTTCGTGATCCCGGAGATGCGCGGCAAGGGTATTGGCCAGGTTCTGCTCTCGCGCCTCGCCCAGATCGCGGTCGAACGCGGTGGTGGCCGATTCGAGTGGTCGGTGCTCGACTGGAACATCGATGCCATACGGTTCTACGAACGTCTCGGAGCAAAGGCCATGGATGGTTGGACGACGTACCGGGTCACCGGCGAGGCGCTCGAGAAGCTGGCCGGTACGTCTCCCTGAACCTTTCTGGCCCTTCAACCGATGTGCGGGCGAGACGCCCGCACCACAAAGAAAACCGGTGAAACTGGCATCAGATTGTGGGGCAGCCGTCCCGGCTGCCATCAGGCGTAGATGCAGAATCGATGTTCAGAGCCAGACCGTAAGGATGAGATAGACGATCGGAATCGCAAGCCCTGCGATGAGCAGCCACCGACCCCTGCCGCCGAGCCCCTTTTTGCCCGTGATGATGAAGATCCCCGTGCAGGCCAGCACCAACAGACCCACGGCGTAGAGATCGGCGAACCAGGTCCAGAATCCCTTGCCGTGGTTGAGGTGAAGGTAATTGACTTCGAAGAAGGCAAAACGCCTCCGGGCGTGTTCATCGACGACCCGGCCACCCGGCAGCCCCACGATGAGCGTTCGTTGATCGAGAAAGACCTTGAGCTGATCCGGTCCCATGCGCACCACGGATCGCGGTTGTTCGAGGATCTTCATGCGGTCGAGAACCTCGGCCCCGATCTAGGTGGCAGTCCCGAAGGGCAAAACTCCGATATCGACCACGTCGCGTCGAATAACGTAGTTCGGGTTCCAGGTGTCGATGTGGTTGACCGCCACCCCGGAGATGGCATACATCACCGTGAGCCCGGCAAAGAAGTACCCGACATCGCGATGAGTCGCGATGACCAGCCTGCGGAGTTTCACGTCGATCAGCCCTGAATTACGGCTCCGGTGCCATGGATCATATAGACGTACTCATTGACCGCGGGGGCATCACAACCGGCACCGCTTCCGTCGCCTTTTGGCCCCGTCTTGTCGCAGGTCTCGCCCTCGGCGTGATCGTGTTCCGCCGCGGTGCGGGCCTCGATCTGCTCGGGAGTCAGCTTGATGGCCTCGAAAACGCCCTCGGCAGAAGCGTTCAGACCCATTGAGGTGTAGGGAAAGACGATGACGCCGTCCTCGACCTTGATGCGAAGGCCGTTGCCGCTTTCGGCATCGGTCACCTGCATCCAGCAGCCGCGTTTCTTGCAGACGCCCGTGATCACCCCGTCCACCCGAACCTTCTGGCCCACGTAGTCATCGGGGTTGGCGAGGAGCGTGTCGATGGCCACCGCCTCAGTCAGGGTCACACCGTCGCCATAGGTCTCGGCGCTGTCACCGGCCAGTACGGGCAGGGCGAACAACCCGCAAAGAGTCACACTGAGAATGAGAAACCGTTTCATCTTCTTACCTCCACAGTAGTTACGCTCACTCGGCGCCCGCATCCTGCCCTCTCGGGCCCGCTCTGTCAAGAGCCCCAACCTCGGTCACGGCCCGAAGAGATCGGCGCGTGACGACCGCAAGGACAACCACCGCCCACCAGCGACGATCAAATGATCGAGGACTGAAACCCCGACCACCTGGCCGCCCCGGACCAGGCGCCGAGTCAGATCGAGGTCGTCGTTGCTCGGTTCGAGATCACCGGATGGATGGTTGTGGAACAACAGCAATCCCGAGGCCCGGTCGAGCACCGCCAGCCTGAAGAGCTCCGCCGCATCCACCGGCGCCTGGTTGCGAGTCCCGAGCGTCAGTTCGTGCAGAGCAACGTAGCGGTGCCGGCTGTCGAGAGCGACGAAACCGAAGACTTCGCGGCTCTCGGTGTGGAGCCGACGAACAAGAAAATCACCGGCGATCTGGGGTTGATCGAGGCGTTCGGCCGTCTGCAACTCGGCCTTGGCAAAACGCTTTCCGAGTTCGATCGCTGCCAGCAGCGAAGCAGTCTTGGCCGGTCCCAGGCCGGGACGCCGCTGGAGTTCTTGCGGGTCGAGGCGCGCAAAGCCGGCCAGGCCACCGCTGTCGGCGAGGAGGCGGTGGGCATCGACGACCGCGCCGCAGCCGCGGGTCCCGGTCCTGATCAGCACCGCCAGCAGCTCGGCATCGGAAAGGGCGGCTGCGCCATAGTCGAGAAGACGCTCGCGCGGACGCTGCGAGGGCTCCATATCGCGGATACATTGGCTCATGAGGCACTCCCTGGGACGGTCGCCCAGGCGTGGACGGGTGTGACCTGCAAATGGTAGCATGAAGCCAGAGATCCGGAAAGTTCAAGTTGGATCGTGCATATTCAAACAGGAACGATACCGAGAACAACCGTCGACTCAGGAGCCTTTTTGTGATAGAAACACATCAATACGGGCCAGCGTATATGGGGGCATGATGAGTAAACGTCCGCGCACCCGCGAAACGAAACAGCGCCGCGTCGTCTACGAGACCGTCAAGAAGACCTACTCTCATCCGACCGCAGACTGGATCTTCGAACAGGTCAGAAACTCCCTTCCAAAGGTGTCGCTCGGGACCGTCTATCGGAACCTCGGGGTCCTCAAGGAAGAGGGCCTCGTGCGCGAGATCTACGGCAATGACCGCTGTGCCCACTACGACGCCGACATCTCGCCGCACGCGCACTTCATGTGCGATTCGTGTGACCAGATCATCGACGTCCGCGGTGTTCAGCCCATCGATTGGCGCCCCCTCAAGGACCTGGTGGGCTGCAACGTTGCCGAACAGAACGTGGTTTTCAGCGGGCATTGTGCCCACTGCCGGCAGCAGGAGCCGAAACAGGCGTGACGAATTCTGCGCCGTGGCGCAGAATTCGAGTTCTCAATTTTGAATTCTCAATTTTGAATTGAGGACACATCCGTGAGTGCCGCAGCTTCCACCCTTATCTCGAAGCGAATCGGCTTACCAAAAGCGATTCAGCCGGATTGATGATCCAACTGGCTCAGGGGCATTCTCGTAACTTCACCTTCGAACCGGTC
>JASJGQ010000352.1:0-3824 GCA_033791425.1 Acidobacteriota bacterium
TTCTCGGCCCCTCTCCGGTTGTCCAGCATGATAGAGATCCACTGCAGGTCATCAGTGTTCTCGAAAAGAATTTTGATGATCATCGTCAGGGGCACTGACAGCAGCATGCCGATGCTTCCCCACATCCAACCCCAGAAGACCAGGGACAAAAACACCACCAGGGTTGAAAGCCCCAGGGTTCGACCCAACAGGTAGGGCTCGACGAAATTGCCGATCGCCACGTTGACGACGACGTATCCGATCGCTACCAGGAGGGCGTAGCCGATGCCTCCCTGGACGAAACCGAGGAGGACCGCTGGGACCGCCGCGACGATAGATCCGATGCTGGGGATGTAATTCAACAGAAATGCCAGGAGACCCCATACCACGGCGAAATCGAGCCCGATGGCGGCGGTCCACACACCGATGACGATTCCCGTCACCAGGCTGGTCGCGGTCTTGATCCCCAGATAGCGTTGCACCTGTATCGCGAACTGACCGAAATTTTCAATGTTGAATCTGCCTTTGCCGACGGCCGCTTTCAATTTGTTTGGCAACGTCGCGGCCTCGAGCAGCATGAAGATCATGGTCAGGATGATCAAAAAAAGATTTGAAAGCACGGCGGCCACGTTTTTGAGCACCCCGCTCAACATGTTGATGAGCTTGCCCGGCTGCAGCATGTTGAGCAGATCAAGCGACTGTGGATCGATATCATGAGCCTCGAACCACGTGGAGGTGGACGCCACCAGACCGTCGAAACGCGCTTGGTTTTGGGCTGCGAAGGCCGTGAATTCGTTGACGGAACTGCCGACGATGGCACCGAATCCGGAAAAGACCGCCAACAACACGATGACGACGATCAGGACCGCCACTGCGACCGGCACTTTGCGGCTGGTCAACCACGACACCACTGGGGCACAGATGATGGCGAGGAAAAGGGCGAGGAGGAACGGGATGATGAGGGTCTGCGAGGCTTTGAGACCGGCAAGGACAACCACCGTTGCGGCTCCGATTATGAGCGCCCTGGATCCGATCCCGATTTTACTGTCTTCCGCCATGTATCCAGAATAGCCCAGTCGCGGAAACCTTGTTTGGCGTTCAGGAGAAAGCGTGAATATATTCACAATTCCCGCTGGACCTCACGAAGAATCGGCGTATCCTGTTCGAACAAACTCGGAGGTACGTTCAAGCAGCCATGCAGCGTCACCAGCGATCACCTCATCCCCCCCGGAGAGTTCGAAGGAGTTTGATTTGGATGTGACGGCCCTTTTTTCCGCGTGTCTGGTTGCGATAACTGCGGTTTTCTGCCTCCTCGGTCTTCTGGCCTTGATCATGAGGTTGATCACCGCCCTCTTCCCGGTCCGGGAAGCGCGGACTGACTCCGCCGTTGTCGCCGCAATCTCAACCGCCGTCGCTTCGGTCTGGCCGGGCGCAAAAGTGACCCGAATCGAGGAGAAATCATGATCTTTACCGAAAAGCCAAAAGAGATCCGCGTCATGTTCACGCCGTTTCGAGACGGGCTGCAAAGCTCCTTCGGCGGCAAGGTCCGCCTCGCCGACATCCTGCCGGCGATGGAGTTCGCCGCCAAGGAGGCGGGCATCCGCCATTTCGAGTTTGGTGGCGGCGCGCGGTACCAGGCGCCCTTTTTCTACGTCGGTGAAGATCCGTTCGTGTGCATGGACAAGATGCGCGAGGCGGTGGGGCCGGATGTCGATCTTCAGATCCTGACCCGATCGGTCTCGGGAGTCACACTGACCACGCAACGCCTCGATGCCCTCGATCTCCAGGCCAAGCTGATGGCCAAACACGGTACGACCTGGGATCGCAACTTCGACTTCATGAACGACGTCGATAATCTCGCCGAGACCGGCAAGCCGATCATCGATGCCGGGATGCACCACCAGGTCTGTGTGGCTCTGATGGGTCTTCCATTCAAGGATGAGACGGTTCACACCTCCGAGTTCTACATCAACATCATCCGACAGTTGCTCGACCGGGGCGTCCATTTCGACTCGGTCTGCATGAAGGACGCCTCCGGAACCACTGACCCGCGGACCTGTTACGAAACCGCGGTCGGCCTCAAAAAGATTCTGCCGCCTGAGGTCATTCTCTGGCAGCACACCCACGACACCGCGTCGATGGCGGTCGCCTGCTATATGGCGGGAATCGAGGGCGGTGTCGATGGAATCGATCTCTCGGTCCGTCCGATGGCCTCGGGCACGGTCCAACCCGATGTGCGTTCGATGTGGCACGCCCTCAAGGGCACCGGCTACTCCCTCGATATCGACCACACCAAGATGGGAGAGATCGAGAGCCTTCTCGACGAAGGCCTCGCCGACTACGACTTCAATCCGGTCACGACCACCGCGGATGCTCGCGTGGTTGGCTTCCCGATGCCCGGCGGCGCGATCGGTCCCAACGTCCACATGATGAAGGAGGCGGGCATCCTCGACCGCTACTCCGAGGTTCTCGCCGAGTTTCCGGTGGTGGTGAAAGCCGGTGGCGCCTGGACCAGCGTCACACCCGGCAGCCAGCAGTACTGGCTGCAGGCATTCAACAACGTCCTTCTCGGCCGCTGGAAGAAAATGAACGACGGTTTCGGCAAGTCGGTGCTCGGATATTTCGGGCGGCCTCCGCTGCCGCCTGATCCAGAGGTCGTGAGAATCGCTTCGGAGCAGCTCGAGAAGCCGCCGTTCACCGGTGACCCGCTCGAGGCCGCCCCCGACAGCCTTGCCCCCGCGAAGGCGGCCCTCGAGGAGCGTGGTCTGCCCGTGACAGACGAGACTGTCGTCCTCGTGGCGTCGGCCATCATTCCGGGAAAGAACATGGAACTCAACGAGGGCATTCGCCTGCTCTCGGGCAAGGCCAAGATCGTCCTTCCGTTGAAAAAGAAGGAGGAGGCCGTTCCCCCACCATCCGCGGCGTCCCCGACGGCAGCCGCGGCGTTGACCGGTCCGGTCACCACCCGCTGCACCGTGGTCGAAAACGGCAGCAGCCGCAACTTCACGATCACCATCGAACCGCCGGGCGGCAGGGTCGAGAAGGCTGCGACCGCCGCGGTCGTGCCGAGCAACGGCACCCCGGTGTTCTCCCCGTTCCAGGGAAAAACCGAGTTGGTGGAAATCACCGTCAAGGTCGATGATGCGGTCAGCAAGGGGCAGGTCGTCGCCGCGGTCGAGGCCATGAAGGCCAAACACGACGTCAAGGCCCCGTGTGACGGCAGAGTGGCCAGTATCGACGCCGAGATCGGTGCGGACATCGAGGCGCGTCACTCGATCCTGACGCTCGAGGCGTGACATGGGTGCCCTGAGCACCCTGCTCTCCCAGTCCGGCTTCGCCGCCCTCGAGTGGCAGAACCTGGTCATGTTCGCCCTCGGTGGTGGCCTGATCTATCTTGCGGTCCGCAGGGGCTTCGAGCCCTTGCTGTTGATTCCGATTGGTTTTGGGGCCATTCTCGCCAACCTGCCGAACGCGTTGATGAGCGCCTCAGCAGAAGGACTGGCCGCAGCCAATGGCAGCCACCCCCTGCTGCAGTTGATTTACAACGCCGGGATCAAGACCGAGTTTCTGCCGCCTGTGATCTTCCTCGGGGTCGGCGCTCTGACCGATTTCCGTCCCCTGCTCGGCCGGCCCCTCACCTTTCTGCTCGGCGCCGCTGCCCAACTCGGCATCGCCGTCGCCGCCCTCGGGGCGTTCGTCCTGTTCGGTTTCACCGCCAAGGAGGCAGCCGCCATCGGGATCATCGGTGGCGCCGACGGACCGACCTCGATCTTTCTCGCCTCGATCATGGCGCCCCACCTCCTGGGGGCGATCGCGGTCGCGGCCTACAGCTATATGGCGCTGGT
>JASJGQ010000353.1:0-4120 GCA_033791425.1 Acidobacteriota bacterium
CTCCGGCGTTCGAGTGAACCCGCCTTTCGGTGCGTGCTCCCCGGGAGGAGCCACCTTCAACATTGTTGGCCCGTAGGACTTTGCCGACGTGGGCGTTCGTGAGCCCAACAATATTGAAAATGGCACCTCCGCCGCACGCGAACATCTGCGTCTATCTGTGTGATCTGCGGTTTCTCCGGATGGGATCGACAGCCGCGGAGCAGGGGAGCAGGGGAGACACGCTCCTTGTCACGTTTGAATATTAAGACATGTCATTTCGACCGAGCGAAAGGGACGGCGGAGTCCGCAGGGCGAAGCCGGAAGCGAGCGGAGAAACCTGTGCGGCTCCCTTTCCCCCTTTCCCCTCTGCCCCTTTGCCTCAATCGACAGTATTCGGTGGCGTGAATTGTTCCAGGACCGGGACATCGATGCGGTCCAGCAGCGCGAGCAAGGCGCAGAGGATCGTGGTCTGCAGCTCAAAGTTGTCGGCCTCGCCGAGGGGAAAACCGAGGGGGTAGGGGACGGAGAGGACTCGTGGCGGCCGGATCTTCCGCGTGATGTCCTCGAGCATGGTGATGGAGGCCGTTGGGATGCCGCGCTGTTCGATGACCTGCTGTGCAAGACCGACGGTCTGCATGCAGACTGGTCACACGGGCACCATCAGCGCGACATCCACCCGATCTTCGTGGAAGATGTCCGCGACCTCCGGCAACGTTCGTTTGACGAGCCTGCCGGGCGCGGTGATCGAGCCCATCAGCGAGATATGGCGCGGCGCCACATTGCCGATCGTGCCGCCGGCTGCGAGCTCGTGGAGTCGGTGGAGGGGCAGACCCATGTTGCGGTCGGCTTCGAGCCCCGCGTGGGAAAACGAGTCCGAGCGGTGGTGCTCTTCGAGGGCCTGGAGATCGGTGTCCGCCGGAATCACGCGGTAGCTGTAGTCACCCCCGCGGACCGACTCGCTGAAGGGCTCGTCCCCGGGGACGACGAAACCCGCGGAGGAAACGAGCGCCACCCGGCACTCCGCCAGTGGTTTGGAAAGTGATGCCACCGGCACAGGATCGATGGTGCGCCAGCGGTAGGCCTTCAGGAAAGCGCGGAGAGACAGCGAGAGATCACGAGTTTCTGCCATGGCGAAAGAGGGTAGCATTCTTGGAGAATTAGGAATTAGGAATTAGGAATTGGGAATGACCGCGTGCGGCGGAGGTGCCTGGCATCCCGGTTCGTCCGACGAACCGGCGTGCCTGGCATCCTCTCGGGAAGGGCGTTCGGAAACGAGTCGCGTAGTGCGGAGGTGCCATTTTCAATATTGTTGGACGCTCGAACGATCTCGTCGCCTGGGTGAATCGGGCCAACAATGATGAAGGTGGCTCCTCTCGGGAAGCACGCACTGAAAGCCGGGCTTACCCCGCCGTTGCCAGAGGCGACCTAGCCACGGGCGAAACCCCAGGCCCCAGGCCCCAAGCCCCAAGCCCCAAGCCTCAGGCCAATGTACAATCCGCACCATGTTGAAGAACACCATCTCATTCGTGTCGTCGATCGTCGTCTTTTCAGTCCTGTTGGCGCTGTTTGGGGTGCCCGCCGTTTCCGCCGGAACCCCCGAAGATGCGGTGACCGCGGGCCCGGTGGAGCAGGTGTTGCCGTCGGGTGCGCGGGCGTTGCTGTGGCCGCGCCCGGGCTCGGGGACGGTGCTTGTCACCGTAGCCGTTCCTGCGGGATCTGAGGACGAACCTCGCGGTATGGGTGGCCTGTCGCACTACCTCGAGCACTTGTTGTTCGACGGTTATGACGACCTCGACGAGCGGGATGTGACCGAAGCATTCGAAGTGCTCTCCGCATACATGAACGCCTTTACCCGTGAGCAGGCGACCGTCTATTTTGCTCTCGTTCCCCGTGAGGATGCGGTTCGGGCCGCCGAGCTGATGGTTGGGATGCTGACTCGGTCGACTATCAACGAGGCGGTGTACGAGAAGGAAAAAAAGGTGATCCTCGAGGAACTGGCCAAGGATCACGCGTCGCCCGATGGTCTCAAAGAGGAGCGCCTGCGGTCGGTGCTGTGGAACGGAACACCGCTCGAACATCCGGTTGGGGGCTCCGTGACGTCGGTCGAAGCAACGACCCGGGACGAAGTGGTTGAATACTACAAAGTGCATTACGTCCCTTCCGGATATCGGATTCTGATCACGGGTGATCTGGGACCGTCGGGTCTCGCCGAAGTGTTGGCGCCGTTTGCGGGGCTCGAGGCGGGGGCACCGCCGCCGCCTCGGGAAGACTCCCTGAGCTGGCCCGGATGGGGCGAATGGGAGTCTGCCCAAGCGCCCGAGGCGCCCGCCGGCAGCGGGGGGCCTCCGGCCGGAATGGGTATGAGCCACGGGATGGGCGGACCGCCAGGTGGACCGTCCGGCGGCACCCTGGAGATTGTGATTGCGGCGCCCGACGCGGCGGCGCAGTCGGGCACTTCGATGGAGGTTCTCGCGAGGTGGTTGTCCGACCCCTCCGGGCCACTCGCAGCTGTGCTGGTTCCTGCCTTGGCGGCAGATGTGGGCGTCAGCCGGCTTCCGAGGGAGCCCAGGGACATGTTGCAGATTCGGGTGGAGGCGGGGATCGGCGTCGATCCCGAAGACCTCCTGGCCACCACGCTCGGGGCTCTCGCTGCCGCCGCGTCCGGACCGGATGATGCCTCGGTGGCGTCGATCCAGCGCACGTGGGCGGGCGAACGCGCCCTCAATGATCAACGCCTGCACTATGCGGCGGTGTTCTACGGTGCAGCTCTGGCTGCGGGACGCGGCGAACTTGTCGAGGCGGTGGCGCCGCCGGTGGTCACACCAGCATCCGTGCGCACGACGGCGGCGGACCTGCTCGGCGGAGCGGCGGCGCGCACCCGGGCTGGGTGGATCGGGAAGAGCGGTCCGGAAGGCCGCACCCCGCTGCCGCAGGCCGCTGCCGTCAAGGTGCCGGCGCGGATGACGGCGTTCGAGCCCGGCCCGCTCGGGAGTGTGGTCGCCACCCTCGGCAACGGTCTGGTTGTCGGAATCCTGCCGGAGGAGGGCAGCGACGTTTTCGGGATCCACCTGTTGGTGGCCGACAGGACGCTCCGGGAACCTGCCGACGCCCCCGGGATCGCCGATCTGGTCCACCGGTTGTTGCCCGGTGGCACAGTCCTGGGCCCCGGCCAGTCGCTGGCGCAGCGCATCGAACGGGCGGGCTTCGAGGTCAAGATCGCCGATTCGCCGATGATCCCGTTTGACAACCGCTACCACGTCCCGGATTTCTCATATGTTCGAATCGAGGGGCCCGCGGCGGGTCTCGAGACCGCGCTCATGATGCTGGCTGAGATGGTGCGGGTTCCCTCGTGGGACGAGGCGGGCTGGCGATCGGCGGCCGGCGATCACGGGGCCGCGCGCAAGGCGGACAACCGTGGATCGGAAAAGGCCAAGCAGCTCTTCCTGGGGGCGCTGCTTGGCGATGATTATCCTCTGGCGCAACCGGTTTCGGGACCGTTGGATGGGGCGCCGTCCAGGCCCGAGTCGGTGCGAGCTTTCTGGGGCATTTGGCCGGCCGGCTATTTCGCTCCCGACCGTCTGGTGGTTTCGGTGGCATCGCCCCTGGCGGTGGCCGACACCCTCGAGATCGTGGAGAGCGCACTGGGTGACGGTCCACCAGCGCAACCCCAACGAGGTCCCTATCCGGAGTGGCGGCCAGCTGCCTCGGCGCCGCAGGTGGAGACCGGAGACGCTCCGCAAGTGATCGTCCTGTGGGGGAGGATTGTCGAGGTGGACGAAGCGGATCGTGCCGCTCTGCTGGTGGCCATGGACGCCCTGTCCGATCGCATGACCGCGGTCATTCGCGAGCGCGAAGGGCTGGCTTACCGCCTTGGCGCAGGCATTCGACACGTTCCCGGTGGCGCCTGGGTCCTGTCGGCGACGGTGGGCACCCGACCAGAAAATTCGCAACAGGTGGGTGAGCTGATCGTCGCATTGGTGGCTGGGCTCGGCGCCGAACCGCTCTCTGGCGAAGATATCGAACGCCTCAACTCGCGCGCTCGTCGCACCCGCATGTTGCGCGGTCTGTCCGCGGCGTCCCGCGCCTATCGGGTCGGCCGGGCCGTCTTCGAAGGTCCCGCCTCGCCTTTGGCGATTGACGA
>JASJGQ010000354.1:0-3677 GCA_033791425.1 Acidobacteriota bacterium
TCCTCGCGTCGACCACTCTGTCTTTGAGGTCGGGCGAGATGATGAAGTAGTCGATGCGCCAACCCACGTTGCGTTCGCGGACTCCCGGGCGGTTGCTCCACCAGGTATAGGCGCCGACGGTCTCCGGGTTTTTGTTACGGAAAATGTCCACATAGCCCTGGTCGAGCAGGCGGCTGACCCACTCCCGTTCTTCGGGTAGGAACCCGGTGTTCTTTTTGTTCGCCTTGGGGTTGGCGAGGTCGATCTCCTGGTGGGCGGTGTTGACGTCGCCGCAGATGACGATGCTCTTGCCCTTCTTCCGTTGCCCCTCGGCGTGCTGCAGGACAGCCTCCGAAAATGCGAGTTTGTAGGGCACCCGGCTGAGATCGTTGCCGCCGTTTGGGAAGTACCCGGTATAGAACAGGAAGTCGCCGAAGTCGGCGATGATCAGACGTCCCTCGTTGTCAAAGGCGGGGTCGTCGAGCCCGCCAAGAACCACGCTCTCGGGTTCGACCCGCGAATACAGCCCGACACCGGAGTAGCCCTTCTTTTCGGCCGGGTGAATCTGAACGTGGTATCCGTCCGGGTTTCGAATCTTCTCTTCCAGCTGCTCGGGTAACGCCCGGGTCTCCTGCAGACCGAGGATGTCGGGTTTCTCGGCTGCGAGCCAATCGAGGAAGCCCTTACGGCCGCAGGCCCGTAGTCCGTTGACATTCCAGCTGAAGAGTCGGACGGTTTTCTTCTTTGCCATTCATTCTCCTTTGAACAAGGTCTGGTCGAGTGTGTTCAGCTGCGCGACGTCGAAACCGAGCCGACGCGCCGTCGTGCGTTCGCGTTCGCTGTTAAAGCCCCATCCCGCGAGGACGCCCCGGACTCCGAGCCCGGCGACCGTCTCGAGGTGGTTGAGCTTGTCGTCGATAAAGGTGATGTTGTTGAACGGCGCGTCTGTGCGCCGCTGCAGTTCGCGAAGATGAACGGTCTTTTCCACTCCGGTCTCTTTGTCGAGGATCAACTGTGGATCAAAGACGTCCGCCAACCCGAGTTCGCTGAGGAGAATTCGGACGGATTGAGTGTCTTTCGCGGTCGCCACGGCAGGGAGAACGGTTCCCCGGTGCCGCTCGAGGGCTTCGACCAGTTCGGGGTAGGGGAGGTGGAGCGCCAGCCACCGCTGCACGTCGGACTCTCGCAACCGTTCTCTCGATTCGTAAAAACGGCGATGGTAATCGTCTCTCCAGGATGCAGGGATCTCGGCATAGAAAGAGTCGTAGGCCGTCTGATCGGCGATGCTCCTCGAGTCTTCAATCGCCTTCAGCGCGATCCCGAAATCCTCCGCCCGGTTGCCGAGTGGGAGCAGTTCCAAAAACCGCGTGTACAACTCGTGGTTGCGAAATTCGTCGCCACCCGCCAGCGCCTCATCGCGCAAAGGGATCAGGTCTCCCAGCAGAGCCGAACCCGGCTCCTGCGCCGCCAATGTGTCGACCGCCACCACGAACACCTCGCGTGAGGAGTCGCACAGCACGCCGTCGAAATCAAAAGCAATCACCCGCATGGTCGGAAAGTGTAACGCAGCGCTTTGCGCTGAATTCGGAATTCGGAATGAGGAATTAGGAATGCCGGCCACCCGTACAGCTTGCCCGCAGATCACGCAGATGACGCAGATATCGGACCCGCCCATTCGCCTGGCAGCCGGGACGGCTGCCCCACAAGACACTCGAACTGGGCCCTTTTGTGGGGCACGCGTCCCGCGTGCCGTGTGGGTGGGTGGGACCGCGTGCGGCGGAGGTGTCTGGAAGCGCGTTCGGAAAGTCGTTGTGCGGTGGAGGTGCCATCTTTCGCATTGTCTGACCCACGACTCCCCCAATCTGCCAACAGGCTTCGGGCAGACAATGCGAAGGGTGGCTCCTCACGGGAAGGGCGTGCTGAAAGCCAGCGTATGGCGAAGGCGTTTGTTCGCGGTACACTCTCGCGGTGATCCGGTTGGAGAATGTTCGCAAGCGCTACCCACTCGCCGACGTTGACGTCCTTTGTGGCGTCGATCTTCAGGTCGAGGTAGGTGAGTTCGTATCGATCGTCGGTCGGTCGGGTTCGGGCAAGACCACCCTGCTCAACCTGATGGGGGGGCTCGATACCTCGTTCGAGGGACGGGTGGAGGTTGACGGCGAGGCGATCGACGCCCTGGCCGAAAGCGAGATCGCGTCCTTTCGCAACCGGCGGGTCGGTTTTGTCTTTCAGGCCTACCACCTCCTGGATCACCTTTCATGTGGAGAAAACGTCGCGCTCGCGTCGTTGTTTGCCCGAGGTGGTTCGCGGCGTGACGTGTCGTGGGTTCGGTCCCGTATCGATGAGGTTCTGGACGCGGTGGGGCTGGGCGGGGCGGCCCGGCGCAGCCCGACGAAGCTCTCCGGCGGAGAGCGCCAGCGGGTTGCGGTGGCCCGCGCCCTGTTTCACGAACCCGCGATCCTCCTGTGCGATGAGCCCACCGGCAACCTCGATTCCAAGACCGGACGCGAGATCGTGGATCTCCTGTCTGGCCTTCACAAACATCAAAACCTCGTGATCGTTGCGGCGACCCACGACGACGCGGTTTCCGGGGCAGGGGACCGGATGGTGCGACTCCGCGAGGGGCGGCTGGTCAACGGCTCTGAGGCCTCAGGATGAGAGGCCGCGGTTGGCTGCGAGCGGTGACGGCCGATCTGCGCCGGCACTGGCGGCACTTCGCCGCCGCGGCTTTCGGGATCGTCCTCGGCGTCGCGGCTTTGGCGTTTTTTCTCGCCCTTGGGCTCCAGGTTCGAGAGGTTCTTCTCAGCCAGGTCTTTCCTGCGGACCGGATCGAGGTCGCTCCGCGAAGCGCAGATCTCGATCTGTTTGCGCTGCGGATCGACCTCGGCCGGGACGCCCTGAGCGAGTCGGATCTGCAGGACCTCGCAAAGATCGATGGTGTCTCGAGGGTGTTTCCGAAGATGCGTCTCACGGTGCCGGCCGTCGCGTCCGGCGGGGCGTCAATTTTCGGCGCCGGCATGCAGACCGAAATCGTGGCCGACGGGATCGATCCGTCGCTGGTTCGGGACGATATCGGACCGGCCTTCCACGACACCGGGCTGGGCGAAAGTGGACGTCCCTGCACGAGCGACCGCCAGTGCGGCGACAACAGCTATTGCGACGTATCAGCAAGACCGGCTGCAGGGGTGTGCCGGGAGTATCTCCCGGTCTTGGTGTCTCCGTACATCGTCGAGCTCTACAACGGCGCCTTCCGTCGCGCCTACCATCTGCCAAAGCTCAACCCGGATGCGCTCGAAGGTTTGACCTTCGAAATGACGGTTGGGGCGTCGACCTTCCGTCCATCGTCGCGCCCGCCGGTCCGTCGTCTTGCGCGCCTGGTGGGGGTTTCGGATTGGGCGATCCCTCTCGGCGTCACCCTGCCGTTGGGTGAGGTGAAAAGGTTGAACGACGAGTTGGATTCGAAGGAAGCGGGAAGGCGATTCCACTCGGCCATCCTCGAGGTGGCCTCGCAGTCGGCCGCGCCGGGGGTTGTGGAGGCTGTCGAGGGCCTCGGCCTCGAGGTGCTTGATCGCGGCGCACGACGAGCGGCCCTCGGGACCGCGATCGTCACCGCGGTGCTCGGTCTCGCCGCGGCGGTGCTCATTGCCGTGTCAGCGGCCCACATCATGCACGTCTTCTCACTGGTGGTGATGATCAGG
>JASJGQ010000355.1:0-6511 GCA_033791425.1 Acidobacteriota bacterium
CGTTCAACGACGAGACCATGATCGCCACCGCCAAAGTCGGAATTCTGGCAGCGTCGCTCGCCTCCGGGGTGATCGGCTATGTGGTGCTGTCGAGATCGCTGCCAAAGGCGGAGTAGCCCATCCAGCCGTTGTACCCGCAGATCACGCAGATATTCTTTCACCCGATTTCCTGCCGCAGATGGATCTGCTGACGGTGGCGGCCCGGGGCATCTGGAGGTGTTCCAGAAACCCGAACCGATGACGTTCGTTCTCGGTTTTGGCGAAAGCTCCCTCGATTTTGAGCTCCGGGCCTGGACGGGCACTGAGTTCGTGCAGGTTGCAAGCGATCTCCGAGTGGCCGTCAATCAGGCGCTCGAGGAAGCCAGGATCGAAATTCCCTTTCCGCAACGCGATCTCCACCTGCGTTCCGGCGCCGGGAGTCCTTCAGAGCGAGCAGTTCGTTCCGTGCTTGACGGTCGATCCGATGCTGCAGTGATCGAACGGGACGAGGGCGAAGTAACCGCAGACGACGTTGGAAAAGACAAATAAATCTGCCTTTCATGTGCGATTGTGCGATAATGTCTCGACTTTTGAACGCTCGGCGCGGCTCACCCGTGGCTCGAGCCCCCGGGGAGAACGACATGGAAATCACAAAACGCACAGTCGGTGACGTGACCATCCTGGATCTTGACGGCAAGCTCACCATCGGCAAAGGCGATGTGGTCCTGCGGGATGCGTTGCTCGAAGTAATCAACAGCGGCGGCAAAAACGTCATCATCAATCTCGACAAGGTCACGACCATCGACTCGTCGGGTCTCGGTGAACTCATCCGCTGCAGGGTCACGGCGACCTCCAGCGAGGCCGCGATCAAGCTGTTGCACGTCAACATCAAGGCGCGCAAGCTGCTGACGATGGCGCAACTCGTCGGCGTCTTCGAGATGTTTGACGACGAAGCCCTTGCGGTCGAGTCCTTCAGCGCCTGACCAACGACCTCGAGAGATCAAGAAAAAGGGCAGGGGATTCCCCTGCCCTGTTCCTTTTTGAGCGGTCGCGTCCGTCCGGCTACTTGGCGAGCGGGATGTCCTTGGCGATCTCCATCATCATCGTGGTTTCGAGTTTGTTCTCGGCCTGAAACAGCCGCACGACCTTGTTGAGCGGAATCACGTCATCGAAGAGACCCGCATACTCGCGCTCGAGGGCGAGCATCTTGCCCTCGATCTCGAAGCTGGCGCCGAGCAGGCCCCGCGCGATCTCCGCGCCCATCGTGTCGTACCCGGTGAGAAACATGGCGATCACATCAATGCGCTCCGCCCACAACATTCCCTTGAGCGAGGTGTAGTCCTCGTACAAGGGCCAGAAGCCGGCCGCCTCTTCCTCGGTGAGATCGAGGACCCCCGCAATGAGATCGTCCCACTCCTCGGTGAGAACCTCATAGGTGAGAATTGTCTCGTCGCGGATCTGCGCGGAAGCGCTACCGAGAGTGAACAGGACCAGAATGACGGCCAACACAGCGATTCGGTTTTTCATGAGGTTCTCCCCGTGACCTTTGCGGTCAGGGTATTCTAGCAATCTCCGGAGGACATGGGTGGCGATCACGCTGCAGGCGGTTCGCACCAGGTCGTGGCGGAATCACTGAATACCCGCGGCGGTTGTACCCGAGTCGAGTCAACTCCGTATAGGGAGGCACGAAGATGACCATGAACACACGACGGACAGTATTGGCCCTGATCGTTTGCATGACGGCTTCTATGGCCGGCGCCTTGGAAGATGAGGGCTGGCCGCGGGTGATGGAGGGAAAGAGTTTCACCGTCACCATGTATCAGCCACAGATCGATACCTGGGTGGACGATCTTTTCGAGGCGAGGGCAGCGGTGTCGGTGGCTGATGGCGAAGGAGCCCCAGTATTCGGCGCTGTCTGGATCACCGGGCGATTTGATGTCGACCTCGACACCCGGATGGTGGACTTCGACGAGATCACGATCCCGACTGTCGCCTTCCCCGACGCCTCGGAGGAGGACCAGGACCGGCTCGCCGAATTTCTGGAGGCCGAAATCCCGAAATGGGACCTTGAGATCGAGCTCGACCGCGTGATACCCCTGCTCGAAAATGCCGAGGTGGCGACCCGCGACGAAGTGGAGATTAAGAACAATCCACCGAAGATCATCATCACGTACACCCCGGCGGTGCTGGTTCTCATCGACGGGGAGCCGAAGCTGGAGAAGATCGAAGAGTCGAAACTCGAGCGCGTCGTCAACACGCCTTTTGTGATTGTCAAAAACAAGAATACCTACTACCTGGCGTCCGACACGATGTGGTTCGACGCCCCGGCCGTCAAGGGCCCGTGGTCCCGGGCCCGCAGCCTCCCCAAAAAAATTCAACAGATCGACGACCAGCTCAAAAAGCAGCGCGCGGACGAGGGGGCTCCGGAGCCTGAGCCTTCCGACGAAGACCGTGTGCCCCAGATCGTGGTTTCCACGGTGCCTGCGGAGTTGATCTTTATCGACGGCAAGCCGGAGTTCACGCCGCTGCAAACCAGCGAGATCATGGTGGTGTCCAATACCGACTCCGACCTCGTCTTCGTGATTACAGGCCAGAGTTACTACGCCCTTCTCTCCGGCCGTTGGTACCGCACCAAGGACCTCGACAACGGTCCGTGGACCTGGGTCGCCAACGACGAGCTGCCGGTGCGTTTTGCCGAGATCCCCGCCGACTCCGATGTGGGTTATCTGCGGACCAGTGTCGCCGGCACCGAGGAGGCGCGTGAAGCCCTGCTCGAACAGGCGGTTCCGCAAACGGCCGAGGTCAAGACGACTGCGGGGGCCTCGTTCAGCGTGGCGTACGACGGCAGCCCACAGTTCAAACCCATCGAGGGAACGGGCATGACCTATGCGGTCAACACCTCGGCCTCGGTGATCTTCTCGGGCGGTCGATACTACTGTTGCGACCAGGGGATCTGGTACGAGTCGGCTGCGGCGACCGGCCCGTGGATGGTTTCGAAAAAGGTCCCGGACGAGATCTACACAATTCCACCGTCCAACCCCCTCTACAACGTCACCTATGTCAAGGTCTATGACTCGACCCCTGAGGTCGTCTATGTTGGCTACACACCCGGCTATACCTCGAGCTATGTCTCCCACGGCTGCGTGGTCTACGGCACGGGTTGGTACTACCCGCCCTATTGGGGCCCGGGCTACTACCACCCCTACCACTCCACCTGGGGTTTTCACGTACGCTGGAACCCGTGGTATGGGTGGAGCTTCGGTCTGAGTTACTCAACCGGGCCCTTCCGCTTCAGCTTTGGTTATGGCGGATGGGGGGGCTCCTGGGGCCGCGGGTGGTGGGGTCCGGTCCCCTACCGGCCGTATCCCCGATATGGGTATGGCGCCGGATATCGCGCTGGGTATCGTCACGGCTACGCCAATGGACGGTACGCCGGGAATCGTCCTGTCCACTACGGCAATACCAACATCAACATCAACAACAATATCTACGGCAGACCGTCCAACGCCGATCGTGTCGCCACGACCCGCGATCGGGGAACGCGCCCGCAGCAGCAGCCGGCGGTGGCGCGCGATCGCGCCAACAACGTCTACGCCGACAAACAGGGCAACGTCTACCGGCGCAACGACAACGGGAACTGGGATCGGCGGGAAGGCGGCGGCTGGAAACCAACCGATGTCCAGGGCACGCGGACGCGACCGGCAACCGGCGCCAAGCCTTCGACGCGGCCCTCGACCGGCACGGCGCCCTCGACTCGGCCGTCTACGGGCACCCTGCCGTCGACGCGGCCTTCGACTGGCACGGCGCCCTCGATCCGGCCCTCAACGGGCTCACGCCCATCGACGATGCCGTCGACGGGGAGCAGGCCCTCGACCCGGCCCTCGACCGGTTCTCTCAACCGCGACTACAGCGCGCGCCAGCGCGGCAACACCCGAACCCAGCAATACCGAGGCGGCGGGGGTGGGGCCACCAGGCGGCCCTCAGGCGGTGGGCGCCGACGGTAGACGCCACTCCAATCAGCGCCAATAAAATGGCCCCTCCCTGACCGGGAGGGGCCAATCTTTGTCGTTTGGTTTTTCAGCGCAGGTCAAGCTCGGTGGGCTCGCCCTCTTCGATGCGGATCTGGCCCTGCCGCGGCCCGTTCTCAGTGCCGACCGTGATGATGTAGTCGTCGGCCTGCAGGGGACCGATGCGAACGCCCCCGCCGATGGGACGAGGTGGGCTGGACATCTGCAAAAGGCTCGTAACGTCGACGCCGTCGGCGGTCGTGACCCGAACCGACGGTCCGCGTTTGCTGACGCCTGCCGTCGCGGTAGCTTTGGCGCCGAATGACGAGTCGACCCAGACATCGACATATCCACCACGACCGAGTTGTAGCTCGGCTTCTAAACGATCGCCATCATCGACAAAGAGGTTTTCACCACACCCGGTCGCTCCACCATATGCGAAACCGCACGGGCGATACGATCCGGCGGTGATTCCAGAAAAAGTGGCGAGACCGCCGGCGTCGGTGAAACCGGTCGAGGTTTCGGGGCCCACCAGATAGACCGGAGCGCCACTCGCCGACCCGGAGAGCGCGTTGACTGCGAGCATGATGTTGGCCCCGTCCGGCGGGAGCAACTCGAGAACGAGGGGGCCTTCGGCAGCACCGTCCCTGAGATCCAACTCGGACGGGTCCGAGGGCGAAAAATCCGTGTGGTCGGCGGTCAGAATGAGCCGTCCGGGCTCGAGCCCGCGAACCAAAAAACGGCCCTCGCCGTCGGTAAACGCCGAGATATCCTGGATGCCGTCACCGGCGCTGGCGACGACCGAGGCTCCGGCAACAGGGCGGCCGCGGGTGTCGATGACGACGCCTTCGACCGAGGCGTCGGAGAACTGGATGGAGCACTGGAACGACTCCACTCTCGGCACGTCGAGTATCTTCGTCACCGGCGCGGCACCCGAGTCCGGCGGTGTATAGGCCGCGTAGTACCTTCCAGAATCCAGGCCCTTGCCGGTGAAGCGGCCATCGGCACTGACCGTGAACTGAACCGGCTGGCTGTCGATGCCGAAGATCTGGCGATCGGCTGTCAGGCGCTGCATCATGACCACCACACCGGCGGCCTGTGACCCGTCGGAGCTGAGAACGAGGGTTCCGCCCTGCGCCCGGTTGTCGCCGAGCCAGATCTCACCATCGATCTGGATGCCGCCGAGCATGAGGTCGGCTTCCACGGTTTCCCGGGCACTGCCCTCGACCGTTTCCCGCGCCTTCTGATCACCGTGACGGGCGGTGAGGCTCCATCGTCCGACCGGGAGACGCTCCGCGCGGAAATAGCCGTCGTGGTCGGTTCGCACCGAGGTCTCGGCGAAGTACGCGTAGGTGGCGTCTTCTGTGATCTCGACCACGGCTCCGGTGATCGGACGATCGGCGCGATCGTAGACCCGTCCGACGATCGTCATGCCGGCGTTCATTTCGATGTCACCGATGTCGAAACCGAGGTCGTCAGGCTCGACCCCGTCCTTCCGCCAGGTGGCGAAGCCCGCTGCGCGAACGAAAGCGCGGCAGGGACCGGCGTCGAGCCCTTCGAGCAGAAACATCCCGTCGGTATCGGTCAGAACTGAGGGCACATCCTGAACGGTGTCGGGTGCGCGGAAAACCGAAGGCGACCCCGGTTCGCAGCTCACCTCGGCCCCGGCCAACGGCTGCAGCGTGTCGGCGTCGAGAATGCGACCGGCGATGGCCAGGCCGCGTTCCGGCACCGCAGCGGGCAGCACAAGCTGCTCGCTCACCGAGACCTCGACGCGCTCGCTGATGATGGTGGCCGATCCGGGGAGACGGACCGACAGCGAGTAGGTTCCGGCCTCGAGACCGGTGACCCGCGCCACTCCGAGATCACGGTCCCACTTGCCCTTGCCCGACTTCGTTTCACGACCTTGGGAGTCGTAGGCCTGCCACCTCACCTTGACCTCGTCGGGGCTGAAGCGTCGCGCCGACAGCACCTGCTGCTCGATGACGGCGCCACCGGGAACGGTGATCACGACCTGAGCGCGGTCGGCCGTGAAGCTGCCTTCCCACCTCCCGAAACCGTCACCGAAGATCTTGACCGGAACTGTTGCTCCGTGGGCGAGCCCCCGGACCGCCAGCTGGCCGCGATGGTCAGCCTTGTGGAGGCGATCGCTGAAATACAACATGGCATCGGCGACGGGTGTATTGACCTCGTTCTTCACAACCAGGACGATGTTCTGCCCCGGCGCCAACTCGAGGTTGACGGGTGCAGCGTCCTTTTCAGCGGAGATCTCGAGCGCGACTTCGGCGCACGCCTTTTCGGGTGCGCAGGCGCGGACCCTGATTTCGCCTGGAAGCAGCCCGCCGACGGAGAACATTCCCTCGGCGTCAGCCTTTGCGAACTGGCGATAGCGGAAACTGTCGAGTTCGGCAATCTCTCCCATCGCTTCGATGGTCGCGCCTGAAAGAGCATTGCCCTCCGCGTCACGGACCGTGCCGCCCACACTCAAACCGTCTTCGAGCGGCAGGGTCATATTCGCTGGCAGA
>JASJGQ010000356.1:0-49429 GCA_033791425.1 Acidobacteriota bacterium
TCCGGGATCAGCTCCGCCGGCCGCGACACGTGGAAAGCACCTGCGGCTATGAACAAGACGTGGTCCGTGCGAACAACGCCGTACCGGGTGTTGACGTGGGTGCCTTCGACAATCGGCAGCAGATCCCGCTGAACACCCTCACGGGAGACATCAGGGCCACCCCCTCCGGCGTCATCCCGCGAGCAGATTTTGTCGATCTCATCGAGAAAGACGATGCCCGACTCCTCGACCCGCGTGATGGCATCGCCCTCCACCTGAGATCTTTCGATGAGCTTTTCCTCTTCTTCGGAGGTGAGGACCCGGCGAGCCTCTTTGACGGTCATCCGTTTCTTCGATTTGCGGCCCATCATGCCGCCGAACATGTCCTTGAGGTTGATCCCCATCGACTCCATGCCCTGGGGCGTGAACATCTCGACAGTCGGCATGCGGTCCTCGGCAACATCCAGCTCGACCTCGTTGTCCTCCAGTAGACCGTCGCGAAGGGGTCGCTTCAGCGCCCGACGCCGCTCTTCGAGCGAGGTCTCCAGAGCCGACGTCGAACTCACGACCAGAAGATCAAGGAGGCGATCCTCGGCGGCCCGTTCCGCACGAACCTCGACCTCCGCCACCCGTTCCGAGCGCACCAACTGGATGGCGGCATCCAGGAGATCGCGAATGATGGACTCCACGTCCCGGCCCACATATCCGACCTCGGTGAACTTCGAGGCTTCCACCTTGAGGAACGGCGAGCCCGTGAGGCGAGCGAGCCGGCGCGCGATCTCCGTCTTTCCGACCCCGGTTGGGCCGATCATGATGATATTTTTTGGTGCGACCTCTTCGCGCAACTCGGGTGTGAGCTGCTGGCGCCGCCACCGGTTGCGAAGGGCGACCGCGACCGCTCGTTTGGCGGCGTCCTGGCCGACGATAAAGCGGTCGAGTTCGAGGACGGTTTCGGATGGAGTGAGCGAATCCAGCTTCACGATTTCAGCTCCTCGATAGTGATGTGGTCGTTGGTGTAAATGTCGATGTCGGCTGAGATGGCCAAGGCCTCCCGGACGATGTCCCGCGCCGGGAGCTCGGTGTGTTTGAGCAGCGCCCGGGCAGCCGCAAGAGCGTAGGAACCACCCGACCCCACCGCCACCATGTCGTCGTCGGGTACAAGAACCTCACCGGTTCCCGACACCAGAAGGGTCGTCTTGGTGTCGGCGGTGATAAGCAGGGCCTCGAGATGGCGCAGAGCTTTGTCCATCCGCCAGTCCCTCGCCAGCTCCACCGCGGCCCGTTCCAGATTGTGGCCGTATTCTTCGAGCTTGGCCTCGAACCGGGTGAACAGGGCCAGCGCGTCGGCCACCGACCCGGCAAAGCCGGCCAGGTCCTTGCCGCCTGCAAGCCGGCGGACCTTAGCCGCCCCGTGTTTGAGCACCGCTGTGCCGAGGGTCACCTGGCCGTCGGAGCCCACGGCCACCACGCCGTCGCGACGCACCGCCAGAACTGTCGTGTGATGCCATTCATTTTTCACAGCCGCCTCCGATGAAATTCCACTCTGTGCACTACGAAGAATACTCCTCGCGCATTCCGACCTACACTTTTTCGAGCTTGGCGATGGTCGGAACCAGCGTCTTGCGGCCGGCGCGGTCAAAATAGACCACGATCTTGAGCTGGGCACCGGTGCCCTGGCATGCCAACACGACCCCGCTCCCGAAGCGCCGGTGTCGGACCCTGTCGCCGGGGCGCCACCCGTTGCCGTCGCTGTCGATGACGGTGGCGGCGATCTTCCGACCGCCGACGGGCCCTCCTCCGTTCGCCTGGGTCTGCCGCGCCGGGGGTGAGGGCGTCTGGCGACTCGTCCGAGGCCGCGCCAACGGCGCCGTTCTCGAAATGCTCGGCCCGGAGACGTCTTCGACGGTCCCATCGGGGAGGTCCTCGATAAAGCGCGAAGGCCGCGTTGCCTGGCGCTGGCCAAAGAGAAAACGGGTCCGCGCCAAGGTCAGTGCCAGCCGGCGACGGGCCCTGGTCATCCCGACGTAGGCGAGCCGGCGCTCCTCTTCGAGGCTCTCGAGATCGTCCCTCGAGTTGGCGTGCGGCAGCAGCCCGTCTTCGAGCCCCGCCAGGAAGACCACGTCGAATTCGAGCCCCATCGCCGAATGCAGGGTCATCAGGGACACCGCTTCCGTGGTTGTCTCCTCGTCGTTCTCTTCGAGGAGGGCCACCGAATCGAGAAAGTCTTCGAGTCCCTGGCCCCGGGCTGCGGCCTCGGCCACCGCCGAAGCCAGCTGTTGCAGGTTCTCGCGCCGTGCCACGCGGTCTTCGGCATCGCCGTCGTACATCGCGAACAAGCCTGAAGCTTCCAACAGCCAACCGACGAAGTCGCCGGCGGTGAGTTCGTCGCGCCGTTTGCCCGCCTCCTCGAAGAGTCCGAAAAACTTCTCCAGGGCCAGCCGCGCGCGTGGGCTCAAACCCTCCGGCAACCGGCGGGCGGCCTCGGGAAGCGGCAGACCGAGATCTTCGGAAGATTTGCGGAGGATGTCGCGGGTGGCGACGCCGATGCCTCTTGTCGGCACGTTGACCACGCGCTCGAACGACAGCAGATCGTCGCGACGGAAGGTGAGACGCAGATAGGCGAGCGCATCCTTGATCTCCGCCCTCTGCCAGAACCGGAGACCACCGACCACGCGGTAGGGCACCCGGCGACGGGTCAGTTCTTCTTCGAAGGGCCGAGTCTGGGCGTTGGTTCGCATCAACACCGCGATTTGGCCCAGCGTGTGCGAGCCGGTGGCCGCCTCGATGTGATCCGCGACCCACCGGGCTTCCGCGCGCTCGTCGTCGGCGATGAAGAGGCGCACCGGATCGCCGCCCTGACGGCTGGTAAAGAGCGTTTTCCCACGCCGGCCAACATTGGCCGCAATCAGGCCGCCGGCGGCCGCGAGGATCGGCGCAGTGGAGCGGTAGTTCTCTTCCAGTGCGACCACCCTCGCACCGGGAAAAAATCGCTCGAATGAGAGGATGTTCTCGAGCTCCGCGCCGCGCCATCGATAGATCGACTGATCCTCGTCGCCGACCGCGGTCAGGTTGCCCGTGCCATCGAGAACCTCGCTCACCAGATCCATCTGCAGCGAGTTGGTGTCCTGGAACTCGTCGACCAACAGGAAGCGGGCGCGCCGGCGCATCTCGTTTCGAACGTTTTCGCTCGCCCTGACCGCCCCGAGCGCGCGGACCAACATGTCGTCGAAATCGACCACCGCCGCGACCTTCTTGTGGTGCTCGTAGCGGCGCCAGACATCGACCAGCTTTTCATCACCGTGCCCACTGGCTTTGGCTTCGAAGTCTTCGAGCCCGGTGCCCTTGTTGACGAGACCGGAGATCCTCGCCATCAGAGCGCGCGGCGGGTACTCACGTGGGTCGAGGCCGAGCTCTTTGAGGGCCCGCCCGACCAGGACGCGCTGGTCGTCGCTGTCGGCAATGCCGAAACGTAGCGGCAGTCCGGCGGCGTTGGGGTGCCGGCGCAGCAGATCGAGGGCCCAACGGTGAAAGGTGCCGACAAATCCGCCGCCGAGAGGGCGCCCGAGCAGGATCTCCACTCTCTCCCGCATCTCGCGGGCGGCTTTGTTGGTGAACGTCACGGCCGTGATGCCGCTCGGTTCAACCGCATTCTCGGCGAGCAGGTGGGCGATGCGGCAAGTGAGAACCCGGGTCTTTCCCGAGCCCGCCCCCGCGAGCACCAGCAACGGCCCCTCACCGTGAGTGACCGCCTCGCGCTGCTGGGGGTTCAGATCATCAAGGATGGAGCTCAAGGAAACACTACCTCCGGAGGAAGGGAGAACCTACCAAGGTCGGGCGGGAGACACAACTTCTCGAACTAGGAATGAGGAATGAGGAATGAGGAATTTCGCAAACATCTCAACCCACCTTGAGTCCTCTGGGCTGGGTGGATGGATGGCATTCCTAATTCCTAATTCCTAATTCGTCGAGTGAGGCGCTCGCCTCACTCGACGGTAACGCTTTTTGCCAGGTTGCGCGGTTGGTCGACGTCAAGCCCGAGATCCACTGCCACGTTGTAGGCGAGCAGTTGCAACGGTACAACCGAAACCACTGGTTGCAGCAATGGATGAACGCGGGGGATCGGCAGCACGAGGTCCGCAACATGCGACAGATCGTCTTCGACATCGGCCGAGACGGCGAGAACGCTGGCGCCACGGGCCCGCACCTCCATGAGGTTGCTGATGATCTTGTCCCTTGACCGCCCTTCCGGGATCACCGCCACGACCGGGAATCCATCCTGGAGGAGCGCGATGGGACCGTGCTTCATTTCACCCGCCGGGTAGCCCTCGGCGTGAAGGTAGGAGATCTCCTTGAGCTTGAGGGCGCCCTCCAGGGCGATGGGATAGAGGATCCCCCGCCCCAGGTAGAGCGAGTCGGTGGCGTCGCTCAAGACCTCGGTCCCGAGGCGAAACAGCTCGTCATCGATGGCCAGCGCCTTTTCGACCGCCATCGGCAAGCGTTGCAACTCGGCCACAAGCTCCCGGTCGGTCTCATCGGCCAGTCCCCGCTTGGCGCGCAGACCGAGGGCCATCAGGACCAGAGCCACGAGCTGGGTCGAAAAGGCCTTGGTCGACGCGACACCGATCTCAGGCCCCGCCTGGGTGAGCATCCGCGAGTTCGCGAGCCGCCACGCCGACGATCCCCGGCTGTTGCAGACCGTTGCCAGCAGCGCACCGCCGTCGCGGGCGAGCTCCATCGCAGCCAGGGTGTCGGCGGTCTCTCCGGACTGCGTAATTCCCACCACCAGAAGGTCGTCGCCGAGCAGTGGCGATCGATAGCGGTATTCCGAGGCGTAATCGACCTCGGTCGGCAGACCGGTGAGCTCCTCGATCAGGAACTTGCCCACCAGGGCCGCGTGCCACGAGGTCCCACAGGCGACGATGTGGACCCGCCGCAGCCGCTCCAATTCCTCGTCGGAAAAACCGAGGCCCTCGAGGTTGACGCCCTGACGGTCCTGGTCCAGATAGGCCCGCACCGTGTTCCGGATGGCGTCCGGTTGCTCAAAGATCTCCTTCAACATGAAGTGCCGGAAACCGCCCTTTTCCGCGCGCGCAGCGTCCCAATCAAGCTTCTCTATCGTGCGCTCAACCGGGTTCCCGGAAGCATCCAGGATGGACACGCTGTCGCGTCGAACCACCGCCACGTCGCCGTTTTCGAGAAAGATCACGCGACGGGTCCGGTGGAGCAGCGCGGTGACATCGGAGGCGACGATGTTTTCCCCCTCGCCGAGCCCCACCACCAGCGGCGGTCCGTTGCGGAAGGCCACCACCACATCGGGTTCGGTGCGGTGGACCGCCACCACCGCATACTGGCCCACCAGCTGCGGCAGCACGGCAAACACGCGCTGTGACAGAGTGCCAGAGGCGCGACCGAGAAGTTGCGCAATGAGCTCAGTATCGGTGTCGGACTGGAGCTCGACGCCTTCCTCTATCAATGAAGCTCGCAACGTGCCGTAGTTTTCCAGGATCCCGTTGTGAACCACCGCCACCGAACCGTCGGCGTCAGTCTGTGGGTGGGCGTTGGCTTCGGTCGGCGCACCGTGGGTCGCCCACCGCGTGTGACCGAGTCCAACAGTACCGTGGAGAGGTTGGTTGTAGGCCCGCTGCTCGAGGTTGCCGAGCTTGCCCGCGGCACGCAGGATCCCGATCTTTCCGTCTCCCAGCACGGCCATGCCGGCCGAGTCATAACCCCGGTACTCGAGACGCCGCAGCCCATCGAGAACGACCGGGACGACTTCATCCGCACCCACGTATCCGATAATGCCGCACATCTTAGACCTCCGCTCAGCGCTCGATCCACAGGTTCCACAACCACCCACTGGAGGCGTTCGCGCCGCAGTGAGATCTCTAGATTAACCTCGTTTTGTGGCAAGCCGATGTCCGGGCGGTGGTCGCCCTATGGTTCAGGCTGGCCAACGACCCTCAGTCTCGAGCTGACCGCGCCCCGTCCAACGCCGCCAACAACTGGTCAAACGAGGCGGCAAATGCCGCCACGCCCTCAATCTGAAGCTCTTTGGTCACGGTGTCCATATCGATCCCGAGACCGGCGAGTTCGGCCATCGTCGCCGCCGCTTCGTCAACGCCCTCGGTGATCGAGGTGCGGGGCTCGCCGTGATCGCGGAACGCCTCCAGGGTCGCCACCGGGAGGGTGTTGACCGTGTCCGGCCCGATCAGCTCCTCAACATAGAACACATCGCGGTAGGCCGGGTTCTTGCTGCTCGTGCTCGCCCACAGGGGTCGTTGGACGCGAGCGCCACGCGCCGCGTGGTCGGTAAACGGACCATCGCCGAAAACCTCTTCAAAGCGGCGATAGGCAAGCTTGGCGTTGGCCACCGCCGCCTTGCCGCGTAAGGCAAGCGCCTGATCGGTTCCGATAGCCTCGAGGGCCGCATCGACCTTGGTGTCGACCCGGCTGACGAAGAAGGAGGCCACCGACGCGACCCGACCGGGGTCGGCACATGCCGCCACACCGCGAACGTAGGCCTGTGCCACCGCTTCGTAGTCGGCGAGGGAGAACATGAGGGTGGCGTTGACGTTGATGCCACCGGCGATCAGGCTCTCGATGGCGGGGGTCCCCGCCGCGGTCGCAGGCACCTTGATCATCAAGTTTGGCCGGTCGACCGCCGCCCACAGGCGCCGCGCCTCGGCAACCGTGCCTTCAGTGTCGTGGGCAAGGTGGGGCGATACCTCGAGGCTAACGTAGCCGTCCTCGCCGCCGCTTTCTGACCACACAGAGCTCAGGACGCCGGCAGCACCGCGGATATCCTCGATCGCCAGGGCCTCGTAAAGGTCCTTTGTGGCCATCGCCGGGTCGGCGTCCAACAGGGCCGACACCGCCGCGTCGTATGCGCCGCCGCCCTCGATGGCCTTTTGAAATATGGATGGGTTCGAGGTGACGCCGCGCACGCCGTCATCGTTCACAAACCTCTCGAGCCCACCGTCGGTGAGCAACCGCCGCTCGATGAAGTCAAGCCACACCGCCTGGCGGTGATCGGTCCAGAGCTTTTTCATTGGGTTCATCGGGCCTCCGTAGCCAATCGAGCTGCTCGCCGCGCGCGACCGCCGCGGCTGATCGCAGCCTACCACGACGAAACGGTCGCGGCGCCGGGATCGGTCTTCGGGCTGGTGAGGGTGGGCTGCGATCCGGCGAACAGATCAGCGGCTGCGCAACTCGTACAGGACCTGTTTCGCCACCGCCTTGAGAGTCTCGAAGACACCCATGCCCTTGACGGCCACGGCCTCGAAGGTGGGCTCGCCCTTGAAGTTGAGGAGCCTGTACATGTCGTCCACCAGCACGGCGCTCGGGAGGTCGCGTTTGTTGAACTGCAAGACGTAGGGGATGGTCTTGAGCTCGAAGCCGTTCTCGCGGAGGTTGTCCTCGAGATTGCGGAGCGATTCCGCGTTGGCATCCATCCTCGCCTCCTGCGAGTCGGCAACAAACACCACCCCATCCACGCCCTTGAGGATGAGCTTGCGGCTGGCGTCGTAAAAGACCTGACCTGGAACCGTATAGAGGTGGAAGCGGGTTTTGAATCCTCGAACCGCCCCGAGGTCGAGCGGCAAAAAGTCGAAGAAGAGGGTGCGGTCCGTCTCGGTCGCCAGGGAAATCAGCTTGCCCTTTTGTTCTGGCGAAGATTTTTCGAAAATGTACTGCAGGTTGGTGGTCTTTCCGCACAGACCGGGTCCGTAGTACACGATCTTGACGTTGATCTCACGAGCGGCGTAATTGATGAAGCTCATTCTGAAAACAATGCGTCGATGTCGTCGTCGGTAATTTCAGCAAACGGCGAAAGTGTTTCCACGGCGCCAACCATCTGGGATTTCGTCTCCATTTCGTTCAGCACACGCTCGACCTCCGCCGACGCCTTGCGGACCCGCAGGCGAACCAGACCGAGGGACGAGCGCTCATCAAAAATCACAACCAGGATCAGCCGGTGACCGACGATGGAGATGTGAATGTTGTCCTTGCGGCCCTCGTGAAAAAGAATCGAGAATTCTTTCTCCCCGATGAGCTTGGCGAGACCGTCGGTGGCTGCGACATTGCCAGCGGTCAAGGAGGCAAGTGATGTCGCATCGACAAGATTCACCTCTCCGGCCCCCGCGATCTGCTGCCCGTTCTTATCGACCAGGAAGACAATCTTGGCGCTGGCGTCCATGCGCAAGGTGTCGAGGAGCAGCTTGATGCGGTCGAACTCCTCCTCATACATGACCAAGTTGGTTACCAAGTCTTCACACTCCCAATAGTCTCAATTTTTAGCATAGACGCCCCCGTCAGGCAAGCAAAACGGGCCGATCGAGCCTTGCCCGGACAGGCAAAAAGTCGCTGTGATCAGGAAGATGGAGCTCAGACCCGGCGGCGTAACCGGAGGGCCTGCGCGAGGGTCACCCGATCCACCGATGCCACCTCTCCACCGACTGGAATGCCCGAAGCCGGTCGGCTCACCTTGACTCCAAGAGGCTGGAGCCGGCGGCTGATGTAGAGCGCCGTTGTCTCTCCCTCGACCGTTGGGTCGGTAGCGAGGATCACCTCCTCAACGCCTGCGGCGCGGCACCGCGTCTCGAGGCGGTCGATGGTGAGATCCTCGGGTCCCACCCCGTGGAGAGGCGACAAATGACCGAGGAGGGCGTGGTAGAGGCCCCGAAACTCTCCCGTCGCCTCGACCGCCCATGCGGTGGTGGGCTCCTCCACGACGAGAATCACGGTGTGGTCGCGACCAGGGTCGGTACACACAACACAGGGGTCTGATTCGGTGAGCAGACAGCACGACGAGCACAGCTCCACCGATTGGCGCAGATTACCCAAAACCTCCGCGAAGGCCTGAAGATCTTCGGGGTCGACCGTAAGGAGGTGTTCCGCCAGGCGCTGGGCAGTCCGCGGGCCGACACCCGGCAGGTGTTCGAGGTGTTGCAGCAGAATCCGGACGGTGGGCGGTCGCAGGTCCACCTATGAGCCCTCACCGTCCGGACGCACCGCTACCACGTCACCGCCGAGAATCCTCGTGGCAAGGACCACCCCCGGGTCGGCCTTGGCGACGGTCAGGAGGTCATCCGTACCGACCGGCGCCGGTTCGTTCTGCCGTTGACTCTCCGGCTCGTGTTCGTTCTCGTTCTCGAGCGCGTTCTCGGGCTCGTCGGGCTCCTCCGTCTCGGTCGGCGAAGGTTTCGATGCTCGAGGGGAGGCCGCGGTCGCCTTCCGCGAAGGTGGCGTCTTGGCCGCCGATGGTCCTGCACCCCCTCCGGAAATCGGCGTCGAACCTGTTTCCGGTCCGGGCCCGCCATCGGGCGGCACCTGACCGGAACCGGCGAGCCACGCCTCCAGTTGCTGCACGGAGGGCCACCGGGCAAGCCGCATGGCCGCCACCTCGAGAGCCAGTTCGCGGTTGCTCGCGTCCTTGACCAGAAGGTCGTGTTCCAGCCACAGACCGAGCATCCGGGTCAAGGCGTCGGCGCCACACGCTTCAGAGATCGGTTGCAGCCGCTCGAGTTGCGCTTCGGAGAGCGTCGGGACGAGCGCCGGATCAAGAGCCAGATACACAAGGGTCCGCAGAGTCCGTCCCATCTCCTGGTACAGAATCGACGGGTCCTGGCCGGAAGCGAGCTGCTCCCGCAACCCGGCGAGACCGGCCGCCGTTTCGCCCGCGGCCAGAATCTCGATGAGCCGCGCCGTAACCTCCAACGGCGGCACACCGAGCACCTTCGCCACGGCCTCGTCGTCCACCTCGTCGGCCGTGAACGCGCGCAGCTGGTCGAGCAATGACAGTGCGTCGCGAACCGAGCCCTCTGCAGCCCCGGCGATCGCCGCAGCCGCGGATGGCGTCAGCGAGAAGCTCTCGGCCGATGCGATCTCTTCGAGACGATCCCGAATGAGGTCGGTTCCGACCGGACGGAAATCGAGCTGTTGACAGCGCGAGAGAATGGTGTCGGGGACCTTGATGCGTTCGGTGGTTGCAAAGATCCACACGATATAGGGCGGGGGCTCTTCCAGGCTTTTGAGCAGGGCATTGAACGCCTCGCGCGTGAGCATGTGGACCTCGTCGATGATGATGACCCGGTATCGATCGCGCGTCGGATGAAATTTCAACAGTTCCCGAAGTTCCCGGACATCGTCGATGCCGCGATTGGAAGCTCCATCGATCTCGATGACATCGATACTCGACCCGTCCGCGATCTCGCGGCACGACTCACAGACACCGCAGGGCTCCGCGGTTGGTCCGTCGGTGCAGTTCACCGCCTTGGCGAGCAGCCGCGCGACGGTGGTCTTGCCGACGCCGCGCAGCCCGGAAAACATGTAGGCCTGGCCAAACGTGCCTGACGTGAGCGCATTGGAGAGCGTCTGCACTGCGGCTTCCTGGCCGAGGAGGTCGGCAAAGCGCTGCGGGCGCCACGAGCGCGCGAGAACCTGATAGGTCATCAGGGCATCTTAGCCGATCTCGGGAACAAATCCTCGGCCGCACCCGGGTCCGAGCCTGCGCGGGAGATCGCCGCGTACCGGGCGGGTCGGTTGGCTCGCCATAGAAAACCAAACCCAGCCATCGCTCCGCCGTATGTCCGATAGGCGTGATCGGCGACACAAGAAGGTGAGAAGTCAGGAATCTGCTATCGTAACCAACTGTTGAACTCATTGACTGGTACCTGGGAGGTCTCATGAACGCAAGCAAAACCGTCATCTTCTGCCTCGGGCTCTTGATCGCAGCCTCGACGGCGCTGGCCATCGCTCCGAGCGACGATCTTTTGATCGCCGGCGCGGCGCGGACCAATAAGTGGCACGCCGATCTCTACATCAACAACGCCGGTTTGACCACGGTGTCGGTGGACGTACTGTGGCTCGAACGCGATCAGGCCAACCCCAGCCCGACATCGCAGAGCTTCAGCATCGGCCCCGACGACACGCTGATCCTCGAGGATGTTCTGAAGAACAACTTCGGGTTCAACAGCGCCGCGGGCGCCTTCAGGATCACCACCACCGGTGGCGAGGTCACGGCCAACCTCATCGTCTTCACCGGCTTCAACGACCCGGTGGGCGGCACGTACGGCTCCGGTTTTGAGGCCATTCCAGCCTCGGCTGCCACCGGCGCCGGCGAGTCCACCACCGTCATGGGTCTGGCCTCGGACAGCTCCTTCTACACCAACATCTTTGCGACGGCAGGGGCGAACGGCGTGACCATGGATCTGGATCTTCTCGATCCGAACGGCAATGTGCTCGATACCGCGCAGGTCATCCTGGAAGCCTATGAACCGTGGCTGTCCTTCCGGACCGACCTCTGGGATGTCTCGAACTACGAAAACGGAACCCTCCTAGCGCGGGTATCCGCCGGCTCGGCGGCGATCCTCGGTTCGAAGACCGACGAGGCGAGCGGCGACCCGACAACGCTCGAGTCGTCCTTTGGCGCCGGCGCCGGCTCGGCGGACGGGACCTACCAATTCGCGGTCTACGACAGCCTCGCCTTTGCCTCGGGCGGCAACCTCACGATTGCGGACGATGTTGTTGAAGCGATCAACGGCACCTACTTCAACTTTGACAAGGTGGACGGCGGCGGTGACTCCGAGTGCACTTTGATCTTCCTCTGGGGCGTCGACCTCAACCCGACCGATGTCGACGATTTTGCCTCCGGCGTCACCTTCACCGACACCTATCCGGACGGCGGCGAAATGACCTGGACCCTGACCTTCAGCATCGACGACAACCTCGGCTTTGCGGGCTCGCTGGCCGCCGTGGGCGCCAACTTCACCGACGCCGATACCGGCTGCAACGGGAACTTCCCGACGCTCACCATCGAGGGTGGCAAGCAGTAGTTCAGCGGATTTGATGCAGATGATCGAGGGCCGTCCGCAGGGGCGGCCCTCGCTATTTGCGCACCTGCCCTTGTTCTCCGGCAGCGAGAATGGCGCGCTCCCACAAGATCGGACCGACGAGCTGGTTGACCACGACCGCAGCGACGACCAGGGTCGCAACAGTCGACCCGATACCGGGAATCTCCCTCTGGATTCGGGCGGCCAAGCCCAGCGACAGGCCGGCCTGGGCCACGAAGCCCATCCACCCGAATCGCACCATGTGCCGACCGGAACCCGCGGCGGATGCCGGAAACCCGGTCATCAGCCACACACCGACCCCCCGCACCAACACGTAGATCAGCGCGGGCAACCACAATGCGGCAAAGATCCGGATGTTCAGGCCGGCGCCGATCAGGGCGAAGAACACAACGTAGACCGGAGTCGAGGACTGCTCCAGGGCGTCCAGAAAATGACCGGCCGCGCGCGGGTAGAGGTTTCGCGCCGTAAAACCGGCCGCCATGCACACCAGCAGATGCTCCATCCACGACTGGTGCGCGAGTTCAGCTGACGCCAGGGCGAGCGCAAGCACGGTGAGTGGGACCAGTCTCCCGACCTTGGCGATATACAGACCCAGCATGGTCCCCAGAACAGCCCCGGCGAGCAGCGAACCGAGGATCTCGAGACCCACATGCACCAGATCGCCGAGATCCGGGGCGCCACCGAAGAGCAGCGACAGGGCCATGGTGTTGACCAGCGTGAAGAGCAAGAGGATGACCAGATCCTTGATGATGGTGACCGAGAGAACCGTCTCCACCATCTCTCCGCGGGCGCGCAATTCGGCGATGACTGCGATCGTGGTGGAGGGCGACACGGCGACGGCGATGACGCCGAGGAGGGCCACCGCCGCGAAGGTCTCAGCAGGCGTTACAGACCCGAGAAAGGGCACCACCTTAAGCACCAGCCACAGGCCCCCTGCTACGAGAACCAGGATGCCGACGGTGTGAGCGGCAGTGAGGGCCAGCAACGGGCGAAGGCGGCGGCGAACAGTCTTGAGTCGGAACTCTCCGCCGGCGGTGAGGGCGATCAGGCCCAGGGCGAGCTCCTCGAAAATCCTCAGGAGTTGGGCATCCCGGGCGGTTTCGAGACCCAGAGCGTGGGGTCCGGCCACCATTCCCAACACCAGATACCCGGTGATGCGCGGCGCCCGAAAGCGCACCGCGAGCTCTCCAGCGAGCACGCCACCGATGATCAAAATCCCGAGGCTGAGGAGGGCTGAGCCTACCGGATCGCTGACCGTGGCGTCTCCCAACATCCGTGCCGCCCAGCTGAATGCCGCCAGCACGAGAAACAGAAACCACCTCACGGTGACGCCCCTTCGGGCGGCGCGAAGAGCCGGCGCCGCATCCACCATCCACTGGCGAAGTTGCTTACGAGCACCGCCGCCACGACGGCCTCCAGCACACCCTCCGTCGCCGGGAAGAAGCTGACGATGGCTACGGTCAGCCCCAGGGAAAGCTCACCCTGGGGCAAGAGCCCGCACCCTACCCAGCGCGTGCGCAGGACCTCACCGTGGGCTCGAGCCACGCGGGCGAGACCCGCGCCGGCGGCAACCGCCGCCACTGCCCGGACCAGGGTCATCAGGCAGAAGACCCTCACCGAGAAGGCAGCAGAGCTCCACGACGCCCCGACCAGAACCAGAAGCGCTACCAGGATCGGCCGTTCCAGCGAGTGTGCGACCCGCAGCATGCGGTGCGGAAACACGCACCGATTGACGAGGACCGCCCCCGCAATTGCCGCGGCCGGCATGGGGTTGAGACCGAGCACTGCCGTAGCCCCGGACGCCAGGCACATGCTGCCGATAGCGAGGGTGAGAAGCTGCATGTGGTCGGTCACGCCGCGAATGAGCACCACCACCGCATAGCCCACGAGGGTTCCGATGGCTGCCGTGAACAGCAAGAGTTCGAAGGCCGCCAGCTCACCGCCTCGTGCGGTGGCTAGAGGGCTCGCAAGGGCCGTGGCAACCGCGAAGACCAATACCGCCGGAATGCCGGCAAAGGCCATCACCAGCTTGAGCATACGGATCGTGCTGCGGTCGATCGCTCGCCGGCCGCGGGCCAGCCCTTCGAGGGCGCTCGGCGAGCTCGCCATCGCCACCGCCCCCAAGCCCAGAGCCAGTGCCGGCGCAATGCCCAGAACCACGCCCGCCAGAATCACGGGAGCCGCCACGGCCACCGGTGTCAAAAGCCCGACCCACCGGTGCCACGGAGCCAGCCGCCGGATGATGCGGAACTCAGCCTGAAGACCAAAAACCAGACCGATCCAAGCCAGACCAAAGAGAACCACCACCCTGAGCGCGGCCACGAGATCGTCCGGAAAGAACCCGAGTGCGCGCCCTCCGAGGAGAAACCCGACGGCAAGAAAGGACAGACCCTCCATTCCGGGCGCGCGAACGCCGCGTCGCGCCAGGGCAGAGCGCAGCTCGGCTCCAATCACCGCACATGCCACGAGAACCAGGAATGCCACCGTACCGCGAAGCATGCTTCAGTCTACTGTGCGCCGGCCGCCGTCCCGCGGCTTACGGGACTCAAAAATGGCGGATTGCGGAAACCGGTATCAACATCACCATGTTGACACCCTCGCCCTCATTGCGGGGGCTTTCCTCGAGCCGGCTGACCGCGGCAAGGGCCTCTTCAGCAAGCCGATCATCTTCGATGACACACACGATAAGGCTCGAAAAATCGATCCCCGAGGGAATCAGGGACCGCAATCCGGCGAAGATCGGCAGGTCACGTTCGAGGAGCTCGAGACCGCTTCGGCTCTCAACCACCACCGCGTCCGGGGCTTCAAGCTCCACCAGCGTCGACAGGACCTCGTCGAGCAACTCCTCGCGGTGGAGGATGGCGAGAAGAAGCTGCACTCACGCCCCCTCGAGATCTTCAAGGGCGGCAACGAAGGCCTGACCGTCAGTCGCAGTTATGAGCGGTTCGAGCGCCGCCCGACGTCGCGCGAGGCGCGCGAGGCGCGCGAGACCCGCAAGATGATCGGCTGTGGTGTTGGCGTCACCCAGAAGACAGAAGACGAGCTGCACCGGCTGGTCATCGAGCGCCGGGTAGTCGAGACCATCCGGGTGGTTCGAGGCCGCCATCACCAACCGGCCGAGACCCGGAAGCTGGGCGTGAGGAACAGCAACGCCGCCGCCGATTCCGGTGGAGAGTATCGCCTCCCGCTCCATCAGACGTTGCACCACCTCTTCCGCAGATGTGACGAGGCCGGCGTTGGCGAACAATTCGCCAAAGCGCTGGAACAGACCGTCGCGGTCCGCAACGTCAGGGGACACGAGTACCATTTCAGGATCGAGTTTCTGGGAAAGACGCACACCTCACCTCATTCATTGAGATCGCTCGCAACCCGCACAAGCGAACTCTACCACCGGCGCACCGGTCCGTGTTGGAGTTGGAGTCGGACCGACTTTTTAGAAACGGTCGGCGAACTCGCTGATTCCCGGAATCATGAAGCGTTGCCCGTTCAGACCCTTGACGATGCAGATAATCGTCACTACAAAAGCTGCAAACCAGAGACCGAGCCACAACAGACCGGTGATGCAGCCGACGCCTGGAATCATGGAGGCCAACGCGAGTGCCATAGAAAGTGCAATGACGGCCACAAAAATAACCAGACCGTGCTTGGCGTGCCATTGCACCTCGCTGTCGTCCTTCTCAACCAACAGGGGGATGAGGGCCAGCAAACCGAGATATGAGAGGACGATCATGATTTTGCGGTTATCGGAAACGCCCCCCGCCGGAGGGCCCGCCGGTTCAGTCGGTGGTGTCGGGGCGGCAGGTGGCGGCGGTGGAGGCGAAGCGTTGCTCGGCGTTTGCGGAGTCTCGTCCATGATTCGGTCTCCCTTCCTCGTGTCGAGCTCGTGAATTCGTTCTCGATCTGTCGAGACATTCTACCTGACACCACGAGCGAAAGACATGGCCCAGAAGCCACGGCTTCCTACTCGCCGCGTTTCCCGATTTCCGCGCACCAGGATGGGCCGGGGTCGTGACGCCCGCCTCGCGCGAAAAAGCGCAGGCATACTCAGAGTCTGTTGAGCATTTGCCGAGTTGTGTATTTCCGTCGCTTCTCCCCCCACGAAATCAGGCAATTCCGCGAGCCAAGATGGGCCGAGATCGTGACGTCCTGATGGTGGGCCAAAGCACAGCCATACTCTGATGTATGGTGAGCATTTGGTCCGCCGTCAGGGCGCGCGAGATCGGTTCAGATTGACGCGGAATTGCCTGATTTCGTGGGGGGAGAAGCGTGGTAGCCCGTACGGGATTCGAACCCGTGTTACCGGCGTGAGAGGCCAGCGTCCTAGACCCCTAGACGAACGGGCCACGCAGCGACGAAATTTAGCATACGGAATGTCAAGGTGCAAGCTTGTCTCATCTGCTATACTTCCGGGCCATTCCGATCACTTGGAGGAACACATGACGACCAAGGTCGCGATCAACGGTTTCGGACGCATCGGTCGACTCATCGCCCGCCATCTCAAGGCCCGTGACGGCTTTGATCTCGTGGCTATTAATGACCTCACATCGCCGGACATGCTCGGCTATCTGTTCGCGCACGATTCGGTTCACGGTCGCTACAAAGGCACCGTGGAGGTCGAGGGATCGGACATCATCATCGACGGCGACCGCATGCAGGTCCTCGCCCAGCGCAACCCGGCCGATCTGCCGTGGGGCAAGCTCGGTGTGGACGTGGTCTTCGAGGCCACCGGCCTGTTCCGCAGCCGCGAAAAGGCCGGGGCCCATCTCACCGCCGGTGCCAAAAAGGTGGTGATCACCGCTCCGGGGCAGGACGTCGATGAGACCTTTGTCATGGGCGTCAACAATGACCTCTACGACCCAGCCACCCACGACGTGGTGTCCAACGCATCGTGCACCACCAACTGCCTGGCACCGGTGGCCAAGGTCCTGCACGAGACCGTGGGTATCGAACACGGTTGGCTCACCACGACCCACGCCTACACCAATGACCAGAGCCTGCTCGACGTCCAACACCCCAAGGATATGCGCCGGGCACGCGCCGCCGCCATCAACATCATCCCGTCATCGACCGGCGCGGCCAAGGCCATCGGCCTGGTCTATCCGGCCCTCGCGGGCAAGCTGCACGGCGCCGCCATGCGAGTGCCGGTGCCGGACGGGTCGGTGTGCGATCTGACCTTCGTGGCGAGCCGTGAGTCCTCCGTGGAAGAACTGCAGCAGGCCTTCAAGACCGCGGCCGAAGGCCCACTGAAAGGCATCCTGAGGGCCACCGATGTGCCGATCGTCTCCTCGGACATCATCGGCGAGTCCAACTCCTCGGTCGTCGATCTCCCCCTGATCACGCAGGTGGCGCCCACCTTCTTCCGGGTCGTCGCCTGGTACGACAACGAAAACGCCTATGCCCTGCGGTGCGTGGATCTCATTGAATACATGATCGGTCGGGGCTGAGGGGTGAGCCTCCCCGCTCTGGCAGATCTCCGGGACCTTGACGGCGCCCGGGTCCTCGCGCGGCTCGATCTCAACGTTCCGATCGCTGACGGCGAAGTCCTCGACGACACCCGGATCACGGCCGCGTTACCAACGCTGCGTTGGCTCATGGATCGGGTCGACGTGGTGGCGGCATGCTCCCACCTGGGCAAGGCCAAGGGCTCTCCCGACCCCGCCTTCTCCCTCGAACCGGTGGCGGGCGCTCTCGCATCTGCGCTCGGTCGACCGGTGAGATTTGTTCCGGACTGCCTCGACCCGTTGCGTGCCGACGCATCACCGGGCGAGTTGCTGCTCTTGGAGAACCTCCGCTTTTACGCCGGGGAGAAGGCCGATGACCCCGAGTTTGCCGCCCGGTTGACGGAACCTTTTGGCCACTATGTCAACGACGCCTTCGGCACCGCCCACCGCGCTCACGCCTCGGTGGTGGCGGCACCGGCGCTCTACAGCGCGGGCCGCAAGGCGGCGGGGTTCTTGATGGCTGCCGAGGTCGGGGCCCTTTCGCGGGTCGTCGACGATCCCGAACAACCGTTCGTTGCCGTCGTTGGCGGCGCCAAAGTCTCGACCAAGACGGCTCCGCTCGAGGCGCTGTTGGGGAGAGTCCGCGCGCTGCTCGTCGGTGGCGGTATGGCCAACACCTTTTTTCTTGCCAAGGGGTTCGAGGTCGGGCGGTCCCTAACGGAACCCGAGATGGTGTCAACCGCCATCAGGGTCATGGACGCCGCTGCCCAACACGGCGTCAGCATCGAGCTCCCCGTGGATGTGGTGGTTGCCGACGCCATCGAAGGGGCGCAGAGAATCGAGATCGTCGCGAGCGACGAGATCCCGTCAGATCTCATGGTCGTCGACATCGGTCCGGACACACGTAAAAAATATGCTCAGGAACTCGCAGCGGCGAAGACCATCTTCTGGAACGGGCCCATGGGCGTGTTCGAGGTTGACGATTTTGCAGCCGGAACCCTCGCGGTCGCCGAGGCGGTCGCCGACAGCTCAGCCTTTTCGGTGGTCGGCGGCGGCGAATCGGTGATGGCGATCCGCCGCGCGGGAGTCTTCGATTCCATCGATCACGTTTCCACCGGCGGCGGCGCCTCGTTGGAGTTTCTCTCCGGCGATACACTGCCCGCCATCACCGCCCTTGAAATCTGAGGCGGCCGGTCGGGGAGGACCATGCGCACACTGTTGATTGCCGGGAACTGGAAGATGCACAAGGGGGTCGCCGAGACCACCGCCTATCTCGAAGGACTCCTCGCCGAAGACCTGCCGACCGGTGTTGACGTCCTCTGCTGTCCGCCATTTGTGGCCCTGCCGGCAGCGGTGATGATCGCCACCGGATCAAGCGTCCTCATCGGCGCGCAGAACGTCCACTGGGAAACATCAGGCGCATTCACCGGCGAGATCGCCGCACCCATGCTGACCGAGATCGGCATCAACTGGGTCATCGTCGGCCACTCCGAGCGGAGAACGCTGTTCGGGGAGACCGACGCCACCACCCTGGCGAGGGCAAAGACGGCTCAGGCCGCCGGCCTCGACGTCATCTATTGCATCGGCGAGACGCTCTCCGAGCGAGACGAAGGGCGCACCTTCGCGGTGCTCGAACGACAAACCGATGCCCTCGGAACGCTTGACCCGGCCCACCTCGTCCTCGCCTATGAACCGGTGTGGGCGATTGGAACCGGACGCACCGCAACAGCGGCACAGGCTCAGGAGGCCCACGCATTCCTCCGTGTCCGAATGGCTGCGTTGTTCGGCGGCGAGGCCGCGGAGGCCACCCGCATCCTGTATGGCGGCAGTCTCAAACCCGAGAACGCGCACGAATTGCTGAGCCTCGCCGACGTCGATGGCGGCCTCATCGGAGGAGCAAGCCTTGACGTACGTTCATTTTCCGCTATCATCCGCGCTGCGGCGGACTGCGCCGCGGGAGAGTAGTCGTGACTGTTGTACTGATCATCCTTTATGTTCTGGTCTGTCTTTTCCTGGTCATGGTCGTGCTCTTGCAGCAGGGAAAAGGGGCTGACCTGGCCGGCGCCTTCGGCGGCGGCGGCAGCCAGACCTCGTTTGGTCCCCGGACCACCACCAACATCATGCACCGCATGACGACCGGAGCCTTTATTCTCTTCGTCCTCCTGTGCCTCGCGCTGGCCATCCTGTCGGGCAAGCAACGCACCTCCGTCATGGAGAGTGTGGTCGTGCCCGCTGACGCTTCAGCCCCGGTGGCGCCCGCACTCGAGCCGGCGGACACCGCCCCGGCGCCGACCGAGAACGCCCTTGAAAAGGCGATCGCCGAAGAGGACGAGGGCGGCCCGATGACACCGATCGAACCGCCGGTCGTGCCCGAAGGCAACGGGAGTTGACGCTGCGATGACTGCATCGAGTGCCGAAGTGGCGGAATTGGTAGACGCGCACGGTTGAGGGCCGTGTGGAGCGATCCGTGCCGGTTCGAGTCCGGCCTTCGGCACCATTTTTCAAAAGCCCCGGAACTTCCGGGGCTTTTGAAATTTGAGCCTACCGTGCCGTCGATCCGGGCAGGTCGCCTATTCCTAATTCCTAATTCACCTATGGTGCGCTTGTCCCTTCGCCTGCATCCTGGCCCAGGTATCTCGCAGCGTGATGGTGCGGTTGATGACCCGGCTCTCGGGCGTCGAGTCGCGGTCGACGCAGAAGTAGCCCAGGCGCTCGAACTGGACCGTTGTACCAACTGCCATCTGCCCGAGGGTGGGCTCCAGCCTGGCGTCCGCCACCACTTCCAATGAGTCCGGGTTGATATCGTCGAGAAAGTCGCCAACGGCGCCGGGTTCCTCGCTCTTGAAGAGGCGGTCGTATAGCCGCACCTCCGCAGTCGCAGCGTGTGCCGCCGACACCCAGTGCAGGGTCGCCTTGACCTTGCGCCCGTCAGGCGCATCGCCGCCCCGCGTCTCGGGGTCGTAGGTGCACCGCAGTTCGACGATCTCACCGTCGACGTTCTTCACCGCCTCGCGGCAGGTGATGAAGTAGGCGTAGCGCAGACGGACCTCGCGGCCCGGGGAGAGGCGGAAGAACTTCTTCGGCGGGTCCTCCATGAAGTCGTCGCGCTCGATGTAGAGTTCGCGCGAAAACGGGACCTTGCGGGTGCCGGCCGACGCATCCTCGGGGTTGTTGACGGCCTCGAGCTCCTCGGTCTCACCTTCAGGGTAGTTCTCGATCACCACCTTGAGCGGCCGCAGCACCCCCATTCGGCGCTCGGCCGTCCGGTTGAGCTCGGTGCGCACGCAATGCTCGAGAAAAGCTAGATCGACCACGCTCTCGCGTTTGGCGACACCGGCGCGCTCTACGCAGTCGCGGATGGCCGCCGGCGGATAGCCGAGCCTGCGCAGCCCCGACAGGGTCGGCATCCGCGGATCATCCCAACCCGAGACGTGGCCGCCCTGGACCAGCTGGAGAAGGCGCCTTTTGGAAAGCACCGTGTAGGTCAGGTTGAACCGCGCGAACTCGATCTGGCGCGGCGCCGACGGGGTCGGAAGGTTTTCAAGAAGCCAGTCGTAGAGGGGCCGGTGGGCCTCGAACTCGAGCGTGCACAGGCTGTGGGTGATGTGCTCGATGGCATCCGACTGGCCGTGGGCGAAATCATAGGTCGGGTAGATGCACCACTGGTCGCCGGTCCGGGGGTGGGTGGCGTGGAGGATTCGGTAGAGCACGGGGTCGCGGAGGTTGATGTTGCCGGAGGCCATGTCGATTTTGGCCCTGAGGACCCGCTCTCCGTCTGCAAACTCGCCGGCCCGCATCCCCCGGAAGAGCGCGAGGCTCTCCTCGATCGGGCGCTCGCGCCAGGGGCTCGGCGTGCCGGGCTCGGTGAGGGTCCCCCGGTGGGCGCGGATCTCCTCCGCTGACAGATCATCGACATAGGCCTTGCCCTCTCCGATCAGGGTCTCGGCCCACTCATAGAGCTGCTCGAAGTAGTCCGACGCGAAATAGAGGTGCTCACCCCAGTCGTAGCCGAGCCACGCCACGTCCGTCTTGATCGACTCGATGAACTCGAGTTCCTCCTTGGTCGGGTTGGTGTCGTCGAAGCGCAGGTGGCAGCGGCCGCCGAACTCGGCGGCGATCCCGAAGTTGAGGCTGATGGCCTTCGAGTGCCCGATGTGGAGATAGCCGTTGGGCTCAGGTGGAAAACGGGTCACGGTCCCCGTGTGTTTGGAACTCGCGAGGTCCCCGCGGACGATCTCGCGGATAAAGTCCTGTTTGTCGTTGACAGCGTCGTCGTGTGCCATAGATCTCCCGTCTAGCTCCCGATCAGCTCTTCATCGTCCGCAGGGTCTCGATCGCCTGACGCAGGCGCCGCCGGCACCGCTCCTTGCCGAGCACCTCCATGGTCTCGAACAGCGGCGGCGTGGCGGTGCGTCCGGTCACCGCGATGCGCACCGGCATGAAGAGCTCCTTCGGGCTCCACTCGTTGGCGTCACAGAATGACCGCAGGGCCTCCTCGATGGCGGCCGCGTTCCACGCCCCGACGCCGTCGATGTGGCTCTCGAGCAGCACCCGCAAAGCCTTGGCTGTCTGCGGCGGGGTGCGGTTCTTGGCCACCATTTTCGGCAGGGCCGGCGGGTCGTACTCGACATCGCCGGCAAAGAAGAACCCGGCGTAGGGCACGAAATCGGCGAGGGTGTCGATCCTCTCCTGGACCAGGGGCAGGACGCGCATCAGGTAGTCGTCTGACAAGGGCTGCTGGCGCAGGCTCGCCAGGAGCTCGTCGACCGAGAGATCGCGCAGGTACTTACCGTTGAGCCAGTTGAGCTTTGCGAGGTCGAACACCGGGCCGCCGAGGCTGATGTCTTCTAGGCGGAACTCGGAGATGAACTCGTCGAGGGTGAACTGGTCGCGTTCGTCGGGCATCGTCCAGCCCATCTGGGCGAGATAGTTGACCAGGGCCTCGGGCAGGATGCCCGCGGTCTCGTAGTGCTTGATGCTGACCGGGTTTTTGCGTTTCGAGATCTTCGATTTGTCGGAGTTGCGCAACAGGGGCAGGTGGCAGAAGACGGGAAGGTCCCAGCCGAAGGCCTCATAGAGGCGCACGTGTTTCGGCAGCGACGAGATCCACTCCTCGGCGCGGATGACGTGGGTGATGCCCATGAGGTGGTCGTCGACCACGTTGGCGAGGTGGTAGGTCGGGTGACCGTCCGACTTCAGCAGAACCTGGTCGTCGACCTGGTCATTGGCGATTCTGATCTCGCCCCGAAGAAGATCCTCCGCGACGGTCTCGCCCTCTCGCGGCATGGCGAGGCGGGTGACATAGGGCTCGCCGGTCTCGCGGCGACGGCCCGCTTCCGCCGGGTCGAGGGAACGACACAGTCCATCGTAGCCGAGCTGCGCCTTGGCGGCCCGCTGTTCGGCGCGCAGGGCGTCGAGGCGTTCGCGAGTGCAGAAGCACGGGTAGGCGGCGCCACTGGCAACCAACTCCTCGACATGCTTGCGGTAGATCGCCGTCCGCTCGCTCTGCCGATACGGCCCGTCTGGACCGCCGACGTCGGGACCCTCGTCCCACTCGAGACCGAGCCACTTCAGAGCGTCGAGGATCATCTCTTCGCTGGCGGTGGCGCTGCGCTCGCGGTCGGTGTCCTCGATCCGCAGGACGAACGCGCCGCCGTTGTGCCGTGCGAGGGCGAGATTGAAGAGCGCGACATAGGCGGTGCCGACGTGCGGATCACCGGTTGGACTGGGCGCGATGCGGGTTCTCACGGTCTTCGACATGATGCTCCAAAAACGCCGGCTCTCACCCGCTGTGGGCACCCGGGGAGAACTGCGGGCGGGGTTCGCTGCGGCATTCCAACTGGCGGAGAGGGCGGGATTCGAACCCGCGGTCCAGGTTACCCCAGACAACTGCTTAGCAGGCAGTCCTGTTCAACCACTCCAGCACCTCTCCGCACCGGAGGGGTATTGTACGTGGCGGGCCTGTGACTGTAAAGTAGACGATCCGGGAGGGATGGCCGAGTGGTCGAAGGCGCCGGTCTTGAAAACCGGTGAGGTTCACGCCTCCGTGGGTTCGAATCCCACTCCCTCCGCCAGCTTCCGGCTCAGGCCGAGTCTGCCGAAACCGGACGGGTCGAGCAGGGGAGCCCGGGGCCGAGGAGCCGGGGCGAAACACCCTCGGTGCCTCACGACGATTCCCCCTTTCTCCCCTTCTCCCCAGCTCTCTTGCCTGGCCTAATACCCGCCCAGGCTGCCCTTGATCTCGGGCAGGGCACCGACGCCCTTGAGACCGATGACGATCATGAACTCCCGTGTCGGGAAGACGCCGATTTTGGTGTCGCGGTACTGGGCCGAGATGTTCCAGCAGCTGCCCTGGTAGTTCACGCCGTAGCGTTGGTCCCCGAGCTCTGCATTGACGATGTCGTAGGCCAGCTGCACGGTCACGTCGAGCGGGAAACCCGACTTGCGGTAGGCGAGCAGGGCCCGTACCTGGGACGAGAGGCGCTCGCCGTCACGAACGTTGAAGCCCTGGTACCAGGTGAGGTTGGCCATCCCGATGCCCGTCTGCAGCGAGGCCGCCAACGAGGTCGAGCGGAGGTTTCGGTACAGGTAGTCGTAGGTGAGACGGCCGTCAAACCCGGTGCCGACAGTCGGGGTCACCCGCAGTGCGACACCGAGCGGCGACCACTGGCTGATACCCAGGACGTCGTCCCTGATCAGGGGTTCATCGAACGAGTAGTCCTGATACAGCTCGAGCGAGGCGAGCTCGCGCGTGCCGACGCCTTCGCGATCGCGGCCGAGGAGACGGTTGGCGAGCACCATTCGGACGAGATTGGCGTCTTTGGGCGTCGAGTCGACCTGGTCGAAAATGGGGATCAGGGCGACATCGGTCGGGGTCGTCAGGTAGAGGTATTCGATGCGCGGTTCGACGAGGTGTTTGACCTTGTCGTATTTGCCGAACCCGCCCTCGAAGACCTTCGAGAATGATGGGCCGATAATGTCAACGCCGGCGGTGGCATAGATCCGCTCGATCGGCTCGTCGACAAAACTGCGGCGGTCGGCGGCGAGCCGCTGGGTGTAATAGGTGGCGCGTCCGCCGATCCGGGGCGTCACCGACAACCACGGCGGCCCGGGAAGGGTGTAGGAAAGGGCTGGAAAGACATCAGCCCGGCCGTACGAGCCCGTGAAGTCGTCGCCGCGGTCGGCCCGGAGATAGCTCAGGGAGGAGATCAGGTTGAGATAGATCGGCGTCTTTCCGATGGGGGTCGAACCCGATCGGATTTCGATCTCGGGGAGCTGACTGAGGACGACTTCGGCGCCGGTGAGAAAGGTCTGGCGGTAGTCGGCGCGCACGTTGAGCGCGTAGGGTCCGAAGTTCCTGGTCATATAGGCGAACGAATAGAGGTCGCGACGGGTGTTGGCGTCGAAGGTGCGGTCGAAGTCCTGCCAGAAATCGATATCGGAGAGCGTCTCGACCTGGGCGAGGAGATTGAAACCGAGAAAGTCCTGTTGCACGTGCTTGCCAAAGACCTTCCACTCGGCCTGCTCACCCTCCCGGTCCCAGATGGCGTACATATTGACCTCGCCGCGAGCGCCTTGAATGGGCGCCCAGCGCCAGATGTTGCCGAAACCGAGGAGGCCGTTCGAATAGTAGTCGGCAAAAAGGGTGGTGTCGTAGGAGCGGCCGATGGGAACATACAGTGGCAGACCGATGTTGAAGCCGCGGCGGTTGGAGTAGCCGAACCGCGGCATCAGCAGACCCACCGATCGCTCCTGTTTGACCGGCCAGACCATGTAGGGGAGATAGAAGACCGGGACGCCCTGGACCTTCATGGCGACGCTCTTGAACCGTCCCAGACCCTCCTCCTCGATCAACGCCGAACGGATGTGAAAACTCCAGGGCGGATGATCGTCATCGGTGGAACAGGTCGTAAAGGTCGCGTGATCGATCCGGTAGTGGGTCTCGTCCAGTTTTTCGATCTCAGTACCGGTGAGGCTGTACATGGGGTCGATGTGGGCGGTGGCGTTGACAAAGACCCCGGTCTTGGTGAGCAGGTTGAACCGCATCTCCTCGGCGGTGAAACGACTCGGACCGCGATCCACCACCACGTTGCCACGAGCCACGACCTCCCCCGTCCCGCGAACGTAATCGAGTTCGTCACAGCGGATCTCGATGTCCTGATACAGAACGTGGACGTCACCATCGCCGCGCCAGGTGGTCTCGGTCGCCTGTTGGTTTTCGGCGGTGAGAACGACGCGTTCTTCGAGCTCGGCGGCGGTTGCGGAGGTCAGGAACAGAACCATGGCAGCACCCAGCGCGGACATCCACCGCCGCGCACTCTGGATCTGTTTGTGGTGGCGGTTCATGGTCCTCCGGCCGGGCACGCGATTCCCCTGACATTGTAGCCGGTCGAGAACCTGCACCACGACCGGGTGGTCCGGCGACGACGCGTACAATGGGCAGGTGCGATACCTTGGTGTGGATCCAGGCGGCAGCAAGATGGGGCTCGCGGTGGGCGATGACCAGACAGGCGTCGTGTCTCCACTCGAAGTCGTGACCTCCAGCGGCATCGCGGCCGCGGCACAGATCATCGCAGACACCGCAGTCAAGATCGAGGCCACCCGGGTCGTCATCGGTCTGCCATCGTCTGCCGACGGCTTGCCAGGGCCTGCAGCACGCCGCACCGAACTTCTCGCCGAGGCCGTACGCAAGCTGGGCCTCGAGGTGGACCTTCAGTCGGAGTATCTCTCGACAAACGAAGCCCGGCGGCGGGCTCGGGAAATCGGCTGGCCGCGGAACAGACCCGTCGACGACCTCGCCGCCCAGATCATCCTCGAGGATTATCTCGCCATGCTGGCGAGAATCGCCGCGGCGGAGAACTGAACGGTGAGGACGGCGCGTTGTGTGCTCGTTCTCGCGGCCGTCGTCGTGCTGTTGGCGGCAGGCTGCGGTCTGTGGCTGCACCACAACCTCGTGGGCGCACGGTCGGAGGCGGCTGTCTCACTCGAGATAGAGGAGGGAACCCCGGCGCGTCGAATCATCGAGCAGCTCCACGATCACGGCCTCGTGCCATCGCCATCCGCGGCTCTGCTCTACCTCCGGGCCCGGGCCGACGGACGCACCATGCACTTCGGGCGCTACCGGTTCGACGCCGGTCTGCGCCCGGTGGATGTGCTTGAAATGGTTCTCGACGGCAACCTGGAGATGTTCGAGGTTACGGTCGTGGAGGGCGACTCGGCGACGGAGATCGGCGACCTCTTCAGTGCGATCGGTGTCGGCACCCCGGGGGAGTGGAAATCCGTCGTTTCCCGGGTCGACTGGATCGCCGCGGTCATTCCGGATGCTCCTTCGCTGGAGGGCTTTTTCTTTCCAGACACCTACCGTTTTGCCGTCGGCATCGAAACCGAGGCCGCAGCCCACCACCTCACGGACAGGTTCCTCTCGGTGTGGCGGGCGGAACGGAGCAGCGTCGACACACCCTGGGGCTCGCCTTTGGAGATCGTGACGCTGGCTTCCCTGGTGGAGGCTGAGACATCCATTGCCGAGGAAAGACCCCTGGTCGCCGGGGTGTTCGTCAACCGGCTTCGTCAGGGGATGCTCCTGCAGTGCGACCCAACGGTTGTCTACGCGCTCGAGCGCCGCAACGAGTGGCGGGGTCGGCTTCTCCGAATCCACTTGGTAGTGGATGACCCCTACAACACGTACCGCTACCCGGGCCTGCCCCCGGGGCCCATCAACTGTCCCGGGCGCGCTGCCATCGCCGCAGCTTTGTCCCCGGCGACGACACCGTATCTGTACTTCGTCGCCCGCCCGGGCGGCGGTCATACATTTTCGCGCACTCTTGCCGAGCACAACCGAGCCGTCGCCGCGTTGAGGGCGTCGCGCCGTTGACCGCTCACGCAACGCGGTGGTAGCTTCGGTCTGGAGGCGTACCATGGCCGACAGCTACCGGGTGTTCGCGTCGTACCTGCTTTTTGCGCAGGTTCTCGAAGATCCGTTGGGCCATCTCTACAGAGCCGGCGAGTTTGGCAAGGGAGGGGTTCGGCGGACCGTGTGGTTGCGCGCCTTCGACGGTCCACACATCCAGGAGGCGGACATTCGCTCGGCATTCGACCGGGCGTGCCGGATCTCCGAGGCCGTGCAGTCGACCAATGTCGCCGGCGGCGTCTCCTGTCTCGAATCAGACGGTGTGCCGGCCCTGGTGTGCGACCACGTGGCCTCACAACCACTGGGTCTGGTGCTCGATCGGGTTCAGGCAGAACGGTTCCCGGTACCGGTCGACAACGCCCTACTGATCATGGAGAAGATCTCGCTCGCGCTGTCCGCCGGCTTGAGCGTGGAGATCGAAGGCGGCCGGGTGCTGCACGGTTTCCTCAACCCCGGTTTGATCTTCGTGACCTATGACGGAGAGTGCGTGGTCTCCGGATTCGGTCTGGGTGAGGAACTCCTGGCGCTGGCCGGAGTCTCTGACGCCGCACCCGAGGTCCTTCAGTATCTCGCTCCTGAAATTATGCAGTCCAGGACCCCGAGCCGGCGCGGCGATGTGTACTCGCTCGGCGCGATCCTTTTCGAGCTTCTCACCGGTACCGCGCTGCCGGCCGCACCGGCACAGAGAAAAGAAGCCATCGACAACGCCCACATGACGTACGACGAAGAACCGGTTCCCGAAGACATCAAGGCGCTGCTCGTGCGCTCGTTGGCCGACCGACCGGAAGAGCGCTTCAGTTCGGCCTCGGACTTCAAGAAAGAACTCGATCGACTGCTGTACGGCGGAGCCTACAGCCCGACGACGTTCAACCTCGCCCTGTTCATGGATCGCCTCTTCCGGTCCGAAATGGAAACCGAAGACCGCGCCCTCGCCGCCGAAGGGGCTGTCGATGTCACCCCGTATCTGGCCCCGGTGACCCTCCCCGACCCGGAGCCCATCGAGTTCTACGAGGACGATGGCTCGAAAACTGATCGCAAGCCCGTACTGATTGGCGCAGGGGCCGCCGCCGCTGTCGCCATCGCTGCGGTGCTGTGGTTCAGTCTTGGTCGGGGGCCTGCGACGCCACCTCCGCCACCGACGCCGACGGCCGACGAGATCGCCCTCCAACGGCAGGCCCAGGAAGACAAGATGCGCGAGCTCGCACAGTCACTGGTGCAGGAGATGATGGCGGAGAAGGAAGCCGAGATCCGGACGGAGCTCACCGACCGCCAGGCCAAGATCGAAGAGTTACAAAAGCGGCTTTCAGAGAGCGAACGACGCGGTACACAGGGCTCGCTCAGCACCGAGGAAAAACAGCAGAGAGCGGGGCTCGAGCGTCAGATTGCCGCCGAGGAAGAGGCTCAGAAACAGCGCGAGGCCGATCTCGAGGCCGAGCGTGTGCGGGCAGAGGAAGAGTCCCGTCAAACGGCCGCGGTCCAACAGACCGCCACCGCGGTTACACGTGAAGACGAGCGCCAGGCCGCCGCGGTCGCCGCAGCTGTCACCCCGACTCCACCACCCCCGACACCGACTGCGGAACCAACAGTGGTGGTGATTGCACCCAACAGCTTCGTGCCACCTTCGAGGACAGACACCCTCCCAGTGTTGATCAAGAAACACGCGGTCGAGTGGCCCGTCACGGCGCAAAGATCGCGACGTCAGGGTGTGATCATCCTGCAGGCCACGGTGAACTCGGACGGCCTTGTCGACGAGGTCAAGGTATTGCGCGCCGATGACGAGGGCTTCGGTATTCCGGAGGCTGCCATGGCAGCGGCCCGAAAATACCGCTTCAAACCGGGCACCAAAGATGGGGTTCGGATCAAGACCTACGCCACCATCACCGAGCCCTATCGCTTCGTACTCACTCGATAAATAGAAAAAGGAGCCAGGCATCTGCCTGGCTCCGTGTTATTGCTTTCACCGTCACCGAGATCAACTCACGGCGCCGGCAGCGTACGCTCAGCTTGTTGGGAGAGGGCTTACCTCTCGACCCGCTCGCGCAGGGTCTTGCCCGGTTTGAAGTGTACGTAATTCTTCGCGGGAATGAGAATCGTCGCGCCGGTCGCGGGATTGCGGCCCTGGCGCGCATTCCGGCTCTTGGTGGCAAAGGTGCCAAAGCCGGGAATGGTGACTTTCTCACCGGCGTCAAGGGCGGTGGCGATCAAACCCTTGCGCGGATGCGCGGAAAACATCACATCGATGATCTCTGCAGCCTTGCCCTGGCTGACGCCGGTCTTCTTCGCAAGCTTCATGGCCATTTCGGTCTTGTTCATAGGAACCTCCGGTTTTTCGTTGTAATTACATATTGGCGGTCGGAACGTCTGCTGTCAAGGGCAAAACCAAGGAAAACGCAACATCTATGCTTGTTTTCCGGGTTTGACCGGGGTAATTTGTGGCCCCGGAGGTGAAAATGGATCTCAAACTGCGAGGCAAGCGCGCGCTTGTGACCGGGTCCTCTCGCGGAATCGGCCGGGCGATTGCCCTCTCGCTGGCAGATTTCAAGGTCGATGTGGCCATCAACTACCTGCGCAATCGTGCCCGCGCGGAGGAGACGGCACAAGAAATCGAGGCGCGTGGCGATCGCGCGCTGGTGCTCAAAGGCAACGTCGCCAACGTCGCGATATTCCTGTGCACCCAGTACGCCTCCATGATCCTCGGCCAGACCCTGATCGTCGACGGGGGATACTCAATTGTGGCCTGAGGCTTGGGGCATGGGGCTTGAAAGAGAGCGTCGACGAATCCGCGTGCGGCGGAGGTGTCATCTTTTGCATTGTTTGACACCTTAATCTTCTGCAGGCCTGCGGGGCGTCTCGGGCAATCAATGCTAAAGGTGGCTCCTCTCGGGTAGGACGTACTGAACGGTGGGTTCACTTGAACGCTCGAGAACGACGCGCAGCGCGCACAGAGCGGCTACAAAAATCGCTTGAGGAACTTACCGGTGTAGGACTTCTTGCACCGGGCCACCTTGTCGGGAGTGCCGGCGACCACCAGCCGGCCCCCGCCCTCGCCGCCTTCGGGGCCGAGGTCGATGATCCAGTCGGCGGTCTTGATGACATCGAGATTGTGTTCGATCACGAGCACCGTGTTGCCGCGATCGACCAGGGCGTGGAGCACTACGAGGAGTTTTTTGACGTCGTCGAAGTGAAGACCCGTGGTCGGCTCGTCGAGGAGATACAGGGTCTTCCCTGTGCCGCGTTTGGCGAGCTCGCGCGACAGCTTGACGCGCTGGGCTTCACCGCCTGAAAGGGTGGTCGCTGGCTGGCCGAGATGAAGGTAGCCGAGACCGACCGAGACCAGGGTGTCGAGGACCCGGATGATTTTCGGGTGTGCCGCAAACACCTCTTGCGCCTGCTGCACCGTCAGATCGAGGACTTCGGCGATCGACAAACCCTTGAAATGGACCTCGAGCGTCTCCCTGTTGTATCGCTGCCCGTTGCACTGATCACAGGTGACAAACACGTCCGGGAGGAAGTGCATCTCAATACGGATCTGCCCGGCGCCCTGGCAGGCCTCACAGCGCCCCCCGCGAACGTTGAACGAAAACCGCCCCGGTTTATAGCCCCGTGCGCGTGCATCGGTGGTCGCGGCGAAGAGCTGGCGGATCGGGTCGAAGACCTTGGTGTAGGTCGCCGGGTTGGAACGCGGCGTTCGGCCGATCGGCGATTGGTCGATGGCAATCACCTTGTCCAGTGCATCAACGCCCTCGATATCCCGATGCGCGCCCGGCCGGGCAGGGGTCCCATACAACTCCCGGGCCACCGCCTTGTGGAGAATCTCGTTGACCAGGGTCGACTTGCCCGAACCCGAGACGCCGGTGACGCACACCAGGCGCCCCAACGGGAACTCGACATCGATCTCCTTGAGGTTGTGCTCGGCAGCACCGTGGATGACTACCCGCTCTCCGTTGCCCCGCGATCGTTGGCTTGGCACCGGGATCATTTTGCGGCCCGACAGATACGCACCGGTCAACGATGCCTCCTCAGACTCGAGCGCTGCCGCCGGGCCGGCGGCCACCACCCGGCCGCCGTGCCGGCCCGCCCCCGGCCCGAGGTCGATCACCCAATCGGCCTCACGAATTGTCTCCTCATCGTGCTCGACGACGACCACGGTATTGCCGAGGTCGCGCATGCCCTTGAGCGTTTCGAGCAGTCTTCGATTGTCCCGCTGGTGGAGACCGATGGACGGCTCATCGAGCACGTACAACACGCCCATCAGTTTCGATCCGACCTGGGTGGCGAGCCGTATCCGCTGGCTCTCACCACCCGACAGGGTCCCGGCCATCCGGTCGAGGCTCAGATAGTCGAGCCCTACCGACACAAGGAACCCCAAACGGTCTCTCACTTCGCGTAGGATCTTGTCGGCGATCGTCCGGTCGCGCTCGCCGAGTTCGAGGCCGGTGAACCAATCGAGGGTCCGCTGCACCGAAAGACCCGATACCTCGACCAGGTTGCACCCTCCCACCTTGACCGCCAGCGCCTCCCGACGCAGCCGCGCACCGCCGCACTCGCCGCACGGAGCCAACGACATATAACGCTCGAGTTCGCGTCGAACGTCTTCCGACGACGTCTCGGCGTAACGCCGTTCCAGCCGCGGCACCGCGCCCTCGAATCGATCGCGGTAGCGGTAGGCGCCCTTCCTTCCCTCCCAAACGAACTCGTGCTCACCGTCTGTGCCATACATCAGGATCTGGCGAACTTCTTCCGGCAAACGACGCCATGGGGTGTGGAGATCAAAGCCGACAGCCTCCGATAGCTGTTCCACCTGGTGCCGAAACCACGACCCCGGGCTCTTGCCAACCATGGCGAGACAACCCGCCGCCAGGGTGCGCTCGGGATCGAGGATCAGCTTTTCGGGATCGACCTCGCGCAGAAAACCGAGACCCGAACAGGTGGGGCACGCACCCTGAGGTGAGTTGAAGGAGAATAGACGCGGCGAAATCTCGGTCAGAGAAAAACCACAGCTGGGGCAGGCGTGGCGGGCCGAAAGGACAATTTCGTCGCCGCCCGCGACCACCGCCAGCGCGAGCCCATCACCCACCTTGAGGGCGGTCTCGAGCGAGTCAGCCAACCGGGCCGCCACGCCATCGCGGATCGACAACCGATCCACCACCACCTCGATCGTGTGCTTCCGTTTCTTGTCGAGCTCGGGCGGGGCCGCGGCTTCGACAACCTTGCCGTCGACCCGCGCTCGAACAAAGCCCTCGCGCACCATCTGGGCAAAGACCTTGCGGTGCTCGCCCTTGCGGCCTTCAACGACAGGAGCCAACAGCTGGAAGCGCGTCCCCTCGGGAAGTTGGACAAGCTGGTCCACCATCTGCTCCACGCTTTGGGGGCGGATGTCGATCTCACAGTCCGGGCACACCGGAACGCCGATGGAGGCCCACAGAAGACGGAGGTAGTCGTGGATTTCGGTAACGGTGCCAACCGTAGATCGCGGGTTGCGGGAGGTGGTCTTCTGTTCGATCGAGATGGCCGGCGACAGCCCGTCAATCGTGTCGACGTCGGGTTTCTCCATCTGATCGAGGAACTGGCGCGCATAGGCCGACAAGGATTCGACATAACGGCGCTGGCCCTCGGCAAACAAGGTATCGAAGGCGAGCGAGGACTTACCGGAACCCGAGACCCCGGTGATCACGACCAACCGGTTGCGGGGAATCGCGACATCGACGTTTTGCAGGTTGTGCTCTCGCGCACCGCGAATGACGATCTCTTCCCGCATGTATCTCCCGTCTGGGCGCCCGTCTCGGTCGCCGCGCCCGGTCTGGAGAACACACGGTCGACGAAAGACGTTCCAAGATCCACCAGCCGACCACGATGAACTGACCATCCGGCGGCGATCCTGCTATTTATGCCCGGATTATACCACCCGCGGTCGCGTTGGCGAGACGCTCTATCGACTGCGATCTTTGATGGCCTGTTCCGCTTCGCGGTCGAGGGTCCGTTGCCGGAGCGTATCGCGTTTATCGTAGAGTTGTTTGCCACGGACCAGAGCAATTTCGATCTTGATCCAGTTGCCGTAAAGAAACACCTCGAGTGGCACAACCGTGAGGCCCTTCTCGGCGACCTTGCTCGCGAGACGCTCGATCTCACGTTTACGAAGCAGGAGACGTCGCCGGCGAACCGGGTCGTGACCGGCATAACCGGCACTGTCGTAGGACCCGATGTGGCACCCGACCAGAAATGCCTCGCCGCCGGCGAAGGTGACATAGCCCTCTTTGATGTTGATCTTACTCGCACGGATCGCCTTGACCTCGGTTCCGAGAAGCTCCAGACCGGCGACCTCACGCTCGAGAATGTGATAGGTGTGGCGAGCCTTGCGGTTGGTTGCCACCACCTTCCGTTCGTCGGTCATGTCACGACCGCGACCAAGGCTTCCACCATGTGCGGGTCGAACTGGTGTCCTTTGCCCCGGTTGATGATCTCGAGTGCCCGTTCGGTGCTCACCGTCGGACGATAGCGTCCAGGAACGCTCAACACATCGAACACCTCTGCCACATGGACCAGTCGGGCTAGAAACGGGATTGCATCTCCCGCCAATCGGTCCGGATACCCGGTCCCATCCCAGCGCTCGTGATGGTGGCGGATCGCAGTCGTGACCTCGTTGAGCCCAGTCCCAAGGAGGATCTGTTCACCGAGAACCGGGTGCTTCTGATAGCGCGCGCGTTCGTCCTCGGTCGGCGTTCGGCTCCGATACATCCGGTCGTAGTCGAGCTCCCGCATGCCGATATCGTGCAGCAATCCCGCCAGCATGGCATCCTCCACCCGCATTGGCGTGAGCTCGAGTTTTTGGGCGATCGCCATGGAAAGTCGTGAGACGGCTTCTGAGTGGGCCACCAGATCCGGGTACTTCTGCGCGCCCGGTTGCAGCAGCCGGCGAGAGAGACAGCGCCGCGAAAACCGCAGGCCGGTCTTTTCCTGGGCGTCTTCAGCCCGCGCGCGCAGTCGTGCCAAAGTTGCCCGCGCCGCGTTCGCCCCGGCGCCTGAAATTACCGACCCGACGAGGGCGCCGGCCTCGGTCTCGTGGAGCAGCACGGCTGATGCAATCATCGGCGACATCACCACGTCAGTGACCGCCGGGACCCGCCGAACCTCGACATGCCAGGTGCTTGGATCATGGGTCTGGATCCCGGCCTCGGTGAGTGCCGAGACCTGATGACGGCACAGGGCCTCACGATCGATCTCAGCGCCCCCGGCGCGCGTATTGATCAAGGTCGCGACCCCCTCGGGGGTCGCCAACGTCGCCGCCACCGCCGCCACCTGGTTGTCGAGTAGGCAGTCGAGGGCCGCGTCGTGCAGGGTCTCAAGCCCGGACTCGTCAAGCAGCGCCGGGCGCGATTGGCCGACTGGGGCCTGGCGCTGCTTCGACACCTTGGGTTCTGGCGGTGGCACGAACTCCTCATCTGCGATGACAAAACCACTCTGTCGCGCGAAATCCACCATGGCTGCGCCAATTTTGGCCGCCTTGCTGATGTCTGAACGTTCAAACGGTCGCCGACGGCCCTTGTCGCGGGCATCAACAAAACCGATGATCTCGTCACTTATGACCAACGGCACCAACAACAACCGCGAGTTGCCGGCAGTTTTGATGTACTCGGCCAACGGCCCAAGCTCGTTCCTGTGGTTGTAAGCCACCGGCAGACCGCGCAGTTCTCGAACTCTCACGACCATGGGGTCCCGCAGGCGGTGCTCGATGGCGAGCGGATCGCGACGCCCGAAACCGTACTGGGTGGCGAGTAGAAAAAAATCGCTGGGTCCATAGAGGTAGAGGGCCGCCCGCGTGCATTGGATCTCCTCGAGAAACCGAAACAGAATCTCCTTGAAACCGCGTTCGATCTCCGGGGACCACCCGGGTATGGTCGCGCCCATGGCCTCGCCTCCAACGACAAATATCGATTCACTTTATCACTCACTGCCCCACCCCGCTCGATCGTCGATGCCTGTCGGGAGTGCCGCGAGCCCGGGCTCCGCCGCGAATGAGGCCGACGCCGGTGTAGAATGCGCATATGTCGGCAAACCTGTGCGTGCTCGCGCTGGTCGCGGCCCTTGCCGCCGAACCGATGATCCTCGAGATCGATCGCGGAGCGGAGCGTTTGGCGATCTCGTTCTCGTTGAATCAGGAATTGCCGGAGTCGATCGAAGAGACGCTCTCCTCGGGGGCCACTGCTGTCATCGAATACCCCCTCCGTGTGTACGGCCGGCGACGTTTTTTCCCCGACCGGAAGGTGTGGAAGGGGATCGCACAGGTTACGGTCAGCTTTGACGGGGTCACCGGCAGATATCTCTGCCAGCTCATCGTCAACGGCGACACGACGGCCAGCCGCGAGGTCAAAACCGTTGACGAGGCCAGATCCTGGTTGACGTCGCCGCCTGCGGTCGAACTGGTCTTGCCCAAGGCTCGCCAGGACGCCGCCCTGAGGGTTCGCGTTCGTGCGGTCTTTGCCAGTGGAACCACCTGGTTGGTATTCCCATCGACCGAGGGCACGGAGTGGCTCGAAGTGCGACTGGATCCGGTGGCGGACGACAACGGTGAATGAAACGGGCGATGAACGAGCGGTGACCGGGCTGCGGGCGTTCTGGAAACGAAACTACAAAGAGAATCGATTCCTGGTCAGCGCCTTCGTGTTCTTGATGGCGCTTTCTGGGGGTGGCTTCTATCTGCTGCAGCGGGCCCGTGAGGCCTCTCCCGAGGAACTCACAAACCGCCTTCTGCTGTTTGTGCTGTGGTACCTCGATATCTCGCTCATCGTCATCCTCAGCTTTATGCTCCTCAGAAACCTGCTGCGCTTGGCAGTCGAGCGCAAAACCGGCGTCCTCGGGAGCCGCTTCCGCACCAAGCTCGTCCTGACCTATGTCGGTCTGACCTTTGTTCCGGTGATCTTGATCTTTCTGATTGCCACCAATTTTCTCCAGGGATCGATCGATCGCTGGTTCTCAGCACCCGTCGAGACCATTCTCCGCGGTGGTGCCGAGGTCACTGTAGAACTCCGGGAACTGGTCGAGGAGAATCTCGAACGCCAGGCCGAGGTGGCCGCCGAAGAACTCAGACGCAGCCGGGGCCAAACCGATCTCGTCCGACTCCAGCGCCTTCTCGGGGTGGACCTCGTGGCCGTGTATTCCGATCAAAGCCTTCAGGAGGCCGTGGCCGACCCGCGCAGGATACCGGCTTCGCTCCCGCCCCTGCGGTGGGAGACCCTGCCACCATCAGATGTCCGATCGGATCGCTGGCGTGGGGGGCTCTTGATCCGAGCCTGGAGCCCGATCGACGACGACTCGCATGTCGTCGTTGGCGACATGCTGCCCAGTGAGTTGCTCCTTCATCTGGAAAACGCCATTGCCGCCCATGCGCAGTTTCAGGAGATGAAACAGACTCAGGGGACCATTACGGCTACCACCATACTGGTGCTGTTGGCGGTCACTCTGCTGCTGCTGTTTGCGACTGTCTGGGTCGGTCTCTATTTGTCCCGTCGATTCACCGAACCGCTGTTGGCTGTGGCCGGCGCCACCCAGCGGGTCGCCGAGGGCGATGCGCTCGAAGAGGTGGACGTACCCGCCTCCGACGAGATGGCCGTGTTGGTGGCCTCGTTCAACGCGATGGTTCGTAGGGTCCGATCCTCCGAAGCGGAGATCCTCGCATCCAACCAGGAGCTCGCCACGTTGTTGACGACTGTACCGACCGGGGTGTTGTCTGTGGATGCTGGTGGGACCCGGTTTCGACCCAATCCCGCGGCAGCGAGAATGCTCGGGAACACGGGGTGGGCGGACACGTGGCACGCTCTCGATAAACTCAACCACCCCGGTTTGGAAGAGCTATACGAACGACTGCTGACCGGCCAGCCGGAAAACCTGCGCTGCGAGCTCGATCTGCACCCCGGGGGTGAATCCTTCCACGTCGATATCACGTCACGTCCGTTGCCCGGCGGTGGCAGGGTGGTTGCTATCGACGACTTCACCCAGCTCATGCAGGCCCAGCGCCAGGCCGCGTGGAGCGAGGTTGCGCAACGAATCGCGCACGAGATCCGCAATCCTTTGACGCCCATCCGGCTCGCCGCCGAGCGGATCCAGAAGCGCGCGGCAAACCTCGACGACGAGATGCGTACCATCGTCACTACCGGCTGCGAAGCGATCGTGGCCCAAGTGTCGGGACTCAAGGAGTTGGTGGACTCTTTTCAGCAGTACGCGCGGATGCCCTCTCTCGCGCCCCAGCCGACAGACATCGGGCGCATCTTGCGCGAGTTGTGTTCGTTGTACAACGGTGTCCGACCGGGCCTCGAGGTCACGGCAGATCTCCTCGAGGAACCGATCACGGCAATGGTGGACCCTGTGTTGCTTCGCCAGGCGCTGGTCAACCTGCTCGAGAACGCCGCCGCTGCAATTCCCGATGCTGGTCACGTGCTGATTTCGGCCCGCGGTGAGGATGACGATGTGATCCTCGTGGTTGAAGACACGGGCGTCGGTCTGCCGACGGAAGATAGCGCGGTTCTCCTCGAGCCCTTTTTCTCAACCAAGGGCAGGGGGTCCGGGATGGGGCTGGCGATGGTCCATCGCGTGGTCACGGACCACGGCGGCAGCCTCGAACTCGAGAGCCTCGAGCCCGCCGGGGCGCGCGTGCGCATCGTGCTGGCAGGCGCTCGTCTCGCGCCATAGCCCTGAGGGCCCGCCTCCCCTTCATCACTGTGGGCCGTTGACCCTTTCGGCACCCCCTTGATACCATCGTTGTTATGGCATACCCCGGCAACCCCGAGCTCTCTCCACAAGCCCAGGACCGTGTCATGACCGCATTCCGGCAGGTGGTCGGCAAACTCCAGGAGGGAAATCGAGAGGAGGCCTTGATCGGGTTGGAGTTCGTTCTCCGTCTCGACCCGGCCTACGCACCGGCTCAAAACCTCCACAAACAGCTGTCCTCGGGGGCCGACGAGATCGACCTCGACGACATCGTTTCCCAGCTCCATGCACCCACCACGGACGCCATCAACAGCCTGTTGGTGGAAGCAGTCGAGGACTTCAACAACCGCGATTTCTCGGCGGCACGGCAAAAGGTCGATCAGGTTCTTCTCGATCTCCCGGGACATCAGGAGGCGCGCCAACTGCTCCGCGAGATCGAAGGCGCAACCAAGGGAGACACCCAGGTCAGGAATTTCCTCGATCAGGCGAGCGAGGCACTGCGCGCCGGAGACTCGCAGGAAGCCGCCAATTTTGTGATGATGGCGCAGGCCCTGGATCCCCGTCATCGGGACATCGCTCCCACCCTTGCCGAGATCGAAGCCGCCGGTGAGGTTTCTTTGTCACGTGCCGGTTTCGCCCCGCAGGACGCGGGAGAAGACACGGCCGATTTTTCCCCACCTGCCGCCCCCGCCTCCGATTTCGGCGCCGTCGAGATCGCTTCCGAAATGTTCGCCGACACGACCGCTCCCCCATCCGCAGAACCCGAAGAAGAAGAACCCGGAGATGTGGAGCCGCCGGACTTCTCGTCGGAGGACGCGGCGCCCATGTTCGACGCCGCGCCGGAGAGCCCGGCGCCTCCCCCGGACGTGGCGGAGGAACCCTATTACGAAGAAACCGTGAGCAAGGTCTCGGATCTCTTTAAACAAACACCCGATACTCTTGAGTCCGCCACCGTCGAAAAAGACGGCGGCGAGAAACAGAAGATCCGCGAACTGCTGTCACTCGGCGGCACGGCGGCAGCCGCAGACGACTATGCCGCAGCCATCGATGCCTGGTCGCGAATTTTTCTCATCGACCCCGACCACGAAGAAGCGAACGACCGCATCGAGCATATCCGCCTCGCCAAGGAAGAGCTGGAGCGCCGTCTCGAGCCCCTGCTAGCCGATGCTCTCGACGCCCATGATAGCGGGAATGACGCCACCACCCGCGATTTTGTCGATCGCATTCTCGAGCTGGCTCCAAATCACGTTGATGCCAGCCGCCTGGCCGATCAACTGGAGAGTCCGAGCAGCGGCGGAGCCGACATGCCCGAACTCGAGGACGATCTGTTCAACGATGATTTCAGCGCCACCGCCGATTTTGGCGCCTACATCAGCCAGCGATCCACAACCCTCGAGGGCGAACGGCGCACCCCGAAAAAGCCCAAACGCAGGTCGGGCTGGCAGTGGTGGGCGATCATCAGTGGTGTCGGTGTCATCGTGATCTCCTTCAGCCTTTGGGTCGCCTCAAGCCTGATGCCCGAAAAGGCGCCACCGGAGAAACGCATCGACGTCGTAAATCGAGTGCTTATCCAGGCCGCCAATCTGTACGACAAGGGTCAGATCGAAGAGGCGATCGTCCTGCTCGAACAGAACTCGATGGATGACCCTTTCCAGTCGCGAGTCGACAAACAAATCAACGATTATCGACTAAAGGTGGCGACACCGGTACCGACCCCTATTCCGGAAGGTCTGGCGACCTGCAGGGAGCTGCTCGCCGAGGGGCGCTGGATGGCTGCGTACCAACGCGTCAAGGCCGAGCTGAGGCTGTTCCCGAACGACCCTGGTCTGGAGAGGGTCCGGCTCGAGATCCTCGAGGTCGAGCCGGAGGCCGCGGCGCTTCACAGTGCGGTGGCGAAGGGCAACTTCCGGGCCGCAATTGCCATCTGTCGCGACCTGCTGGAGAAGCGACCGGATGACGCGGAAGTGGTCGATTTTTATGAGCGCACCCTGTTCAACGCCGGCATGGCCGAGCTGCGCGCCTTCAACCTCCCCCAATCGGAGGGCTACCTCGCGGAGCTCGCCCAAATGCAACCGGACGACGTCGAGGTGCAGCGGGTTCTCGAGTTCGTCGAGACGTATAAATCGAGACCCGTCGACATGCAGCTCGAGATCTTTGTCGGAAGCATGGCCTCGAGATGAATGATCCCCCGGGTGAAATCCCCCACGACTGGGACTCGTTACCCGATCGCGAGACCGGGGGTCCAGTCGAAAGTGTTCCGGATCCCTACGACGATCCCGAACCCCCAGCGCTCATGCTCATGGCTGCTTCGTGGGCGGACCTCGTCGGTATATTGGCGGTGTGCACGGGGAGTTTGATCGCTGTGATGGCTCTCGGACAGCGACCTGCACTGGCGGCGTTTGGGTGGGCTGCTTTTCTCGCGCTCCTGTGGTGGTCGTGTGCGGCGGCGGTTCTGGTGGTGGTTCGACAGGGAACGCCCGGCATGTTGCTCGCCGGAATACGGTTCTTTGAAACGGTCCGGCCCCAGCGGGTGCCCCGGGTGCTTGCAGCCGCCCTGTTCGGCGTAGTGACCCTTGGCCTGCCGGGTCTTCTCGGGGCGCATCTGTCGCCGTTGCGGGCCGCGGCGGCGGTGGATATCGTCGCCGACACCCCGGACTGATCGCCCACTCCTGCCCCGGTGTTGCGAACACCATTCCGCTGCGATCGGACGCCGACGTCGTGTGTGGAGCGGCGGTGGTGCCGGTCGACTCCCAACCTCGTACCCGATACCATCGCGGTCGCGCTGATTGGCTGGCTCGCTCGGGTTTTGGATCGGACTGACGGTCCCGCACTGGCCTCCCGACGGCCGCCGCCGTCTTCCCAGGGGGGCAATATCGACTTCTCCAGGCGACTGGGCTACGTTGGAGAGGTGCAAGCCCTCGACGCATCCGACACCTCTGGCAAACGGCTGAGCGTTGTTATTCCGGCGTTTAACGAGGCCGACCGCCTCGGGCCGACTCTCGAACGGGTGACGTCCTTTCTTGCTGGTGCTCGACGATGGCGGCCGGCGGAGATCCTGGTGGTTGACGACGGGTCGTCAGACCTCACCGCCGAACTCGCCCGATCACACACGGTCATCGAAGGCGTCGATCTCGCGGTTGCTGTTCACCCCGTCAATCGCGGCAAGGGCGCGGCCGTTCGCACCGGCTTTTCCCGCTCCTCCGGCGAGTGGGTCCTGCTCACCGACGCCGACATGTCGGCGCCCATCGAAGACCTCACGGTCTTGGCCGCAGCCGCCGGACCCGACGCCGTGGCGGTCGGATCGCGCGCTGTCGACCGCCGCCTGGTGACGGAGCGGCAGCCGCTGCACCGCGATCTCATGGGGCGTACATTCAACCTCGCGATCCGCGCCCTCGGTTTGACCCGGCTCAGCGACACCCAGTGCGGCTTCAAGCTGTTTCCGGGCGATCTCGCCCGCCGCCTCGCCTCTGCGCAGCAGCTGGACGGCTTTTCGTTCGACGTGGAACTCCTGGTGCTGGCCAGGCACTGGGGTTATCACGTTGAAGAGGTCGGGGTACATTGGCAACACGTCGAGGCGTCGCGGGTCATGGCCATTCGCCATTCGAGCCAGATGCTGCGCGATGCTCTCAAACTGTGGTGGTGGCGGACGAGCCGACGACTTCCCGCGGAACCCCGGGGCGTTTCGTGACTTCCAACGACCGTGAGGGCGAGCGCGAAATCTGGCTGGTCGACCGTTTTCTCGAGCACCTCGAATGGGAGCGCAACCTCTCGCCGCCGACCCTTCGCGCCTACCGTCGCGAAGCTCTGACTTTCGTCGATTTTGCTGTCATGGCCATCGCGGAATCAACACCGACAGCGGTGACCCCTCGGACGCTACGGTCGTATCTGGCCCATCTCCACTCCCGCGGTCTTGCGCCGAGATCGGTGGCGCGCGCCCTGGCCTCATTGCGCACCTACTTCAGCTTCCTGGTCGCCGAAGGCGTGGTGGAGTCCAACCCCGCCGCTGCCGTGCCCCACCCTCGAGGGACACAACCCACGCCGGCGGTTGCGGACCGATACGCCATCGAGGAGCTGATGGAGGGCTTTGCGGACACCCCGGTGGGCCGACGTGATCGGGCTGCAATCGAACTGTTGTACGCAGCCGGGCTACGGGTCGGCGAACTGGTCGGGCTCGACCTTGGCGATGTTCGCCTCTCGCAACGCACCCTCCGGGTTCGCGGAAAAGGGCGCAAAGAGCGCCTGGTGCCGTTCGGGCGCCCGGCGGCTGCGGCCATTGAAGCCTACCTCCCGGATCGTGCGGGGTGGCGACAGCCGGCAGATGACGAGGACGAGCCCCTCTTTGTCAACCAGCGGGGAGGACGTCTCAGCGACCGATCAGTACGCCGGCTTCTCGACGCCGCCGTCCGTCGCTCCGCCGATCTCGCCCACCTCCACCCCCATGCCCTGCGTCACGCGTTCGCGACCCACCTCCTCGAGGCCGGTATGGATCTGCGAGCCATCCAGGAGCTCCTCGGCCACAGCTCGCTCGCCACCACCCAGGTCTACACCCGGGTCGACCTCGCCCACCTCATGGCTGTCCACCGACGAAGTCACCCCAAGGCACGAGACCCCGACTGACTCGCCCGGACGCCTCACCCAATTTCGTGCCGTGGGCGGAGAAACGCAAGTAACCGTTGGGTTTGTCGAGAACTGGGCTCCACAGTCGTAGTTGCGCTCCGTTGAGGAGGGCACTTTGCGACAAGCGCCGCGGGACGACGCGATTCGCCGTCCGCAGAGACACCTGGTGAGACGTCCGGACCGGCCTTTGGTGGAGACTGCGCACCGGTCAGTGCGTGACCGGCTCGGCAACCAGGATTCTGCTGTCGCGCGGCGAACCCGTGATGACCCAGATGGATCCGCTGTACTGAAATTCCGCCCCCAGGCCGACCGGTTCGTCGGCCGGGAAAATCAGCAACTCAGCGGTCGCCCCCCAGTCTGCAATCACGAGATTCGCGCGCCGGGCGCGCGGCGCATACGGGTCGTGATCGTTCGCTGAGATGGGGTGGCCCCCACTGATGATTCGTCGCGTCATAAACCCTGACCCTCTTCTTCAATAACGGATTCGGAGGGCAAAGGTTCACACCGCGTGTGAGGGAAGGCCAAATAGTCTCAAGTATTTGTATCGGAAAGCCCCGCATCCCACTGTCGGATCAAAACGAGGGAGCGCTCAGCGTGGGCCAGACGGCGCGGCCGACGGCCGCGAATCTGGGCCAGGTCAGGCGGCGTCGCCATGAGGCCCCAGTTGATATTGGAGGGCTGGAAATCCTTCGGGTCGCCGTCGATGAGATGGCGAAGAAGACCGCCGTGGGCGGTCTCGAGCGGGGGCGGTTGGTATTCGCGACCTTGGAGCTCGTCGGCCAACGACCTTCCGGCAAGGAGGCCCGTCGCTGCCGATTCCACATAGCCCTCGACGCCCGTCATCTGCCCGGCGAGCCGAATATCCGGCCGTTCCAGCAGGCGTAGCGACCGGTCGAGAAACCGTGGCGCATTGATGAAGGTGTTGCGGTGGATCATCCCGAGCCGCACAAACTTCGCATCAGCAAAACCCGGCAGGGTGGAAAAGATCCGTTTCTGCTCGGGGTGGGTGAGCTTGGTCTGAAATCCAACAATGTTCCAGTGTTCTGCGGCGAGATCGTCCTGTCGCAGTTGCACCACAGCCCACGGTCGGCGCCCGGTTGCCGGATCCTCCAAACCTACAGGTTTCATGGGTCCGTAACGAAGCGTCTCGCGCCCGCGTTCGGCCATGACCTCGATCGGCAAACAGCCTTCGAAATATTTGATATCCTCCTGCTCGAAGTCGTTAAAAGGCACCTTTTCTGCGGCCAGTAGCTGATCAATGAACAGCTCGTACGCGTCACGATCGAGGGCTGCGTTCAGGTAGTCCGCCCCTTCGCCCTTGCCATATCTCGATGCGGCAAACAGTTGGTTCATATCCAGGGAATCGGCGGCCACAATCGGGGCGATGGCGTCAAAAAACGACAACGCCGATTCGCCGAGGAGTTCGTCGAGAGCTTGGTGAAGCGCTGGTGAGGTCAATGGCCCGGTGGCGATGATTGCCGGTCCGTCGGGAAGCTGGGTGACCTCGCGCCGTTCGATCCGGATGCCCGGGTGCTCATGAATGGCTTCGGTGACGGCACGTGAGAAAATATCTCGGTCCACGGCGAGGGCCCCCCCTGCCGGTACGGCTGCAGCCCTCGCCGACCTGAGAATCAGCGACCCGAGAATTTCCATCTCGGCTTTGAGCACACCCACCGCGTTCGTGGGCCCATCACCGCGGAGGGAGTTCGAGCACACCAGTTCGGCCAAAAACTCCCCGCGGTGGACGGGGGTCCGCCGTTCTGGGCGCATCTCGACGAGACACACGTCGACTCCCGCCTCTGCGAGCTGCCACGCAGCCTCGCAGCCGGCGAGGCCGCCGCCAACCACCATGGCGCTCCCCGGTCGGGATGTCATGTGTCTCCCGGCGGGTCGGCGGAGGTCGATGAATACCTGCCGTCGGAGAGACGCCGGAGGTCGCCCGAGAGTTCGAGATCGAGGAGGCGGGCCGTCACCTCCGCAACACTCCTCCCCGTCCGGGCCGCAATCTCATCGGCCGTCAGGGCCTCGCCCGGTGCGATCCCCATGTCGGTCTCCGGCCGAGAAGCTCCGGCCGCATCAGCAGGTTGCACGCCCAGTGCGTCAAACAGGTCCCGGGGGGTGAGGAGCGGGCGCGCGCCAACTCGGAGGAGCGTATTCGGCCCGACCGACAGCTCGGAGAAGATGTTGCCCGGGACTGCCAGCACCTCGCGGCCCTCTTCCATTGCCAGACGGGCGGTAATGAGGGCGCCCGAGCGGGCTGCTGCCTCGACCACAACGGTGGCTTGCGACAACCCGGCGAGGATGCGATTGCGTTCTGGAAAGTGGTGTTTTCGGGGGGGCGTCCCCGGGGGGTACTCGGTGATCAAAGCACCGTGGGACGCCACCTCCTCGGCCAGATCGGCGTGTTCTGGTGGGTAGACGCGGTCCGGGCCGGACCCCCAGATCGCCCAGCTGAGGCCACCCACCCGCAGGGCTCCGCGGTGGGCCTCAGCGTCGACGCCGCGGGCCATGCCGGACACCGTAATCACGCCGGCGCGGCCCAATTCCTCTCCGAGAAGGCGGGCCACCTGGAGGCCGTAGGGGGTCGCCTTTCGCGATCCTACGATGGAAACAGCGGGCTTGTCCGAAAGTTCACCGCACACAAAAAGCCCGAGTGGTGGGTCAACCATGGATGCCAGGAGGCGAGGATATTCAGCGTCACCGGGCACCAGCCACCGCCAACCCGCCGCGGCTACACGATCGAGCACCGTTCGCGCCTCGTCAGCCGCCAGACTACGTGCAGCATCGATTACGGCCGGCCCCACGCCGCGAGCTGGAAGAGCCGACTCGAGGGCCTCATCCGGTGGCGCGACCGCAGCTGCGCGCCGGACTGCGGCCCCGCCGCCGGCGAGCAAGAGACCGAGACGGAAAAAATGTTGGTCGGTGTGATGCATCGCACTCATGGTAACCGGTTTGGTGCGGGTATACTCAGTCCATGAAATTTCGGGTTCTCGGCAGCTTCGGGGGCGACAGCCCGGAGTGCAGGATGACGTCTTTCCTGATTGACGACACGGTGGCAATCGACGCCGGCGCCATCACTCGAGCTTTGTCTATCGAAGAACAACGGCGACTTCGGCACGTCGTCATCACCCACACCCACATGGATCACACCAGCACGCTGCCGTTTCTGATCGAGAACTCCTTTGGCTCGAGTGAAGAGCCGGTATCCGTCTATTGTTCGAAGAGAGGCCTCGCCGGGGTCCGCAGACACCTCTTCAACAATGACACCTGGCCGGACTTCACCCGAATCCCCAACCACATGTACCCGTCGGTCCGGTTTCAGGAGATCGAGATCGAGCAACCATTCGTCATCCGGGGGCTGCCGTCAGGCGATCTCGAAATCACGGCGATTCAAGTCAACCACATCGTGCCAACCACCGGCCTGGTGATTCGGCAGGGTTCGTCGAGCATTATCTTCACGTCGGACACCGGTCCCACGGAGAGGATCTGGGAGGTCGCGAACGAAACCGAGGATCTCGCGGCGATCATCACCGAGTGTTCCTTTCCAAACAACCTCCAGGCGGTGGCCGATGTCAGTCTGCATCTGACCCCGGCGTCTCTCGGCGTGGAGCTGGCAAAGATTCACTGCGCCGCGCCGATTTTTCTCTACCATTTCAAACCGCCCTATCTGGACGAGCTGCGCAAAGAAATCGCGGAGATGGATCTCCCCCACCCCGTCGTCGAACTCGTTCAGGACCACGTGTACGAGTTCTGAGGTCGCCGCGTCAACCCAGCGCGACGAGATCGGACCGGAGATCGAATGCCAGGCGTTCGCGCATCCCCGGGCGGAGGGGGTCGATCACGGGGTGCAGATTCGCCGTCAATGACAACATCGTCTTCCTTCGGCGCATCGAAAACCCGGTGATCGGATACTCGCCCTCCTCCAACATCAGGGTCCAACCGTCGTCCCGATCTTCGATCTGAAAAACCGGTTTCATCCCGCTCGCAGCGTGAACAACGATGCCGGCGCCCTGACGCTCGGTCCGTTCGACATCGGCACGCGCGCGCAGGTACCGTTCCGGATCGGACCAGCCCTGGTCCAGATCGAGCGCTGCGGCGCGGTTGACCGTGATCGTAGCCGGCGCGTCCGATGGACCCCAGGCGAGGCCATCGAGGACTCCGGGCTCGACCCTCCGGCCACGCACCAGGTGTCGCTCCAGCAGGGCTCGGTCGGTCGGCACCTCGAGCAGGGCAAAGAGATCCTCGACTTCCAGGATCCCCTGACTCAAGGTGTACCGTTCACTGTCGCCGAACCACAACAGGTCGAACTGCCGGCCCGGTGCTGGTTCGGCGGTTGCGGCCGCGAGAAAAAGCTCTTCCTTGCCCGCCGCCTCCCGAAACACGGCGCCGTCACGCCGAGAATAGGCGGCATCGACACCCTCACCGACGGAACCGGTGAGAGCGAGAGGAGCGGCCGGGGCCATGAGCCAGTCGTCGTTACCGAGGACGGGCCACTCACCGCCGAAGGCGCGCCCAGGCGCAATCGTTGCACCTGTCAGGTCGGCGAGGTACCGCGCGCATTCTTTGGCGCCCCGAAACCAGCCGCGGGCGGCGGCTTGTGCCGGATCGCTCTCTCCGTCGTTCTCGGCACACCACCGAAGGGGAAAGCGGGCAATCGCAGCAACCGCGTCGAGCGTGCCCTCGGCCGGCGATGATTGGCTCAATTGCTGAGACGAGTCGAAACGCCGGTGATTCGTTCGTGGGCCTCAGTCTCGAACCAACACTCGAGAAAGGCCTCATCCTCGGTCGGCGCGGACTGGCTCATCTGGGCCCACACGGCCGACAGCAGCATGCGTTTGGTCTCGACAAACGCCCGCCGGGGCCGACCTGCGAGCCGTGCCATTTCGTGCGCCGTCACCGCCGTCAACTCCTCGACCGGGGCGACACGGTGGATCAGCCCTAGCTCACGCGCGCTGTCAGCGGTGCAGCCCTCTCCGCCAAAGACCAGATCATCGACGGCAGGCGAACTCAGACGCGACCTCAACATACGCAGGCTGTGGCCCGGGACCGGCACACCGAGATTAAGCTCCGACAGACCCAGCCTGGGCCTTCCGGCAGCCATGACCCGCAAATCACAGGCGATCGTCAGCAGGCACCCGGCGCCCACGGCGTGGCCACCGATCTCGGCGGCGGTCGGTCCCGGGTAGGAAAAGAGCTCCAAAACGAGCGCGTTGAACTCCGTGAGGAACTCTCCGACATCGTCTCGCGGGGCGTCCGCCAACAGTTTGAGATCCCAGCCCGGACAGAACAGCGACGGGTGGGCGGAGGTCAGAATCACCGCGGGGCCTCCTTCATCGGCGAGGCGCCGCAGTTCGGTCCGCAACGCGGTCATGAGAGGCCGATCCAGGGCGTTGGACCCGTGGTTCATGGTGAGCCGGTGGACACCCTTGGTTTCTTCGTGCTGTAGAAGCGTTTCAGCCATCTCGATCCTCCCCACTCCGCAGAAAGAGCTCGTGGATTCTCAGGTCTCTGGTGAGCTCGGGGTGAAAGGTAACTCCAAAAATGTTTCCCTGCCGGACCACCACAGGATCGTCGCGCCAAAGGGCCAATACGTCCACCCCCGACCCGGCCTTGACGATTCGTGGCGCTCGGATAAATACGGCTTCCATGGATGACGGCGGTCCAAGGGGCGGTCTGACTTCGACCTCCTCAACCGATGAGAATACCTGCCGCCCATACGCGTTTCTGACGACGTCGACCGAGAGCACACCGAGGCTTGTCTGCTCGGGCTCCACTCTCTCGGCAAGGAGTACCACTCCGGCGCAGGTGGCGAGGACTGCCATACCGGCAGCTATGCGCTCGCCAATCCGACTCGCTAGGTCCCCGCCCTCCATCAGACGGAGCATGGCTGAGCTTTCGCCGCCGGGCAATACCAGGCGGTCGACCAGATCAAGATCGGCCGCCGTCCTGACCGGGCGGTTCTCGCAGCCAAGGGTGTCGAGGACCACACCGTGGGCATGCCAATCGCCCTGCAGGGCCAAAACCCCACAGGCGGCCATCGTCTACCATCCCCTGCGCGACAGCATCTCCTCAGGCGTCAGTTTCCCGGCCTCGAGGCCTGGCATCGCTTCACCGAGGCCGCGGGAAATCTCCACCAACCGCGCCGGATCTTGCCAGTGTGTGACCGCCGCGACAATGGCGCTGCCCCGACGCTCCGGATCATCGGCCTTAAAGATCCCCGAACCCACAAAGACGGACTCGGCCCCCAGCATCATGCACAGAGCCGCGTCGGCTGGCGTCGCGATGCCACCGGCGGCAAAGTTCGGAACCGGCAGACGCCCATTCTCGGCCACCCACCGGACAAGCTCGTACGGCGCGCCGTGTTCTTTGGCAGCCGTCATCAGCTCGTCCTCGGTCAGTATCCCAAGCGTCTTGATGCCTCGCCTGACGGCCCTGAGATGGCGCACTCCTTCGACGATATCGCCCGATCCGGCCTCACCCTTGGTGCGAATCATCGCCGCGCCCTCGCCGATCCGACGCAGCGCCTCGCCAAGGTTGCGGCAACCGCAGACGAACGGTACTTTGAAGGAGTGTTTTGAAATGTGGTTTTCCTCGTCGGCCGGGGTGAGAACTTCACTCTCGTCAATAAAATCAACCTCGAGGGCCTCGAGAATCCTGGCCTCGGCCATATGGCCGATTCGCACCTTGGCCATCACCGGGATGGAGACTGCCTTTTGAATTTCCTCGATCATGTCGATCGACGACATGCGCGCCACGCCGCCCTGCACACGAATATCAGCCGGTACTCTTTCGAGCGCCATGACCGCAGCCGCACCCGAATCTTCCGCGATCTTCGCCTGCCCGACATTGGTGACGTCCATGATGACGCCGCCCTTGAGCATCTCCGCCAGGCCCACCTTGACGCGGAACTGGTCATCCAAAAACTGCATGCTTTT
>JASJGQ010000357.1:0-3660 GCA_033791425.1 Acidobacteriota bacterium
AACCATCGCAGAGATCCCTCCGCTACGGTCCTACGTCCCTCCGGTCGGGATGACAGGTTATTGACCGCACACTCGCCCGGTCTCCACGGCGAGCCACACGATTCATGATCCCACCTGCGGGCCCTGAAGGACCCGCCTACGGTTCTCAGAGGCAAACTCTTGTAGGCTGGTCGTTTACGGCCCGCCACCACCCGCGTTGAACCCGCCCTTCACCTGCAATGCATGGTGTGGCATTCAACTCCAGAGGTTTTCCGGATACACGCCCTCGTCGGCCAACTCGCGCAGCACCTCGGCGGTGGTCGCCCGATCCTCGGGCGACGTCATGCCGCACCAGCGGCCACCCTCGGCGAGCACCTTGACCCGCGCACGTCCTTCGCGCACGGCCTCCCCCACCGCCACCGGCAGGTAATACTCGTCCTTCAGCCCGGGTTCGGCCTCAAGAAACGCACCAAAGCCCGCCTCCAACTCGGCCGTCAATTCTGCGGTGAAGCCCCACAGGTTCATCGACACCAGTGAATCGAGGGGCTGCACGTGGGCCATCCCCTCCCCATCTTTCCACCGCGCCACGCCGCCGGCGCGCTCGATGGACAGAATCTCCTGGAGCTTGACGAGCCATCCCTCGGCATCCTGGACGCAAAGGCCCCGCGAAACCGACCCTGAAGCGGGCAGCGTGTCAGCCAGGCGGTACCCCACCATCGCCCAGTGGGGCGGTTCGGCGCCTACAGTCTCTCCTAGGTACCGGGCAAGAGCCGCAACCGCGCGGCGCCCGTAGAAGTCATCAGCGTTGGCCGCCACAAATGGGCCGTCAAGATACGGCGCCGAAACCAGAACAGCGTGCCCGGTTCCCCACGGTTTGACGCGATCGTCCGGCAGCACGACGCCCGCCGGCAGTGCGTCCAACTCCTGGTAGGCATACTGCACATCGAGATGACGCGCCGCACCGCCTTCCATGTGGGCGTGAATCTCGGCCTCGGTCTCGCGCCGAATCACCAGCACCACCCGTGCAAAACCCGACTGCAGTGCGTCGTACATCGTGTAGTCCATCAACGCCGCACCGCCCGGGCCGACCGGGTCGAGCTGTTTGAGTCCGCCATAGCGCGAGCCCACTCCCGCCGCCAGAATCACCAGCGCCGGCTTCACAACGTCACCTCAGTGCCGAGCCCCATTTTCTTTGCCTCCTCGAGCACCACAATGGCGACCGCCAGGTCCTGCACCGCGTTGCCGACCGATTTGAAGAGCGTCACCTGCTCCTCGTCACGCCGTCCGGGGGCTTTGCCCGCCACCACCTCGCCGATCTCATCCGGCGGGTCGTCGGCGTCGAGCAGGCCCTCCTGGACCGCCAACACCAGATCGCCGGCCTCCGCCAGACAGGCCTTGCGGGAATCCACCACCAGGCGCGACCGCGCCACCGTCGCCCCGGGGATCTCGCGGGTGTCCGGCCGGAAGGTGCCGATGGCGTTGATGTGGGTGCCCGGCGCGATGTCGCGGTCGCGCACGACTGGTTCGTTGCTCGAGGTCGCGGTGCAGAGGACGTCCGCCTCCTGGACCCCCGCCACGTCGTGCAGCACCCGCACCGGAAAACCGAGCAACTCCCCCATCTCGTCGGCAAATCGCAACGCGCTCTCCTGGTCGGCGTCATAGATCAACGCCTCGCGGATCGCGCGCACTGCGCACACCCCCTCCAGCTGGCGGCGCCCCTGGGCGCCCCCGCCGATCACCGCCACCACCGCCGAATCGGCCCTCGCCAGCACATCGGTGGCTACCCCCGATGCTGCCCCAGTGCGCACCGCCGTCAGCACCTCGCCATCCATCACAGCCTCGGCGCTGCCGGTTGTGGCGTCGAACACCACGACCAGCGCCTGGGTTGTCGGCAGACCGCGGGCCGGATTGTCGGGCACCACCGTGATCACCTTGATCCCGAGGCGGTGCTGCCCGGGCAGGTGCACCGGCATGACCAGGGCGCTGCCGTCGCCGGCCAGCTCCATGGTCGTGCGCAGCGGCACATCCGCCTCGCGGTTCGACAGCTGGACAAAGGCGTCGCGCACCGCATCGACCGCCGCCTTCATCGGCAGGGCGCGGGCGACATCCGCGGCCGATAGAAATCGAAGTGTTCCGCTCATCGCAAGACAAACCCTTTCGCCAGTCCGTCGTTGGGATCGATGAAAAACTCGTGGCGGCCGGTGATCGAGGCCGAGCCCTCGACCTCCGGGATGATGGCCGAGTAAGATCCGAAATCGGCCGCCTCCACCGCGGTGACCGTGAACCGGCTGCCGATCAGGCTCTCGACGACCATGGGCTCACCGAGCGCGAGATCGCCCTTCTCCACCTCGAGGGCCGCGCGGGCGCTGACCCCGGTCCCGGTCGGCGAGCGGTCGACTTCGCCCTCGGCGAAGATGCAGACGTTGCGCGAGTCGGCGCCATCCGACAGAGGCGGCCCGGTGAAGATGGTGCCGTAAAGGAAGCTCAGGTCCTTTTCGGTGGGGTGAATAATCGACATGGTCTCGGCCACCGCCCGTTTGATGGCCATCCCCTTGTCGATCAACGGCCGGAACGACTCGGGGCCGAGGGTGACGCCCACCTGTTCGGCCTCGACAAGGGCGTAGAAGGCGCCTCCGAAGGCGACATCGTAGGGCACCGCGCCGATTCCCGGCACCTGGACAATTTTTTTATGGTGGAGGACGAATGAGGGCACGTTGCGGAAGGCCACGCTCGTCACCCGGCCGTTTTCAATCCGAGCGGTCGCGGTCACGAGTCCCGCCGGGGTGTCGATGCCGACCTCCACCACGGGGCCGTCCGTTGCCAGGATCCCGGTCTCCACGACCACCGTCACCACCGCGATGATGCCGTGGCCGCACATCGTCGAGTAGCCCTCGTTGTGCATGAAGAGCACCCCGAAGTCGGCCTCCTCGGTCACCGGCGGCAGGATCAGACAACCGTACATATCGGCGTGTCCACGGGGCTCCCACATCAAGGAGGAGCGCAGGTCATCGTGATGTTCCAGGGCGTCGCGCCGCTTCTCAAGGATCGTCTTACCCGCAAGCTTCGGCCAACCCGACAGGATAACCCGCAACGGCTCTCCCGCCGCGTGGGCGTCGATTGTCGTGATCCGCTGCCAGCTCTCGGGCGGTTGCCACGTCGCGCCACGCTTTAAATCGAGATTCATGCGTTCTCCCAGTCCTGTATTGTAAACCTTGCCCACCCCGTCGCCTTCTCCGTACTGGAAAAACTCTGATGGTGGGCCAAGGCCCACCCTACTCCGGGCCCTCAAACCGAGCGGACACGTAGGGTGGGCTTGAGCCCACCTTCAGATTGGTTTCCCGGGCAAGGTGGGCGGGAACTCAAAACTAAAAACTAAAAACTCAAAACGCGCGGCGCGCCACCACGCCGCGCCCCTACCCCCTAACTGACATCCCGACCTAGCGAGTGAAACCCCTCCCCCTAACTGTCATCCCGACCGAGCGAAGAATGAGCGAGCGGAGGGATCTCAGCCTGGATCCAAAAACAGCCTCAGCGCCAAACCATCGCAGAGATCCCTCCGCTACGGTCCTCCGTCCCTCCGGTCGGGATGACAGTCTCTTAGAATCACCACCGCCGACGCCCCGCGGGCGCGCCCTGAAGGACGCGCCTACAAACTTGACGATGTGCAGGCGAGACGCCTGC
>JASJGQ010000358.1:0-5221 GCA_033791425.1 Acidobacteriota bacterium
CGGCGGAGGATACGGTGGTGCGGGAGGTCCTGCAGGCGGTGCCGCTGATTGACGGCCACAACGACGCCCCGTGGGCCATCCGCGGTCGCGCGTCCAACCAGATTCTCGATTTTGACTTCACGGATACGACCTCGCTCGAACGACCGATGCACACCGACATCACACGGCTTCGCGAAGGCGGCGTGGGCGGCCAGTTCTGGTCGGTGTGGGTACCGACCAGCCTCGACGGCGCAGAGGCCGTGGTGACGGTTCTCGAGCAGATCGATCTCGTTCACCGATTGGCGGAGAAGTATCCGAACGACCTCGAGATCGCTCTCACCGCAGATGACATCGTGCGGATCCACGGTGGCGGAAAGATCGCGTCGCTTATCGGGATGGAAGGTGGCCACAGCATCAATGCGTCTCTGGCCGTTCTGCGCCAACTCTACGCAGTGGGTGCGCGCTACATGACTTTGACTCATTGGTCGAACGTGCCCTGGGCTGACGCCGCAACTGATGCGCCCGTGCACGGCGGCCTGTCCGAGTTCGGAGTGGCGGTCGTTCGTGAGATGAACCGCCTCGGGATGCTCGTGGATCTTTCCCATGTGTCCGCCGAGGTCATGAACGATGCCCTCGATGTCACTCGCGCGCCGGTCATTTTCTCGCACTCGTGCGCCCTTGCGCTCAACCCCCATCCGCGCAACGTCCCCGATGAGGTGCTGGTGCGGGTGGCCGAGAACGGCGGTGTGGTGATGCTCAACTTCGGATCCTATTTCCTTGCGCCCGAGGTCACCCAACGCGACGCCAACCGCAAGGCCGAACAGGCCCGACTTGGGGAGCTCTTCCCCGGCGACCCGAAGGCGGTCGAAGATGCGATTTCCGGATGGCGCGAATCGAATCCGGTGCCGCAGGTCCCGTTGTCGGTGGCCGCGGACCACCTCGATCACATCGTGCAGTTGGCCGGAGTCGACCATGTTGGGCTGGGCTCCGACTTTGACGGCATAGGGAGTCTCCCCGAGAGTCTCGAGGACGTCTCTGACTACCCCGTTCTTCTTGCCGAGATGCTGCGCCGTGGGTGGAATCGAGACGAAATCGCCAAGCTCGCCGGGCTCAATGTTCTGCGGGTGATGCGCGAAACTGAGCGCGTCGCGACGGAGTTGCGGCGGACCGAGTCACCGATCGAGGTTCTCATCGAAGACACGATCTCGAGCCCCACCACCGATTGATCGGCGTCAGGCACTGGGCAGAGCGATATCCAGGCTTTCGACCGGCGGCGTTCGGCTGTAGCGTCGAATCGCCAGAGCCGCCTCGACGACCAACCACAGGGCGATCAAGGTGATGGCGCCGCCGACGAAGAGCAGGGTGTTGTTGCCGTTCCGCCAGAACGAGAGGAGCTTGGTGGTCATGGCGATCAGGGTTGTAATCATCATGAAGACCATTGGCACCAGGTAGGGTAGCGCCGTGCGCCCACGTTCGAGGAGATAGAGCGACACCGTCAAAAGCGCAAGCCCCGCCAACAGCTGGTTGGTCGAACCGAACAGCTGCCACAGGACAAGACCTGCAGACTGTCCTTCGATCCGATAGAAGGCAAAGAACGAGATGGCGGTCACCGCCAGTGTCGACGAGAGATAGCGGTTTCGCAGCGGCTTGAACCGGATGGATGTCGCGATCTCCTCGATGTTGTAGCGCAGCAGGCGGGTGGCGGAGTCGAGCGTCGTCAGGGCAAAGCTGACGACCACCACGGCGATCAGAGTGCGCGCGGTCTGTTCGGGTAGACCGACCACCGACACGAAACGGGTCGCCCCTTCGATAAAGGCGCTCATGCTGCTGCCGAGGCCCTGGATCGAGGCCCAGTCGGCGTAGTGGTGTTTCCACGCGGCGGGCGATACAAAGCCCGCGGTGCAGGCGAGCACCGCCGCCAACCCCAGCAGAGACTCGCCGATCATGGCCCCGTAGCCGATCGGCCGAGCCTGGGTTTCCCGATCGAGCTGTTTGGCGGTCGTCCCCGACGACACCAGAGAGTGAAAACCGGAGGCGGCGCCGCAGGCGATGACGATGAAGACGAATGGATACAGGGGCGGCGCTCCCGGGGGATGGGCGTCCACCACCGGGGCCGCGAATTCGGGGCGCAGGATGAAGAAACCGAGGTAGGTGAGACCGAGCCCGAGATAGAGCAGGAGTGAGTTGAGGAAGTCGCGCGGCTGCAGCAGCGACCACACCGGAAGCACCGAAGCCAGCCAGGCGTAGGCGAGGAGGATCCAGGTCCAACCGGTGGACGAGGCCCACCGGACGGGCAGATAGGGCGACGCGATGACGACGGCCAGGATCACCACGAAAGCAACCGAGATCAGCGGCATCAGCTTGCGTCCGCGTTTCCTGACCAGCCAGCCGATGATGAGAGCGGCGACCAGGATCGCGCCTGACGGGACCACCGACTCAGGGTAGTAGTCGGCGGAAAAGAGCAGACCGACGACGTAGGCGAAGACCCCCATGGCGAGGGCGATGGCAAAGAAGATGATGGCGTGCATCAGCGCTTTGGCACGTTTTCCGATCAGGCCTTCGGCTATGGCACCGATCGAGAGGCCCTTTGCACGGACCGAGATCACCAGCGCTCCGAAGTCGTGGACGCAGCCGACGAGGATCGATCCAAAGACCACCCAGATCATCGCCGGGAGCCAACCCCAGACCACTGCAATGGCGGGGCCGAGCATCGGCGACAGGCCGGTTATCGATGCGTAGTGGTGGCCGAAGAGCACCAACGGCGGCGTCGGCACGTAATCGATGCCGTCCTCCATCGAGTGCGCCGGCGTCACCGCGTCGGCTCGCAAAGCAAAGACCTCTATCGCCAGGTACCGCGAGTAGAACAGATAGCCCGCGAAGTACACCGCAAAGCACACCAAAACGGCGAGTATCGATGTCATGGGGGATATTCTACCCACCCCGTGTGCGTTTCCGTCTCCGTGCCCGTGTCCAAGCGTTTGTGTGGTCCCGCTTTTCAGTACGCCTTTCCCGAGAGGAGCCACCCGTCGCATTGTTTTCCCGATAGGTAGGGCCAGATTGACGAGCCGAACCCAAACAATGCGACAAATGGCACCTCCGCCGCACGTGACACAGCTCAGCACGCGAACCCAGCACCTCCGCCGAACGCAGGCCGTATTCGCGCGCGCTTCCACCCCAATCCCTGTCATTTCGACCAAGCGAGCGTAGCGAACGAGTGGAGAAATCTCTTACCGGGAAGCCCTTAGTGACAGCGGTGCGACGACCGTCGCCGCCAAGCCCCAAGCCCTGCGATCAGCACTTATAAAGAATCGCTCCCCAGTTGAGCCCGCTGCCGAGACCGACAAAACACACGAGGTCGCCCGGTTTGGCGCGACCCTGCTCGAGGGCCTCGTGGTAGGCGATGGGGATGGTGCCGGCGGTGGTGTTGCCGTAGTTCTGGATATTGTTGAAGACCTTGTCGTCGGGCAGCTCGAGACGCTTCTGTACGCCTTCGTTGATCCGCAAATTGGCCTGGTGCATGATCATGAGATCGAGGTCGTCGGTTGTCAGGCCGTTGCGTTCGAGGATCTCCAGGGTCACCTGTGGCATGAAGGTCACAGCGAGGGCGTAGACCTTGCGTCCTTCGACGATGGGCACCACGTCGCCGGAGTCAATCATCTCGTGGCGGATATAGGGGCGAAAGGCGCTGCCACACGCCTTGGTCCACAGCCGTTCGGCTTCATCACCGTTGGTGTGGAGCAGACAGTCGATGACACCGCGGTCGGTGTCCTCCATCGCTTCCACCACGACCGCGCCGGCACCGTCACCAAACAGAACCACCCTGTCGCGGGTAGTGGTGTTGCGTTCGAAATCCTCGGGTGAAACGGGGCCGTCGGACTCGCCGAGCGCGATCTGCCAGCTCTCCGGGCTCCACGGGATCAGGGATGCGTGGGCTTCGGCACCGACCACCAGGACCCGTTTGCTCTGGCCGGAACGGATCAGGGCATCGGCGAGCTGAAGTCCGTAGACGAACCCTGCACACTGTTGGCGAATGTCGAGACAGGGGATGTGCTCGAGGCCGAGCTTGCGCTGGAGAAAGGGTGCCGAGCCCGGAAAGAAATAGTCCGGGGTCATGGTGGCAACCACCAGGTAGTCGATGTCGGACGGCGTCAGACCGGCATTCTCGATCGCCTGGCGAGCCGCCGGCACCGCCAGATCGGAGGTTGCCTGGTCCGGCGCTGCGTACTGTCGTTTGGCGATCCCGGTTCGCACCTGGATCCACTCGTCGGAGGTGTCCATGAGCTTGGCCAGGGCGTGGTTGTCAACCGAGGTGTCGGGAATGTACATGCCGGTTCCGGTGATCACAGCTCGCATCGACACCTCCTGAGATCGCAACTATAGCTGATGCTGCTGGAGTTCAGAAGGGTCGTCGCTGCGGGCCGCCGTCAGCGCCAGCGGATATTGACGAACTCGCGAACGGGATAATTCCGGAGCGGTTTCTCGGGTTGCCAATCCGCCGCCCTGTAGGTGCCCAGAACGCGGTCCCAGAGGCTGACGCCGATTCCAAAATTGTGGTGCCACATGTTTTCGCGGTGGTGGAGGTAGTGGATCGGGGCGCCGAGCCAGAAGGCGAGATCGGGGTTTTCGTGCTGGACCTGGTGGGCGTAGGCCGCAAAGGCCGCGTAGCCGACGATCCCGAGGGCAAATCCCAGACCTGCCGGCACCGATACCAGGAAACCCGCCCATGCGATGAGCAGACCTGGGAGGGAGTAGTCGGTGAACTCGCCCCACCAACCCTGGGCCTCGAAGCGGCGGTGATGGAGGGCGTGTCGTTTACCCATGAATTTGCCCTTGTGCATGAGTCGGTGGACGGCGTACTCGACAAACGAACCGACCAGCAGACCGATGACGAGGGCGATGGTGAATTCGAGGATTGGGTTCGACATGATCAAGCGTGCCTCCACGTGCACGGTGAGCGAACGTTGGTGGAAATTATAACTATTCCATTTCCTCACTCAAGCGCCCGGATACAGGATGCAGGATGCAGGATGCAGGATACAGGATGCAGGATGCAGGATGCAGGATGCAGGATGCAAGATGCAGGGTGCAGGAATCAGGATGAAGGATACGGCTCCTGAATCCTGGATCCTGAGACCTGCATCCGCGCCCTCCTGCCCGAAAGGTCAGGAGGGCTGTGCATGCTATCTTTCTCCGCGATGGCGAACGGCACCCGAATCTCATTCTCCGATGTGGCCAAGCGTTA
>JASJGQ010000359.1:0-4532 GCA_033791425.1 Acidobacteriota bacterium
TATGAGTTTTGAGTTCGCACCCAGCCTCCCCCAGCGTGGACATTTGCACGTTCAGGGCGGAGATTTTAGCTTTCACGGCGTCCCTCGGGCAGGCCCTGACCTGTCACGGCGTAGCCGTAGGCGAAGCCGGAAGGACCTGCCTACGCCGTTCACACGTACTCGAGAGGTACCTGAAAGGCGTAGGCGGGTTCTTTGCGGCCCGCCCGAACACCTTCGTTGTTCCGAGCAGCCCTGAGGGACCTCACACAGAGTCGGTATTTGGCTCATTGTCTGGTGGAATCGTCAACCGTTGTTTGACGTTACTCCCAGCGCCGATGATGCGATAGAATCGCACCTCGCACGATGTTCGGCCGGCGTTGGGGTTTTTCTTCGCGGCCGTTTCTCTCAAGAAAGGACGAACCATGACCACCACCGCGACAACCGATTACAAGGTGAAAGATATTGGCCTGGCCGCCTGGGGCCGGCGCGAGATCGAGGTCGCCGAAAAAGAGATGCCCGGTCTGATGGCGACCCGGGCCCAATACGGTCCGCAGAAGCCGCTGGACGGAGTCCGGGTCATGGGCAGCCTGCACATGACGATCCAGACCGCGGTGCTGATCGAGACCCTCCGGGACCTCGGCGCCGACGTGCGCTGGTGCTCGTGCAACATCTTCTCGACCCAGGACCACGCTGCGGCGGCCATCGCCGAGGCCGGGGTGCCGGTCTTCGCCTGGAAGGGCGAGACCCTCGAGGAGTACTGGTGGTGCACCCAACAGGCCCTTTCGTTCCCTGGAGGCAAGGGACCGCAGCTGATCGTGGACGACGGCGGCGACGCCACCTTGTTCATCCACCGCGGTTACCAGGGCGAAGACGACCCGTCGATCCTCGCCGAACCCACCGACGACAAGGAGCTGCAGATCACCAACAAGCTCCTCCAGGAAGTGCAGGGCACCACCCCCCGCCGCTGGCACGGTGTGGTCAGCGAGTGGAAAGGCGTTTCCGAAGAGACGACGACCGGTGTCCACCGCCTCTACCAGATGGCCGAGCGTGGCGAACTGCTGGTGCCGGCGATCAACGTCAACGACTCGGTCACCAAGTCGAAGTTCGACAACGTCTACGGTTGCCGCGAGTCGCTGGTGGACGGCATCAAACGCGCCACCGACGTCATGATTTCGGGCAAGGTGGCGTTGATCTGCGGCTTCGGCGACGTCGGCAAAGGCTCGGCCGAGTCGTTGGCCGGACAACGCGCCCAGATCTGCATCACCGAGATCGACCCGATCTGCGCCCTCCAGGCGTGCATGGCCGGTTACAGGGTGATGACGGTGGAGGACGCCCTCCCGATCGCCGACATCTACGTCACGACCACCGGCAACAAGGACATCATCACCGCCGACCACATGAGCCGCATGAAGGACCAGGCCATCGTGTGCAACATCGGCCACTTCGACAACGAGATCCAGGTCGAAAAGCTCGAGGCGTGGCCGGGGGTCGTGAAACAGACCATCAAACCGCAGGTCGACAAATTCACCTTCCCCGACGGCCACTCGATCTTCCTGCTCGCCGAGGGACGGTTGGTCAACCTCGGGTGCGCCACCGGCCACCCCAGTTTCGTGATGTCCAATTCCTTCACCAACCAGGTGTTGGCGCAGCTCGATCTGTGGCAGAACGAGCACGAAATCGGCGTCACCACCCTGTCGAAAAAGCTTGACGAGGAAGTGGCAAGGCTCCACCTCGACCAGCTCGGCGCCAAGCTCACGACGCTCAGCAAGGAGCAGGCGGATTACATCGACGTGCCGGTCGAAGGACCGTACAAGCCGGAGTGGTACCGATATTGAGTTTTGAGTTTTGAGTTTTGAGTTTTGAATTCACGACTCCCGCCGATCGGGCGGGCTGTTTACGGCCCGCCCACGAATGCCTATACCCTCCCTGAAGTGCTTGCGAGCGGCCGCCCGCTGGCGACATTGTGACGCGGGGGGCACAGGAGTAGACTTTGGGTTGGATCGCTTCGGCGGAGATCGAGGTGTTGGGGCGCGTAACTTATGACCACGGAATTGGCTCCGACAACCGTTCTCACAGCTTCACGATCCCCACCACCGGCGCGCGTGACCGCGTGAACGGGAAAGAAGGCAGGCATGACTCGCGAGATCGGTATCGTCGCACTGACACTCTCTTTCATCGCGTCCGTCGCCGGCGCGCAGACAAGCGGCTACACGTTGATTGGCTGGAATGACCTCGGCATGCACTGCATGGACGCGGACTACTCGGTTTTCTCGATTCTGCCGCCGTACAACGTCATCCACGCTCAGCTCATCGATTCGTCGGGTGACCTGGTGACCAACGCAGGGGACATCACTGTCACCTATGAGGCAGTCGCAGATCCCTCCGGATCGATCAACGTATCCTCGATCAACAAGACCAACTTCTGGGACTGGGTGACACAGCTCTTCGGTGCATCGCCCGCTCCCGACCAGGGGCTCGCAGGCAGCGACATGCCGGGACCGGTCAACACGCCTCAGCCGATGCATTTCGACACCGGATTCGACTGGTTCACCGCCGAGGGCATCCCGATCACGCCGTACGACGACGCCGACAAAAAAAACTACTACCCGATGATGAAGCTGGTGGCTCGCAACGCCTCCGGCAGTCTTCTGGCCACAACCAGGATCGTGCTGCCGGTCTCGGATGAGATGACCTGCAGCACGTGCCACAGCTCGGGCTCGGGGCCGGCGGCACGGCCGACCGACGGATGGATCTACGATCCCGATCCCGAACGCGACTACCGCCTCAACATCTTGCTCCTCCACGACGACCTGGAGGGGGGCACCTCGGACTTCATCTCAGCCCTCACCACCGCCGGCTACAACCCGGGTGGGCTGTATGACACCGTCACCGCCGACGATACGCCGATCCTGTGCGACACGTGCCACGCCTCCAACGCGCTTCCGGGAACCGGCATCAGCGGTGTTCCGCCACTCACCCAGGCGATCCACAGCCTCCACGCCGGGGTCACAGACCCCTCCAACGGCATGACCCTCGACGCGTCGGCCAACCGCACCGCCTGCTACACCTGCCACCCTGGCTCGGATACGCGGTGCCTGCGCGGCGCCATGGGCGCCGCGGTGGCCGCGAACGGCGACCTCGCCATCCAGTGCCAGAGCTGCCACGGCAGCATGAGCCGGGTCGGCACAGCCGGCCGCGAGGGGTGGTTCGACCAGCCCACATGCCAGCAATGCCACACCGGGACGGCGACCGACAACAATGGGCAGATCCGCTACCTGTCCGCCTTTGTTGCGCCGGGTGAGCCACGGGTTGCAGCCAACAACACGTTTGCAACCGACTCGAACACCCCCGCTCCCGGAGTTTCACTGTACCGGTTCTCGACGGGTCACGGCAGGCTCCAGTGCGAGGCGTGCCACGGCTCGACCCACGCGATCTATCCCTCGAGCCACCTCAATGACAACCTGCAGAACATCGACCAGCAGGGTCACGCGGGAACATTATCGGACTGCGCCGCCTGCCACGGCACCCAGCCGCAAACCGTGACCGGCGGGCCGCACGGCATGCACCCAGTGGGCAATGACTGGGTCGATCGCCACGAGGACGCCGCCGAGGGCAACTCGAGCCGGTGCCGTGTCTGCCACGGAACCGACTACCGCGGCACCGTGCTGTCGCGTGCGCTCGGCGACCGCGTCGTGACCGCCTTCGGCACCAAAAACTTCTGGCAGGGATTCCAGATCGGCTGCTACACCTGCCACAACGGACCCAACAGCGAGCACAGCACCGGCAACCGGGCGCCGGTGGTTCACAACGTCTCGGCATCGACGGACGAGAACACACCGGTACAGATCACGCTGTCGGCAAGCGATGCCGACAACAACAGCCTCTCGCTCCGCGTCGTCTCACAACCGGCAAACGGCACCGTCGGGCTTTCCGGGACCACCACCACGTACTATCCGTTCACCGGGTTCAGCGGCACCGACAGCTTCACATACGCTGCGTGGGACGGTTCGACCAACTCGAACCTGGGAACCGGGACGCTGACGGTAGCCGACACCGGCGGCACCTGCAACGTGAACTGCTCGGCGACGGTTGACGCAACCGGCCACGCCGGCAGCCCGGCGTCGTTTTCGGGGAGTGCCGTGCTGAGCGACTGCGCGAGCGCTGCAATCTACGAGTGGGAATTTGGCGACGACAGCTCTGCGTCCGGTGCGGATGTTTCTCACACTTATGACACGCCTGGAACCTACAGCTGGACACTCACAGTTACCGCCGACAGCGCCACCTGCACGCGAACCGACACCATCGGCATCGGCGAACCGATGCTCATGATCCGCCACTCTTCCGGCAGAAGGATGCCGTGAGGGAGTTTTTAGTTTTTGGTTTTGAGTTTTGAATTTCCACCCACCCCGCCACAGATGAGCTGAACGACGTAGGCGGGTCGTTTACGGCCCGCCCACGAATGCCCAAGCCTCCATGGGCGCGATTCATAGATTGGACATCGTGGTGGCAGGCCCTGAAGGACCAGCCTACAACCGTTTCACGGGATCAGGGTG
>JASJGQ010000360.1:0-8124 GCA_033791425.1 Acidobacteriota bacterium
ACCGGCTTTTTCCACCACGTCCTGTGCCGCGTCGACCGCGTCTTCGGCGAGATCCTGCCCATAGTCGACCGCGTCCTCCACCGCATCCTCCAGTGCGCCCGCGATACGGCGCGCCCCGGTGCCGAGAACGACCATGGTCCAACCTGAGAAGACGATGTGAATGCCGACCAGCACCCCGATGGCCCAGGCTCCGGAGATTGGCCACTGGCGCCAGATCATGAGGCCGAGCAGAACAGCAATCACGCCGTTGAACAGGACCCAGCCCCAACCCTGATCGGGTTTGATTTTGAAGGCCGCGATGATCTCCGAGATACCGTCGATCAGGAAGTAGAAGGCGAGAAGCAGGGTCATGGAGAGCAGCCCCACCACCGGTCGGAAGATCATCAGGAGACCGGCAGCCACGCCGAGGAGACCGATGACCGTGCCCCAGATTCCGGTGCCCCACTGTCTCGATTTGACGGCGTGGACGATCTGCGCGACGCCGGAGCCTAGCAGCAGAATTCCAACAAACATCGACACCGTCACACCAACCAGGTAGGGCGATGCAATAGCGATGATTCCAAAAATGACGGTCAGGACTCCGAGAAAGATCAACAATCCTGAATTCTTCTTCGCGTCATCGAGCCACGTACCTTGAACCATGATTTCTCCCTTCGTTCGGCGCTCCCGGTAGACGGGGCGACTTTTGATCTTCGGACGCTGTATGTCCCGAGAACGCTAGTGCGAACCGTCAGCGGCGTCAAGCCGCGTTGAGACGAGGCACCCGGGGGCAGGGAGAGTTGGAGTTCTGTGTCACGAGCGGGCGCTGACCAATTACTGCGGTTGCCGGTTGGCGCGTGGAGTCGCCCAAGCGCAACGGGATTGCGATGGTCTTCTTGTTCGGTCTCGAAACTGGCGATCCCGCCTGGTTCAGGGCATCTTGCGCCCACCGGCCCGCAGCGGCGAACCGTCATACGGCGGAAGATCGAGCCCCGCGACGACGCCGAGGGGGCTATAGCCCTCGTAACCCGGAAAGACCTTGTCCAGGCGGCGGTTACCGAGGCGTTTGATGAGGACTTCAGAGAGAACCTGTCGGAAATCCGTGGTGACCTCGAGATCGACACCCTCGAAGAGCTGGCCGGGATCGAGACCCGGCCACGGGCCGTGGAGTCCACCAACGACGTTGTTGCCGAGCAGCAGCATCGGCACCGCGTGGCCGTGATCGGTGCCCTGGTCGGCGTTCTCCTCGACCCTTCGGCCGAACTCGGTCATGACGGCGACCGTCAAACGGTCGCCCAAACCGCGGGCTTCGAGATCTGTCAGAAACGCCGCGAGCCCATCGCTCAGTGCTTTCACCTGGCCGGCGAAGAAACCACCTGGTCCGGATCCCTGGCTTTCGTGAGTGTCCCATCCTCCAATGTCCACAGTGGCGACCCGTATACCGAGGTCGAGGGAGATCATCTGGGCGGCGACTTTGAAATGAGAACCGACGTCGTCGTCGCCATAGATCGCGCCGCCGCCAGGCTGGTACTCGCCGGTCACATACGTGTCGACGATGTCAACAGCCGTGATGGTCTGGGTTCCCGCAACGTGGACAGGGCTCGAGTCGCTGGTGTAAAGGTTGCGCATCGCATCATGCTGTTCGTTCTGCCACTGCTGGGGCCCGGTGGCGAAGCCGAAGTCGTTCGGGTTGGCAAGGGTCAGGGTTTCGCTACTGCCGAGCAGAGCGAGCGGCTGCAGGTTTCCGGATGCGAGCGCCGGAATCAGGATCTGCGACGGGAGATTGGCCGCGCTGGCCAGGTGACGGTGAAGCCAGCCGCTGCCGATCGTCTTCTCGCCCGGTGTGCCGAGCTCGAGAAAATCCTGAGCCTCGAAGTGGCTGCGGGTCGGGTTGTGCATCCCGGTCGCGTGCACCACGGCCATCCGTCCCTGATCAAAAAGCGGCAGCAGCGACGCTGCGGCCGGGTGGAGACCGAAGGCGCCGTCGAGCGTGAGGGCGGCACCGGAACCTGAAAGCGGGACCTTGAGGGTCGGTCGTGCGGCTTCGTAGACTGCCCGGTCGGGCCCAGACACCGGCGGGATGAGGTCGAGGCCGTCCATTCCGCCGCGCAGGAAGACCAATACCAGAATGTCTGAGCCATCCTGAATCGCGCCAAAGGAGGGGCGCGCGAAACCGAGCGCCGCGGTGGCAAGACCGCCCTGGATGAAACCACGTCGCGTTGGACTGAAAATATTCACTTCTTCACCGCCAGTGGAATTCGGGCGACATCAGAACCAGCCCTACCATCGATCGCAGACGGTCCTTGATCACCCTGCTCCCGAGATTGAGTTGAGCATCTGGGTTCTTGCCCTGCGCCATGAAATCGATGATCGCCTGGCGGGACGGTTCATCAATCGAGCGGAGGAGCGTTCGGTCGATCCAGTAGTCCGCGAGTTCAGCGGCTGAACGCAGGCCTACCGGCGTTGCCGCCACCGGATCGCATGGCCGCCACCCGTCAAGCTCGAGCCCAGCCAGGAGGTTGGTCAGTCGCCAGCTGGTCACCAGCGCGTTGGTCGTCAGCCAGATCTCCTTGCGGTCGGGAAAGCCGGTCGGCGGTGGCCAGGTGTAGGGGAAATGTCCGGTCGTGTAGAGCAGCCAGAAGACGTAACGGCTGAAATCTGCTGCGAGTGGCAGGGAGAAGGTCGGGTTCATGGATCGAACAGCGCCGATCACGAGTTCGAACGGGCGCCGGACCTTGTCGCCCCATGTTTCGGCAAACTCGTCCGACAGGACGATAGCCCGCACCACCCTTTCGAGCTGGTCCGATTGATCGGTGTTGGCGAGGAAGACTTCGGATGCTGCATCAACCAGCGATTCAGGCGGATTGTCGGCCACCAACCGGCGGCACAGTTTGGTGCACACGAAACGAGCGACTCCGGGGCGGGTCGCTAAAAGATCGAACACGTCCTGGACATCTTTCAGAGCCTGCTGGCCCGCGGGGATGTCGAGTCCGAGGACCGATTTCGGTCCGTCATCGTGCCAGTAGTCCCGGTAGAGAAAGCTCCCGGTATTCTCGTCGATGGACCACCCGGTGAGGCAGCGCGCGAACTCCCGCACGTCCTCATCGGTGTAGCCGAGCGGTACATCGTCGGTGCCCCGCGGGACCTCGGAGGCCGGGATTGCCCCGTAGTAGTTTTCCTCGCCGAAGGTGTGGAGTTCGAGGACCTCTCGCGCAAAGTTCTCGTTTGGTCCGTCGGCCGAGCTGAAGAAGTTGTCGAGATAAAAGAGCATGGCCGGCGCGGCGGTCATGTCTTCGATAAACTGGCGGAAGTTTCCGAGCATGTTGGTGCGGATCACGTCACGGTCGTAGTGCACAAAGAGCGGGCCCGAAAAGAAGTGCCATCCGAAGACGTTGAAGTGGTTGTGCCAGAAATCGGCCAGCACCTCGGCGAGCTGGCGGCGGCTGTAGGTCGCGCGCAGGATCACCGCGTGCTGGGTCTCGTAGATCGGCAGCATGTGGTAATCAAAATCTTCTTCTTCGCGCGCATGGTCGTTCCAGAGATCAAACAGGTTCTTTTCGAGAGTCAGATAGTTCGACTGACTGAGGCGAGTATCGAACTCATCGTCAGCGATGGTTTCGGGGTCGAGCTGCACCTCGAGCCAGTTTTCGAGCCGTTCGCGGGGGGTCGCGCCCATACCTCTGAAGGTGTCCACATCTGCCGGTCGCGGACCGAACGCCAGGCGGCTGAAGACCAGGCTTTCAAGCGGCGGTGTCTCGCCATTGGCGGCAGGCAGGTTGACGGCCGTCTTGCCATCGCGCAGCGGCGTCAAATTGAACCGCTCCTCGAGGGCCGCGACCGACCCGAAGAAACCCCGCAAGGTCTTGGACGAGGTGTGGTCCCCAATCAACTCGCCAAGCCGTTCGGGCGGAGTCGCGCGCCAGGGTCGATCGTAGAGCCTTGTGTTCATGTCCGATGCCTCCGGATATGCCTGATGAGAAACTACGGAAGTGATACCTGATATTAATAACGCATGAACAGTATGAAAGGTTGACAGCACTGTCAAGGTGATGAGCATCACCCGACCACAAAGACGGCATTCGAGATCGAAGATGTATCCTGGCGGTGAGAGTCCCAAAAGGAAAAGCTGATGGTCACGCTTCTCGACGGTGGAATGGGCTTCGAACTGAAATTGCGCGGAGTTGACGTGCCGTCTCACACCGAATCGATCTGGTCGGCCCTGGCGCTGACCGAAGACCCCGATGCCGTCGTTGACGTCCACGCCGCCTATATCGAAGCCGGTGCCGATGTCCTGACGATCAACAACTATTCGGTCACACCGCCGATCCTGGACCGGCAGGACATGGGTCACCGCGTCGAAGAGATGACGGGTTTGGCGATAGACCTCGCAGAAAAGGCATGCGCCACCGCGGGCCGTCGGCCCCGGCTTGCCGGGTCGTTTCCGCCGCTCGAAACCAGCTATCGCGCGGATCTCGTCAAGGGTCGGGAGGAGGTTCTCGCCGGGTACCGCAGGATCGCCTCGGCCTTGAAGGGAAGGGTCGATCTCATTATCTGCGAGACCCTGGCGAGCGCTCGGGAGGCGGTGTGGGCCTGCGAGGCGGCATCCGAAACCGGTTGCGACTTCTGGATCAGTTGGACACTTCAAGGCACGCGGCTGAACACTCTGCCGAGCGGCGAAAGCCTCGCCGAGGCCTTTGCCGCTCTGGGCGATCTCAGTCCATCTGCCTATCTCGTGAACTGCTGTGGCGCCAACTTTGTCACGGCTGCCTTACCCGTGCTCAAGGGCCTCACGAATGCTCCGGTGGGCGGCTACGCGAACGCCGAGCGCGTCGTGCCCGAGGACGGTCTCGCCGGGGTTTCCGATGACCCTGAGTCGGCGCAGAGGGGCGCGGCAACCGTGCTCTATCCCGATGACTATGCCGAGGAGGTCGAGCGGTGGCTGGACGCAGGGGCAAGCATCGTCGGCGGCTGCTGTGGCACCAGGCCGAAACACATTCGACGGCTCAGGGAGATGCTGGATTCGAAATAACCCTGTACATCGGTGGGCTGTCGTCCTCGTGATGCAACAGGGCAAGCGGCGCCGTCCTTTTTATTGGGAGGACCAGCCCGCGCTCAGTGAGTTTCCGACTCGCCAAGGAGGAGGGTCAGTTGGCGATCGTCGAGGACCTCCATCGTGTTGTGGAGACACGTCAGATGAACCATCGTGGCCCGGGTCTTGAGGGTGCTGATGGTATCGACGAGCGGGGCCAGTTGCTCTGGCGGCGCGCCCTCCATGGCCTGTTGAGCAAGGGATGACTCCAGCGGTTCGAGCTCCTGAGCAAGGCCCATCACCGCGGACATGGTGTTCGCTCGGATTTCGAGCAGGACCTTCTGTTGTTCGGATGTCAGCGCGAGGTCCGGGTCGTCCCAGTGTTGCTTGAGGATGCCCGTCAGGTGGGGCATCTTCCCGGCGACGAGGAAGGGCTTCCTCGCCGGCGGTTTCATGGTGGTGCTGTCGTTGTCGGTCTCTTCAGAATTGATGGGGAAGACGCAGATCAGCAGCAGCGCGGCAACCATCGTGGCCAGGACGTGGCTGGGTAGGATCTTCTTCGGCATGGGGTTCTCCTCGGGGACCGCGCGGTGCGGTCGTGTGATCTTCAGGGACCATAGCACCCTTCACGGTGATGCCTCCAGAAACACCAGGGCCGATTACTGGTCTGCGGCCGCGAAGCGCTGAAAGGCATTCCACCTTAGATTGGCTTTCCCGGCGTCGTTCCCGGGAGGAGCCACCCTATGCATTGTTTGCCTGAAGCAATCCCCGCTGACCGGGGCAATGGAGGATCAAACAATGCAAAGAATGGCACCTCCGCCGCGCGCGACTCGTTTCAGCGAGTTGTCCCCGTGAAGTGTCCCGCCCCCACCCCCCGCCCAACCACCCTCGGAAAATTTGCGGGTGCGCAGACCGCGATGTTCGAGGGCTGGGGGTATGCAGCGTGGTTCGCCACGGTCATTGGAGTGTTCGAACTGTTGGGTGCCATCGGTCTGTTGATCCCCCGACTGACCCGCCCGGCGATCTACGGACTCACGGGGATCATGATCGGCGCGGCCTATACCCACCTCGCCAATGGCGAAGCCCCTCAGCTCGTGAGGCCACTCATCTTTACAGCGCTTTTGTGGTCGATTTGGTGGCTGCGTCGGGACCCATCCACCGACTGATTGATAGGGCTCCCGAACCGGGTTTCAGGGAAGCGGCAGGCCGAGTGGCCCCATTTTCTCGAACTCCCACAGGTCTCGAATTCGGATGCCCTCATAACCCTTTTCGGGCAGGTGGGGCTTGTGTTCGCGAACCCGGTCGACCGCATCGAGATGGACCCGAGCCAACCGATAGCCGCGTGAGAGGTACAACCCCGCCGCACGGAGATTGTCGTTGGTCATCAATGCCCAGGCGCGGCCGAGACCGAGGTTGTGAAACTTGTTTTCGGCGATCTCGAGCAGGCGTCGGCCGAAGCCGCGTCCGCGGAGGATGGTATCGAGGGTCACGATCTGACCCGCAGGCCCGTCGACGTGATAGGTCACCAGTCCGACGATCTCGTCGTCGTGATCCACCAGGGCGAGCCCTTCGACGTCCGAGGGCTCGAAGACCGCGCTCAGGCAAACCACGAGGCCAAACCAGCGCTCTTCCCAAACCGCCTTGATCTCATCCGCCGTTGCCGATCTCACGAGCATGTCATGTTTCCTGAGTGGCGCCATCTTGGCCTCCTTCGTCCAGGCTGTTGCTCTTCGCCAGCACCTCATGGGGTGAGAACGGCGACAGAGATCCTCTGAAAGACGTTTTCGAGAATACAACGGAATCAGTGGTCTTTGGCCGGAGTATTGTCAAAGTATGAATATTGCCCAGTATGGAGCGGCCGCTGTCGCGGGTCTCAAGTCGATCGTCGACGCAGCGCGTCAGTTCCGCGACAACTCACTCACATCGCAGGTCAATCGGGTGCTGTGGGGACGGTGGTGGGTGGCGGCTTTGACGTTGTTGACTGGGGCGGGCATCTTCGCCGAGGTCATTCTGCCTTCATTTGAGACCGTGGTTGGTCTGGCGCCGATGCTGACGGGTCTCGCGGTAACCCCGCGGGTCGTACGCGACCTGTTCATTTCGGTGCCGGCCCTGTTCGGACTGGTCGTGGCCTGGAGAGTGCACCGCCTCCGATCATCCGATAGGGAATCGTGGCCTGATCGGGCGAGCGTGGAAGATTTCGGTGGCAGTCTTTTTGATGCCGGCGCCCTTCCCGTAGCGATAGCGACAGTCGTGTTAGCCGTTTGCGGATATATCGGAGACTTCGTTGTTGCTTCGCCGGGAGGTCTGCTGTTGGCGGGAACGGGTCTCGAAGCAAGCGAGGGGTTTGGGATTTCCGGGGCAATTGGACGACTGGCGTCGACAGTTCTCACCGTCGCTCTGGTGGCCGGAATTCTCAGCGTCCACCGCGCTCTCGGTAAAGGAATCGGACAGCTGATCGGCGCAGGTTTTTTTGTCTGGTGCGCGCACATCACCATCGGTTTCACGTTGCCGTGGATGGTTAGTTGGACGTCGTTCGTTCCGGTGATCGGACGTTTTTTCGCGACTCGTTCGCCCGAGTTGGCCCTCGCGCTCTTCGATCTCGCTGTCGGCTGCGCAGCCTGGATGGCGGCTCGCGAGAAATGCCGCTCGGCGCCTTTTTGGGTTGACGCTTCGCCATCTCCGCCGCCGCCACCGCCGCCGCCACCTCCGGTACCGGGCGACTCTAAGGGAGACACCATTTGATTCAGGCGCAGAGCCCGGGATGAGACTGGCGGGGCACACCCCGTCCGGGTGTCGGGTATCGGGCGCCTCCCCGATTGTTCTTGGAGCAATTCACCTCCGTGGCGCGGTGCCGTCCTCCACCATCCCCGCCATGCCCCTGAGGTACTCGAGGAATCCGGGCCCGACGTCAACACTCGTCAGATAGTCGGGCCGCCACGGCGGTCGATTGGGCTCCCAACCGGGCGCGGCTGAGACCGCGGGCCAGTCGGGGTGGGTGATGGCAGCCCTCCCGAGCACGACGACCTCGACGCCGGCGTCGACGGCACGAGCAGCATCTTCGCGGGTCCAGATACCTCCGGCTGCGAAAATCGGGACGTCGGCGGGGAGTGCCTCTC
>JASJGQ010000361.1:0-8705 GCA_033791425.1 Acidobacteriota bacterium
GAAGCGGATTGTCCACCTCCCACTGGGGAGTCTCTCGCCTTCCAGCGTCAGCAAGGTCCGCGTGGTCCACATCCTCGCAGGACGCGACAAACGCGAGATCGCAAAAGACTACCTGTGGTGACAACCCTTACGGGTTGTAGATTCTCAATTTTGAATCTTAAATTTTGAATTTCCACACCCATCCTCCCCCAGCTCACAGCTTTGCTCCAAATTGAATTTCCGGGATCGACTGAGATCAATCTGCTGGGGTGGCCGCGTCCAAATTGAAAATTAAGAATTGAGAATTGAAAATTCACAGTTGGTGTTTGCGTCTTCCGGGATAACTGTCGAAGGTCGGTCGATCCTCGATCTTCTCGCCGGCCGTCATGCGTTCGGCGATGATTCGGAAGGCTTCGCCCCTCGATCCCTCCGTGGATTCGGCAGCGAGTTCCTCGAACTCGACGGCCTCGGCCACCTCCCCTCTGGCGTAGAGAAGCCGAGCCAGCGTGTCAGCGGCCTCCGGGTCCGGATTGGCCGCATATGATCGGCGTGCGATCTGAATCGCCTCTTCGAGCTCACGACCCGAGAGATAGAGTCGCCACGCGACGTCGTTGAGGATGCCGGCCGGGGCCGAGGGGCCCTCCCTTTCGTACCACCGGAGATAGAGCTCAGCAGCAAAATCGAAGTGACCATTGCTGAATGAGAAGTCCGCAACACCGAGGAGTTCATCGGGCGCGATGTATTCGAGATCCGGAATCTCGAGAAGGGTTGCGGCGTCCTCATAGCGTGCGTTCCTCAGCAACTCCGCCTGGTTCTCCGCGGGAAGGTCCATCAGTCCGTTCTCGATGATCCTGTTCAGGCTCGCGGTGCCGTCCGTGTCCGGGACCTCGAAACCTCGGTCCCACCCCTGGCGGAACAACCTGCCGGCCCGCTGATACACCCTCGTGTGCAACTCGGCCCGTGCGGTGAACATCAGACGGCGACACACCTCGAGCTGTTCGCCGCCAGTGGCCTTGTGAAAGGCTTCGACCCGGCTGATGGCCCCTTCCGGATCGGACCGTTCGAGCAGACCGCTGACCGATCGCTCGATGGCGTCGACATCTCCCGGGTCCTCCTCGAGCATCCGCAGGCAGGCGAGGAAGGTGTCCCCGGATCGGATGCGCTGAACCCGCCTCAGGAATTTGTCCGGTGGCAGGTAACCGAGGATGCGTTCCATCTCGTTCCCACGAGCGTCAAAAAAGATCATGGTCGGGAAGCTGTTGACGCCGTACCGCGCGGCCAACTCGACGCCGCTCTTCTCGGCGTCCAGCTTGACCGCCACCAACTGCGCCAACTCGGCCCGCACCTTCGGATCGGTGAAGGTGTCGCTTTCCAACCGCCGACACCAGTTGCACCAATCAGTGTAGAACTCGACCATCACCACCGTGTCCCGCTCCGCGGCCTCGGTCAATGCGGCTTGAAATGACCCGTCAAACCACACCAATGGGAGGTCAACACGACAGGCCGAGATCCCCAGCACGGCGATGGCGATACATACTGTGCAAACCCGGTGCAATTCGGCCTCCGTTTGATCTCAACCCAAAACCGACGGTAGCAGAACCGTTTCGATGCTCTCTATTGTGCCGGTGGACCCGTGCGAGTAACGACCCCGAATCGAACCCGATCTCCACCTATCTGCTACGTCGGCACGTCCTTCAGGTTGCAGGGATTCACTCGGTCCGCAGTGCATCTACTGGATCGAGGTCGGCGGCCCGCCGCGCCGGGGCGACGCCGCTGACCACCCCCACCAAAAGGCACATGGCGAGGGCTGCCGCGATCGCCAGAGGCGGTGTCGACAACGGGAGCCCGGGGACCGCCGCGCGGCCGAGGGCGGTCAGCGAGAGACCGGCAGCGAGGCCGAGCGTGCCGCCGGCAACCGCCAGCAGCACCGACTCGAGGAGGAACAATCCCTGTACGGTGCCCCGCGTCACGCCGAGAGCGCGCAGGAGGCCGATCTCGTTGGTTCGTTCGTGGACCGAGATCCACATGATCGTGAGAATGCCGATTGCGCCCACGAGAAGCGAGATGCCCGCGATCCCGGAAACCGCGATGGTGATCATGCCGATGATCTTGCCGAAGGTGTCGAGCATTTCGGTCTGGGTGGTGATCGTAAAGTCCTCTTCGCCGCGGTGGCGCTCCATCAACAACGACCGGATGCCGGCAACGACATCGGGAATGACATCGGTGTTGCTGGCCACGATGTCGATCTCGACCAGTTCATCGACGTCGAAGATGTCCAGCGCGCTCGCCACCGGCACGTAGACCGTGTCGTCGAAGTCGAACCCCATCATCTGCCCTTTGCTTTCCATCACTCCGATGACGAGAAAGGTGTAGCCGCCGATACGGATCCTCTTGCCAAGGGGCGACTCATCGTCAAACAGCTCCTGGGTGAGCTTGGCCCCGAGAACCGCATAGGAGCTTCGTCGATTCGGATCCATGCGGGGAAGGAACGATCCCTGCGAGACATTCAGACGAAAGCCCTTTGCCGCTTCCCAACCCACTCCCTGGACGAAAACGCTGCGCCCCCGTCCACCCCCTTCCACCCGTGCCTGACCGAAGGCGACGGGCACGACCTCCTCGACATTCGGGATTCGGCGCAAGGCCTCCGCGTCATCGATCGTCAGCTTGTGAGTGGTGCCCCCAAGGGCCCCGGGCATGCCGAGGGTTTTGACCTTACCGGGGTTGACCGCGACGATGCTGGTGCCGAATTGGGTGAACTGGCCGACGATATAATCCCGCGTACCCTCGCCGAGCGAGGTCAGGACGATCACCGCGGTGACGCCGATGGCGACCCCCAGGGCAGAGAGAAAGGACCGCAGCCGCTGCCCACGGATCGCGCCAAGCACGAATCTGATGACCTCTAGGATGTCCATCAGCCCACCCGTCGAACGAGGAAGTAGGACGCACAGGTTAGAAAGTAGGAATTAGGAATTAGGAATTTTAGCCACAAGTCAGCAATGCGTTGAGGGGATGGGTGGGCGGCATTCCTCATTCCTAATTCCTAATTCCTAATTCTGTCTTCATCGTCCCACCAACGCCTCGACCGGATCGAGCCGCGCGGCCCGGCGCGCCGGAACGACCCCAAAGAACAACCCGACGACAACCGACACGAGGAGAGAAGCGACGATGGCCCATGTCGGTGTAGCGGCGGGAAATGTCGGATAGAACTGGACGAACACCGCGACCGCAGCGGCACCGGCCGCCAGACCCACAAGCCCGCCGAGCGTCGAAAGGACCGACGCTTCGGCAATAAAGACAGCGACGATCTGGGACGTGGTCGCTCCCAGAGCCTTGAGCAGCCCAATCTCGCGGCGGCGCTCGGACACCGCCACCAGCATGACGTTCATGATCCCGACCCCGGCCACGGTCAGGGACACCGAGGCAATGGCGGCCAGTGCAAGCGTGAGCACGCCGAGAATGGAGTCGAGGGTGTTGACGACCGCGTCCTGGGTGATCACCGTGACGTCTTCCGCCCGGTGGCGTTCGGCGAGCAGTTCGATGACCGCTGCTTTGGCCTCTTCCAGATCGCCTTCCCCGGGCAACTCCACGAGGATCCGAAACAGCGAAGATCGGTTGAAGATCCGCAAGGAGGTTCGCACCGGAACAAAGACCAGGTCATCAAAATCGAACCCCAACGACCTCCCCCTGGGTTCGAGGACGCCCACCACCCGGAAACGCCACTCGCCGAGTCGCACGACCTTTCCAAGCGGGCTCTCTGCGTTAAACAGCTCCTGGGCAACCTTGATACCGAGCACGATTTCGGCGCCCCCCTGATTCGGATCGCCGGGAGGCAGGAAACGTCCTGCGCCGACCCGCAGTTTGCGCACCTCGAGCAGCTCCTCTGTCGTTCCGATGACCGGTACCGACCGCGCCTTGCCGCCGTAGCGCAGGGTCTCCTCCCCGGTCGCCAACGGCGCCGCCCGCTGGACCAGCGGGATCCGCATCGCCACCGCGCGGTAGTCATCAATCGTGAGATCGTGCACGGTTCCGCCAAACGGCATCATGCCCGTGGTCTCGACCTTCCCGGGCAGCACGATCAGGAGGTTTGATCCCAGTGAACTGAACTCCTGCACGACGTATCGGCGCGCACCCTCGCCGAGGGCGGTCAGGGCAATCACCGCAGCGATCCCCACCGCTACACCGGCCACCGACAGACCGGTGCGCAGACGGTGGCCGCGGAGCGCACCGACGGCAAAGACAATCAGCTCACCGATGGACACGACCACCAACCATCTGAATGAGGAAGTAGGAATTAGGAATTAGGAATGTCGACCACCCATTCAGATCGCGTTTCCGAAGGATGAGATGGGATGAAATTCCTAATTCCTCATTCCTCATTCCTAATTCACTTTTCATCGTCTCTCCACGATCTCACCGTCGTCCATTCGCACGGTGGTTTTTGCCCGCTTTGCAACCTCGGGATCATGGGTCACGAGAACCACAGTCTGGCCGTCGGCATTCATTCCGCCGAGCAGTTCCATAACTTCAATCGCCGCCGCCCGGTCCAGGTTTCCGGTCGGCTCGTCGGCCAACAACAAACCCGGTTCCATCACCACCGCGCGAGCGATCGCCACCCGCTGGCGCTGGCCGCCCGAAAGTTGATCCGGACGGTGGTGCATGCGGTCGGAGAGCCCAACCGACTCGAGGACATTGGAGGCTCGCCGGCGACGTTCTGCACGCGCCACACCCGCAAACAACATCGGCAACTCGACATTGCCCTGGGCCGTGAGCCGGGGCAGCAGGTGGAAGAACTGAAAGATGAAGCCGATCTCCGACTGCCGCAGTTTGGTCCGTTCGGCATCGGAGAGAGAAGCAATGTCGCTGCCGTCAAAATGGTAGGTGCCGGAGGTCGGGCGATCGAGGCACCCGAGGATGTTGAGCAGGGTCGATTTCCCCGAGCCCGAGGGGCCCATCAGGGCGATGTAGTCGCCCCTTTTGATCTCGAGATCAACCTCGCGCAGCGCGTGCACGTCCGAATCACCCACGTGATAGGTGCGCCAGATGTCTTTCAGGATGATCATACTCACGGATCCAGCTGCCCTCGAATGAGGAAATAGGAATTAGGAATTAGGAATGCCATCCACCAGCTCATGATCAACTCTCGGGGAGTGCGTGCAGGAATTCCTAATTCCTCATTCCTCATTCCTGATTTCCGGTTCACTGGCTCTTCTCCCTCGCCTCCGCCCCGGCCTTGATGTCGGGCGAGTTGCGAACGACCACAACCTGATCTCCGACGGAAAGCCCATCCAGGACCTCGGCAAAGCGCCAGTTGCGAAGGCCGACGCCGACAGTCTTTTCCTCGAGCACGCCGTTGCTCAGAACCAGGACTCCGCCGCCCTCGGCCACGGCCGAAGCCGGGATCCGCAGGGTGTCCTGGCGGCTGTCGAGAATGATCTCGACATCGGCCGATGTGCCCGGCAGCACGCCGCGCATTGCCTCGGCGTCGTCAAGCCTGACCTCGACCTCAACGGTGCGGTTCTGCTCCAGCACATCGAGGACATAGGGCGCGACGCGTTCGACCGAGGCGCCGATGGTCGCATCCGGGCGCGAATCCACCGTCACCCGTACGGCCTGACCCACATGCACTCTTTCCGCATCGACCTCGTCAATCGGAGCGCTGACATAAATCGACGCCGGATCGAGAAGATCGATCACCGGAGGAATGGGCAACCCCGGGGGCGAGGGCGTGATGTACTCACCGATCTCCGTGCTGAGTTCGGCGATGGTCCCCGCAAACGGTGCCCTCAGCTCGGTGAAGGCGAGTTGGACCTCGACCGAACCGACCCGAGCAATGGCCTGGCCGACGGCAGCCCGGGCGGCAGTACAACCCGCCCTGGTTCGATCGCGATCGGTGCGCAGGAGGTCGAGGTTCTGGTCGCTCGCGATGCCCTTCGAGTGAAGGCTCTCCAACCGCACGAGCTCCTTCTCGGCGAGTTCGGCGGCCAGGCACGCTTCGTCCGCCTGGGCCGCGGCCGCCTCGACCGTAGTCCGGGCCGACTCGAGCTCGGCCTGTTGCGCGCTGTCATCGAGGCGGACGACGACCTCTCCCGCCTCCACCCAATCGCCCTCACGGTGGGGCAGGTCCACCACGAGCCCCCCGACCTGCGGCGAGAGCTCGGCCCGGCGCCGCACCCGGACCGTTCCCGCCCTGGTGTTGCTGACGGTCTGCTCGACCAGTCCCCTCTCGACCGCGGCCGTTCGCACCTCGACGATCTCGGGCGCAAACACCGTGTATCGGAGAATCAATCCCACCACCACGACCGCGACTCCGACAATGATCCACTTGAGCTTTCTCATGATGTAGGATTCTACTCCTGCCACGACGCCGGGGTTTCGATTTTGCCGCCCCGGATTTCCGGGCTACAGTTGCGCGTCTGCAAGATCTGGAGGAAATGAGATGAGCGAAGAGATCACCGCGGAGGAGACTGCGGCCGAAAAACTCACTTGGAGTTTCCCCAAGACGTTCTGGACCGGCAATGCCGCCGAACTTTGCGAGCGCGCCGCCTACTACGGCACGTTCATCGCCCTCAGAACCTATCTCATTCGGGTCGTCGGGCTCGATGACGTGCAGGCCGGCGTTGTGGCGGGCCTCTTCGGGGGCTGGATCTACCTGGTTCCCTTCTTCACCGGCGCCATCTCGGATCGTATGGGATTCCGCAAAGCGTTGATCCTCGCCTTCGCCCTGCTGACCGTCGGCTACAGTTCTCTGGGAGTGTTTTCGACCCTCGGACCCGTGCTGGCCGGACTCGCGCTGATCGTCCTCGGCGGCGCCTTCGTCAAACCCGTGATCACCGGCACGGTGGCAAAGTCCTCCAACTTGCTCAACCGCGCCAGGGCATTCTCGATCTTTTACATGGTGGTCAACATCGGCTCCTTCACCGGCAAGACCATCGTCGCCCCGATGCGCATTCAGATGGGGGTCGAGACCGTTCCCTTCTTTTCTGCCGGCGCCAGCCTCTTTGCACTCATCCTCGTGATAATCATCTACCGCCCGCCCGACGACAGCCACGCACAGCCCAAGAACATGAGCGAGGTCCTCCAGGGCATGTGGATGGCCATGAGCAATGTCCGCTTTCTCGCCCTGATCCTGATCACCGCCGGATTCTGGGCCATTCAGGGCCAGCTCTATGCTTCGATGCCGGACTATGTCCTACGAATGGCCGGCGAGACCTACAAACCCGAATGGTATGCCAACGTCAACCCGTTGGTGGTCGTCCTCTTCGTGGTCGCCATCACCCAGATGGTCCGCAAATGGAAACCGCAGAACTCGATTCTCGTCGCCATGGCCATGATCCCGTTGTCCTCGCTCGCGATGGCGTCATCCTCCTGGTTCCACGGCAACGTCCGCATTCTCGGTTTTGAGGTCCACCCCATCACCTTGATGATGGTCGTGGGTATCGCCATTCAGGGTCTCGCCGAGTGCTTCCTGTCGCCCAAGTGGCTCGAGTTCGCATCGAAACAGGCACCACGCGGCAAGGAGGGCGTCTTTCTCGGCTTCGCCCACATCAACACCTTCTTTGCCTGGATCTTCGGTTTTATCTTTTCCGGCTATCTGCTCAAGAACTACTGTCCGGAACCGACGACGCTTCCCATCGCGATCCAGGAACAGCACACGTTGGCCCTCGCGGGCCAGGCGCCGATGCCAGAAGTCTACGCCCACGCCAACTACCTGTGGTACGCCTATACCACCATCGGCGTTCTGTCCCTTCTCGCAATGTTGGTTTTCATTTTTGTCACCAATCGCAGCGACTCCAAGAAGGCCGCAGCGGCCTGAGATTCCGTGAACCCAATCGAACGTGGTGACGTTCAATAGAGAGGAGGTACCGATCATGAGCATTCCCCGGAACCGGCTGGCTCTCGTTCTCACCTGCTTTCTGGCGGCGTCCTGCGGGGTCAACAAGTCCATCCTGATTGCCGACGGCGAGACCGTTGAGGGCAGCCGATCGACCGTCAACGGTAGCGTGCGCATCGGCTCCGGCTGCGACGTCCGGGGCAATTGCCGGACGGTCAACGGCAGGATAACCGTGGGCCAAGGCACATCCGTCGGCGGGCTGAAGACCGTCAACGGTCAGATCACGATTGCAGACGACGTGGCGGTGGCAGGGGACGTCGGCACGGTCAACGGCAGCCTCATACTTGGCGACGACATTTCGATCGAGGGCAGCCTCGAGACGGTCAACGGATCAGTCGAATGCGGTTCCGGAACGGTTCTGGCTGATATTTCAACGGTCAACGGCGGAATCTCCCTCGCCGCCACCCGGGTCGGCGGGACACTGACAACGACCAACGGATCAGTGGCTCTGACTGACAGCACGCGGGTCGCAGGGGACGTCGTCATCAGAGGCAAGGACCGGCGCGGCGCCAAGAAGAAGGCCGTCGAGATCAGGATCGCCGGCGGATCCATCGTCGAGGGCGACATCGTCGTGCGCGATTCGGGCCGCCGGGTGACGGTGATCCTCGTGGATGGCGGTGCGGTCAAAGGCGATGTCACGAATGCCGAGGTCGTCGAACGGTCGGCGAACTGACCGCGGAGTCTCAGCAGCCCAGCCACCCGCATTGACAGACCCACGCTGTGGTAATAATCTGTAACACCCTCATGCACAGCACAAAGGAGGTCTGTGGTGGCAACCTTGGGCGGCAAACAGCAGATCATCACCTTCAAGGCCGAAGAGGCCCTCGTAGAGGCC